>CAZOFZ010000024.1:0-17611 GCA_964579175.1 uncultured Nitrospirota bacterium | reverse complement strand
CTTTGTTTGTCGTTATTTTACTAGAAATGTCAGACTAAGTCTAAACTATTACACGATACGCACCTGACCGACCTTGCGCGCTACGCGTGGGTTGATCAACGACCTGAGTTCCTACGGCTAAGCCAGGCAGCACAGGCAGACGAGGGCAAGGTGGAGTATAAAACTGGCATCCTCAAACGTACCGATTTCGGCAGGCGGTTCGCAAGGGCCATCGGCATGCAGTGACGCCCAACCTGCACCCGACATGCGGCGGAATTTCTCGCGGGGATAGGGGGAAGGGCCGTTGCGGACATAAAACAAGGAACTTATAACTTGTAAAGAAAGAAGGAGGGCAGGGGCGTTGCCAGCGCAGGCCCCCGAAAACTATTGCAGGTCAACCTGATCCTGTCCGCGACTTTCCAGCGCGGTGTTGAGCAAAGGATCCGGAAGTAGCGGAGCGGGGAGCACCGCAGGGGTTACATTGAACTGGTCAAACCGATGTATCCTGGGTCCCTTCCCCACGTTATCATCGAATGTTTTAACAATGCCCAGCGATCCGCCGGAATTGATCGCAGCACCCACGACTGCGGTAAACTCGATGGGCGCCGTAGGCCCGGAGGGTCTGGATGTGGACAAATCGGCATCCCAGATTTGGAAAATGACCGATTTTGGGATCGCGGCGTCCTGCATGGCCACGATGGCGGTGATGCCGTCCGCGCTCAAATCCACATCCACGTGATTGACGCGCGCAAGCCCGGAAGCGAGTGTCTCGTGTAGGGAAGTAGGCGCCGCCCCGTTGAAATCCAGCACACGATGGACGCCGCCCGTCGTGTCCGCCTGCCTCCACCCCACCAGCACCGTTTCGGCATCCTCGCTGATTGCGACATCGGTGTAGGTCTCGCTTCCGGCTTGCGACACCAGTGTGAAGGACGGACTCTCCGTCACATTGTCCACCCGATAGAGCCGAAATGCGCCGCCGCTACAAGGCGCGCCGATTGCCGCAGCCGTCTTGCCATCGGAGGAGAGGGCCACTTCGTGGATACAATCGCCGTTGCCAATTGTCGTGGCAGGTGCAGCACCCATTGTGCGCCGAATGGCCGAGGTTCCGTCGGCCGTCAGAATGACGCCACCGTCCCTCGAAACAGCCACGTCCTGCGCGTCATCAGAACCGGCCTCCGCCACGGTGGAAGCATCTCCGGACAGGGCTACGGAAAGGGTGGGGCCACTCGGAACAACGCGACTGACCCCCGGCACCGTGGCGACGTCATCGGTGACAGTCATGCCCCCGGAGACCGGCCCGGAGACCGGGAAGAGGAGACCATCCAGGTTCTCCTCCGAATCTCTTCCGCCCACACCCAAGACCTGATCCTGGATTTTAACCGTGAACGCGGTGTCGCTTTTTTGTTCTCCAAACTCTACCAGAACCGGAACGGATGTATCGCTCGCCGGGAGTGCGGGTATAATTGCCACGATCGCCGTATCGCTCCAGCGCAGGATTTCCGCCTCCACGCCACCCACGGTGACCCGACTGTTATTGGGTGCGATAACCCCTTCCGGCGGCGTCCCGAAGACGCGGCCCGTTATCTTGATCGTATCTCCGGGGACCGCCTGTCGAAGGCTCAAGCGGCTGACACGCGGCACGGGGACCATCGTGATGTCCACAACACGCCGTCCACCGGACAAGACGGTTTCCACAAAACCGGAATAAGCCAACCCCTCCGCGTCGTACGCAAAGGCCTCGAAACGACGGCTGCCACTCGGTACAACGACATCTTCCAGCACTTCAATCGTCTGATCCGTGACGGGGACATCGATGCCGATCTTGTCGAGTCCGGGGCCTGTGATCTCCAATAAGATACTGTGGATACCGAATTGTACCGGCGCAAAAGCGCTCTTTTGCGTTCCGGACTGGATCGAAAGGACGAGATCAATATCGTTCTTCGATGTGGCATCGGACTGCCCCCCGCACCCCCAAAAGAGCGGCAGGACGATTGAAAGCAGGACAAGACGACGGATCAGGCTCATGGATAGCGTCCCTTTCATCATGGCATCGGCGGATTATCGAAAGTCTATGTTTACGCGCACCCGCGTCAGCAGGAAAAGCGGCCCTGTCTGTGAAATGGGCGGAACGGACGGGGCGCGCCGCCGGGGTTGCGGGAAGAAAATCGGCACCCCCTTCTCCTGGACATCAACTTGCGCCCCCTCACTGACCTCCGCAACCACCGTCCTGACTTCCGCATCCAACTCGGTGGCGGCAACGAGTCCTGCATAGAGCGCGGGCGAGGCCGGCAGGGGAACGGGATTCGGGCAATCCGCTCCGACGTAAGTGTAGTAGTCTGGGCCCAGTGTCACTTTCTGGACACCCTCCGGATCGGACGCCGTTACGTTCCCCGAAAGCGCCAAGACACCGGTGGCCGGACTCCCCTCACATTCCGTACTCCATGTGACGAAGTATCCGCCCGATGTGGCGGCACGGGCACTTTCGGTTTGTACTTCGTAGGGTTCCATCCCAACCAAGGTGCGCACGATCCCTCCGCGCAGCGTGGCCTTCCCCTTGTCCACCTGAAGCTGGGTTGCCCCAGCCAGTGTCAGCACGGTATCCCCCTTCATCAGGGCCTTCATTTTGGTGCCCGTTTCGGTTTTCAAAATATCCTGCGCCGAAATGGCGGCACCTCTTCCGCTTCGCGCGCGGACCGTCTCCGGGCCAGCCGTAATCCATCCGATCGGCCCGATCGGCCCAACCGGCTCCGCCCACGCTTTTATCGGAAGAAGCGTTGCCAGGATGAAGTAGCTGAAGTAGCCGATGACTCGCCCTGTGATTCGCCCTGTGATTCGCATTGAAGGCCTCCTAAAATCTCCCGGTGACGTTGAGGGCATAGACTCCGCGCGTATAATCGAAGATCGGGATGTTGGAGTCGTTACGGATATAGGTATATTGCGTGGCGATTTCGAAAAACGCATTCAATGTGTGCGACAGACCGATATTGGCGGTATAGGAGACATCGTCCCGCTCCTCCTTCGGGGCCGAGGCGGAAAACGAATTGGGATTCGAATAACGCCTGCCGCTGTAGTCGGCACCCCCCTCCAACTTTAACGCCAAGGGGAGAAGCGCTTCCCCCGCGATAAAGATGCGATGTCCGATGGCCTCCCAGTCGTCGTTTTGGGTCCGGTCCGCATCCACGGTATAACCCAATCGCAGTGCCCGTTTTCCATGTGCAAAGGCAAAGTTTTCGGTCAGACCGAACAGGTTGTTGATCCCATCCCGCTCCGAATTGTCCAGGAAGATCGGCGCGCTGTCCTTGAAGGCGCGATATTGCAGTTGATAGAGAAACTGGAGCGACCGTGTACTGCTGCGGATCAGCGTGACCGTGGGACGGAGCGTATGGCTCTGCATATAGCGTTCATCTCCCACGACCACGAAATTGTAGAGATATTCCAGGTGCCCATCCAGGCGTTCTTTTCGATAACGCCAGTAGAGGTAGGGTTCGTGGTTTTGAACGTCGTAGGGGGAGAGCTCCGAGTGCCAGCTCCGATAGAAGCTATACCCCGCGCCCCACGGCACGGAAGCGGGGAATTCACGGCTTCCGCCCAGTTGCAACACGAACCGATTATCGCGTCTCCGGCTCACCCGATCGCTGGAAGGGCTGACGGTGGGGTCCAGCGTCACGTTGCTATCGTGCTGGGTGCTGGCATGCACCGAGAGTTCCCACGGTTTTTTACCCCCCGCAAGGGCGGTTCGTTCCGCTTCCCCGATTTTTTCCAGAAAGACTTCGGATGACTTTGCAATGTCCGACTCGGGACTCCGGTGGATCACCTCCGAAAATGCAGCCCAAGCCTCTTCGTGCTGCTGTTGCCGATAGCGTACAACCCCCATCTGATAATGGGCGGAAGCGATCCACGGCAGCCCTTCCGCACCCGCGATGGCTTCCCGAAAGGCCGCCACCGCCGCGTCGTCCTGCCCCGTTTTTTTATGGATCATCCCCTCATTAAAAGCGATCAATCGGTTATCCGGGGCGATTTCGCGGGCATACTTCAGGCTTTCCAGTGCCTCGTCGTATTTCCCCTGTTTGAAGAACACCACGCCCAGATCGTGATAGGCCCCCTCCCGTTCGTCGCGCTTGAGGCGCATTTTCAGGGCCCTCCGCAACGTGCGCTCCGCTTCCGCATACTTCTCACGCTTCCCCTGCGCGACGCCCAGCAGATAGGTGGCGCGCGGATCGTCCGCGCGGGCGGTTAACGCAGCCTGGAACGCCTCGTCCGCGTCCAAAAATCGTCCATCGTTCAGAAGCGCGGTCCCTTTGGCCATCCAGAGGTCATAGGTTAGATTGGGGGACAGGACGGGTGTCTCCTGCGCCTGCAATCCAAAACTGGACAAGAAGAGCAGACAGGCCGCCATCATCAGTGATCGTTTCACCATATCGCCGATCCTCATCAGATTCTCCAAAACTCTCACAGGCTCCACATTTCAACCGATGCCTAAAGGTAACGCCTGCCGGCCGACGGCAGCCACAAGACCCGCCAGCTTCCGAGCGTGGCCCGAATAAATCGGCATACACTAAGGAATCGTTCCCAATAAGTCAAGGCTTTTTTGAAGTCAGAAGTGCCGGGCCAGCCACCGATCCAGAATGATCGCCTGCCAGAGATTGTTTCCATCCCGAATGGTGGGGAGGTCGTGCGTCGGAGACGATTGAAAACGGTCCCATGTGGCCCGCAGCGCCGGCAGATGGATGTACGGGGCAATCCGATCGGGTTGGCGAAGCATCTGCTCCACCTGCTCCCGATCCCGATACAGCAAACCGTTTCTCATATAGCGCGAGAATTCAGCCTTGCTGCGCCGATCCACGATGGTCTGGGGGAGCAGCCCACGGAGGGAGCGGCGCATGATGGAGCGGTCATATCCCTCTCGCCGCTTCTGCAGGGCCGGAAGAGCGAGGCAGAATTCCACGAGGCGCCGATCGAAAAAGGGATGTCGCGTCTCGATGCCCGCGGTGACACATTGGCTATCCTCTTCCTCATGCATCGCCGCAATGCCTCCAAAGGAGAGGTCTCGGAGGTGTTCCTCTCGAACGGTCCGAATGGGCCGGCGGTTGGGACTCCAGAGATGATTCAGCCGGTCCGTAAGCCCGATCCGCTTCGCAAAATCGGGACAGATGATACGGTTTTTCCAAGGTGTCCGATAGGAGCCCCGCACCATCGCCCCCGCGATACGGACGGGGGTGGGAAGAAGCGATTTGATACAGTTCCACAGGAGCCGAGCGGCGGTGTGAACGGGACGGTCGGCCTGCCGGGCCTCGCATCGCAATTCACGGAAAAAGGAGCCGATCTTCGCGGTGCACAACAGTTCGTTCAATAGGCGAAAGGCATGTGAAACGACAATATCCCCATCGGAACCGGTGAGGAGCACGCGACATCCCGCCTGGGCCACCGCGCAATACAGGGTATGGCTGATGGAAAAGTTTGGAAAAAACCGGAGGGTGTCCTGGTATTGGCTCATCCGTTCCCAGGCCGACAGGGGCGGAATCTGATCGGCCAGCACGGGGTGGAGGTGGGTTCTCCCCTGCGCTACCACGTCCTGAATATAGCCCCGCTCATCGCACTCTTTCGACGTGTCGAAAATGAGCGAAAAGACGGGAAGGGGTGCGTCATTCTGCATGCGCTGAAGTTGCCGCGCCACCACGGTGACCGATGAGGAATCCAGACCGCCACTCAGGGTCGAAGCGACGGGGGTGAGACTCCGGAGGCGACACCGGACCGCTTCGGTGAACCGTTCCCTGAACGCTTCTTCGTAGTCCCCGTCGGAGGGAAACCGAATCTCACGCGCGGCGTCGAGCGACCAGTAGCGACGGAGCCGCATCCCTCCAGCCGTCACCGTCATGGCATGTGCCGGAGGAAGGCGAAAGAGACCCACGTAGGGTGTGAGGGTCGTGTCGAGTTCCATCCAGACCAGGTGATCGGCGACCACCAGCTCGTTGAGATCGCGGGAGACTTCCGGAAGGGCCAGGATGGCCTTGAGTTCCGAACCGAAGAAAAAGGCGCGGCCCTCCCGGTGGAAATAATAAAAGGGCCGGACGCCAAAGGGGTCCCGCGCGCAAAAGAGTTGTCGCGTGTTCCAATCCCAAAGGGCGTAGGCAAAGTCCCCAATCAGGTGGCAGGGGGCATCGGGGCCCCATTTCTGGTGGGCCGCCAGAATCAACGTGCTATCGCCGATCGTCTCGCCAGGGCCGTCAAGCTCGAGATCGGACATTAACTCGGAACGGTTGTCAATTCGGGCATCGGCGGTAAGCACGACGGCCCCCGAAACCTGTGGCAGGGACTCGTGAAGCGATTCCGGCGTCGTCCGAAAGAGGCGGTGCCCCAGACCGACGCCGTGATGGTGCCATTGGCCGCTCCCATCCGGACCGCGATGCGTCAGGCGCCGATCCATCCGAAGCAACAGCTCCGGAGGGACCTCCCGTCCATCCCAGTAACAGAGGCCAAAAATGCCGCTCATGCGTGTGTGAGGTTGAGATGCGCTTCAATCACCTGGACCGTCTCTGGAAGGGCTTGTAACGCCCAGGGACGTGCCAGCCGAACCACTGGAATATGGCGGGAGACGACGGCGCATCGCTGCAGAAGAGGGGATTGCCTATCGCCCTGGTGGAGAATGCGCACCCCATACAGATGGCGCAACAGAGACATCAGGGAAAGGCGGTCGGAAAGGGGTTGGATGCGGGGCCTGGAACCGACGGTCAACAGATAGATTTGTGTAATGGGCACCGGCGTACCTTGAAAGCGATCCACCGGTCGGGGTTGTTTTGTTTCCGGTATGCCCTGGGTGCGGAACGCGTTCCTCCCAAAGGAACCCAAGGCGGAAATAGCCTCATCGGTAATACTCACAACGGGATAGGCGGGATAGGCCGTCAGAATTCCGTCATTTGAGAGGTCGCAGGAGACGAGATCGTCCGAGAGACATCGGTGCCCCCTGGCGTGTAATGCGGCGGACAACGTGGACTTCCCTGCCCCGCTGTTTCCGAGCAGGAGCACGCCCTGTCCATCCATCTCCACGGCCCCGGCATGAAAGACCAAGCGCCCCCGCTGGTGAAGCAGCAGCCCCATGGCCATACCAAACAGGGTGTCTGACACTGTTTCATCGGGGCTCTCGTCGTTCGGCCATACTTCTATTGTGTCCCCGTCTTGCAGAGAGAAGAGATGGCCCCATGGATCACGAAAGACGATGCGCCCATCCCCTGCTTCTCCCCCCTCCCCTCGTTGGAGGGGGGTAGGGGTGAAGAAGGAAAAACCTTCATAGGATGTCTCATCGCCCTGACCCGAGGCCCACTGCGGGAGGGCCCGGCGACGGCGTATCCAAATATCGCCATCCGCCGCCCCCCCCCCACGCCACGCTGGGCAGGGAACCTCCGAGACCACAGACAGTCCATGGGCCCGGTAGTAACACACATTTCCCTGCTCTTCCATGTCTCACGGCACAGAGCAACTTCACGCCCGGTGGAGATGGATCAGGGACACGATGGTTTAGCAACCTATATCATTGCACCATGGATCCCATGAAGTCTGCAAACGACCCTAGTGCCGCCGTGGACGTGATCGCATGGATGCTCCCATACTGTATGAGACGCGGGGTCTCATAGCGACTTCGGTTCTCTTCCTTGGCGAGCGTTGCCGCACTGTTCGTCTCTATTTCTTTCATATGACCCTCCTCCTCGCCTGTCGCGATTGAAAGTGTTTGATTCCAGAACACCGAAAAACGTGCCCTTATTAACACGTACAGGGTGTTGCTGTCAAATGAGTGCACTCGTTCAGTACATACGAGACGGAGAGGGGTGATTTTGGGATGATGCCGAGTTGCGTCAGGCATTGCAAAGGGAGGTGATGTACGGGGTGTTTTGAAGCAGGTTTCAGCGCGTCAAAAATCGGTCAAAACGCCTCTTCAATTGAGTCCGATAAGGTATATTATGTAAATTAACTCGTATCAGAGAGATCTGCGCGCTCCCCGACAAGCCCTAAATCGAATTGGGTGCCGTCCGAGCGATAGTTCCACCGGGACAGATCAATCGCCTGCTCTTTTTCGGTACGAAAATAGCGTCTCAATCCATCCAGTGTCTCGGGAAAGCGCCGATGCTCCAAGTAATAGACCTCCAGCGTGGAGCGGAGGATGCCCTCTTCGTTCTGCAACACGAGCCGCTGAATTGCCCCTGAAAACTCCGGCGGCACGGAAAACGCGGCAAAAATAAAGGAACGCGACAAGACCAGCACCACCACGAGCAACAGACCCAAAAGGGCGTTCACAAGGAATCGCGTCTGCGCCGCAGAAAAGGCCGGAACTGCTGCGATTCGGCCCGGCACGCGAGACGCTGGGCCCTCTTCCCGCATTTTATCCGGCACGGTCGCTTCCGCAATATCCACCCCGGCATCGTCGTTTGCGACGAACTGCGTGTCATCCGTGGTTGGGGAAGTTTCGAATTCAACGGGCCGTGGCATTTCGTCCGGCGGGGCATACGAACCCACAGTACTGAATCTATCAAGGTTCTCATCCGGTGTGACCGGCACCGGGACCACCGCCACCTCTTCCAGGGGCGCCTCAACTGGAATCCGATCTTTCTGCCTACCCCCATATTTACTTAACGTAAAACTTGAGGAAATATCCGGCTTTATCTCCCTGCTTATTCCAGAGAATAATTGTGTTGCTTCAAGGGGATTGGGTGTGGCCTCTGCAACCTCGGCCTGGGCACGGATATACCCTTTCTCGAGAAGATCGGCCAAACCGGCATAGACAGAAGGGACGGCCTCCTCTTCCCCAATACCGATCTGTTCGATGATTTCCTGAACGGTACGTTGTCCATTCACGATCGGCAGCAGCCACTCGCCGGTCGGGCCTTTCTCGCGGGGTCTTTCCTGGTGCTGCAAATGATAAACCGTGCGTGTAATTTTGCTCTGGGTATCGTCCGGTCGAACATAGGTTGGGAGGACACGGGTCCGCTCAAGGTCTTCCATCTGCCCCATTTCAAAGGCTGGAGGCGCCGTAAGAACGCCGGGAATCACTTCAAAAACGATCTGTCGGGAAGGGATTTTAAGCAGGAGCGCCTGCCATTGTGCCACGCGATGTTCCCATTCCGAAAGGAGCTGCGGGACCCCGAACGGTTCCACCAGGTCGCCGTCATAGGCAGTTTCCTGCGCCTCAAACCGGAAATGTCCGGACTTCCAGGCATAGAGGGGGAATAGAATTTCTTCCAAAAGCAGACGATGAACCCCCTTGATTTCCTCCGAGGTCAGATAGCCCATGTCCAGAAGGACGCGGACCAGGGGCTGCTTGATATTACCCTGAATGCGCAACGCCGTCTCCAACTGCGTCTGCACGATCTTTTTACTTTTAATGAGCGCTTCCGCGAAAATCTCTTCCTCGTTCCCCTCCCAGGCACGAACGATCTCCCCATTTTTAAAGTGAATAAAAATGGCATTTTTTTCTCGCACCAATGTCAGAAGGCCGTTCTGTTTCTGAAGGGAGATTCCCTTAAGGCGTTCCACCAGTTCAGTTTGATCGAGAGACACGTCCGTGGACATAGCGCTCCAAAATCTATTGCGATGACGACGAAGTCGTAATCCGGCGCACCAGATTGAACGCGGATACGACATAAACCGTTATGAGACCCACCCCCAAAAACAGGGGTGAGACGTGAAGATGCCATTGTGCGGAGGAGAAGAGGGGGTCACTTAAAAAGAGCAGCCCCAGGGAAGCGGTCAGGAATAAAAAGACGAAACCAGGCACGGTCTGACCCAACACGATTTGACCGCAACCCGGAATCAGAAAGAATGGGAGATAGATCGGTGGAATCTGTTTTCGGGCATGTTCCAACTGGGCAAGGTGCATATGCGTCATCCCCGAAAACTGCCCCGCACACTCGGAACAAGTGTTGTAACCAAAGAGGGCTTGCTCGCACCGATGACAGATGGGACGCCTGCAAATGCTGCAAGGTTTTCCCGTATGAAAGGACTTCAAGAGCGTGGAAGAAAATGGCAGCAGGACTGCGCAAACTAACGCGATCCAGAAAGACTGTGCAGGCCCTCCCCCGGCCCATCCCCGAAAGAGGGCCTCACCGATTTCTGCGTCTTCGTGGGCGAGCGCCTCATCCCACAGCTCTCCTCGCGTCAGACGAGACTCCACCACCGGCAAGGTGGGATACCGGACGGCCCTTTTTGTGTAGCGCTCCGTTGCCTCCCGATTTGTGGACAGCGCCTGCGCATACGCCTTCTCCCCTTCTTCGAACAAAAGCATCTCACGATAGGTTTGACTTAAATTGTAGTGTACCAGGGCCGGTTGCGGGCTATTTTGTAGTGCTTGCCGATAATATTCAAGGGCCTGTTTGTAGTCCTTCAGATAAAAATAGATGTTGCCCAGGTTATTTAAAAGCAGTGGGGAATCGGGGTCTTTCGACAGGGCTTCCCGATAGAGCCTTTCCGCATCGGCGTACGCACTGTTTTGCATCGCATGGGAGGCCAAGAGAATCTGAGAAATTGGCGGAGAAATTTTCGGAGAGATCGGCATCGGGGGCAAGCGTGGGGATGCGCCCTGAACGTTCTGCACCATCTGATTTAACAACACGGAGTTTTTCGCCATGAAAAATGGAGAGATCAGGGACAGCACCCAGGATGTGGCGCCGAGGGTGACAAGGAACAGGATGACCACTCCCCGTTCGGCGCGCCGATAGAACCCAAAAGAGAGCAAAAAGCAGAAGACCACAAACCAGACCAGGGGGAATCCCAGAAGAAGCGGCAGCAACACCAGTAGCAGATAGAATCCGCAGGCCCACAGGTGAGGCACCCCGAAGCGCTCCGTCCATTCGTGGACCCAAAGGCGACCGATGTAAAACAGAGAACAGAGGGCAAAGACCAGGCTACTTGACAAAAGTGCCGCCAAGGCAATCAGCAGGACAAGGCCCAGCGTCGAGAGGAGAAACCAGAAATCCTGCAGGCCATGGAACAACCCCAGGGAGTAGTGTTGCGCGGCAGCCGGGAGATCGGCCTCGAAGAAATGGAGTCTGGCCAGGAAGAAATGGGGCGACGGACTCTCGGGCGAGAACCGGGTGGCGGTCTCCCCCAGCGACATGGCCGCCTGGGACTGTCCATCCACCAGCGCCGCTTCTGCCCTCAACAAGATCGCCTGCGCGGTCAGATCGCAGCGTTCGATGGCATGTTCGGTCTTGAATGCCTCCAACGTACCGTCTTGCAGAAGGCGGTCCAGATCGAAGGTCTGGGCTTCGGCAGATGAAAAGAGGAAGAACAGAAGCGGAAGAAACCGGAGGGCACTTCTAAAAACCGTCACGAGCGGCCAAAATGCAAGGCGCAGGGAGCACAGGAACCGGAGTATATCTGTGAATATATGAGGATTCCGAGCACCGCGCAACGCAGCAGTTTGGCCGCGCAGTAGATCTTTAGAGGTGCTCCGCATACCCCCCCCTAAATCGGTCGCTCATCTCCCTTTAGAAGACGCCGCATATTGTCAAAATGTCGAAAATAAATCAAGATCGAGACAACGACACTGAGAACAATTATATCGGATTCCGCTTTAAAGAAGAGGGCAATCAACGGCAGGGCGCCGAAGGCGGCCAGCGCGCCGACCGATGAATAGCCGCCCAGATAGCTGCCGCACAACCAGATCGGGAGGGCCGCAAGGGCAATCCGGGGCGCAAGGGCCAGAAAGACGCCAAAAGCGGTTGCCACCCCTTTGCCACCCTTGAATTTCAGAAAGATCGGGAAGATATGTCCGGTAATGACGGCCAATCCAACCCACGGGAGTGCATGCATCCCGAACGCTTCCGCGATCCAGACTGCCGTGCATCCCTTCAGGACATCCGCAGCGAGCGTCAATAGCGCGGGCATCTTCCCCGCCACCCGCAGGGCATTGGTCGCGCCAATGTTCCCGCTTCCCGCCTGTCGCAGGTCCACACCCTTGATCCCCCGGACAATCAGAAGCCCGAACGGGATTCCGCCGATGCCATAGGCGACGACGACGATTGCGATCTCCCATCCGCTGTACGGCACGCCTATTCCTTGGACAGGGCTATTCGGCCATATTTTGTGACGTACTGTCCCGCCGAAAAGATCGCCAGGAGCATGGCGCCCCCCAGCAGTAGAAGCCCGACCTGCCGCAGCGTCCGATTCCACGGATCGGAGGCGGTGTCTATAATCAAAAGCAGGATCGCGATAATCTGAAGGAACATTTTATACTTTCCCGCCCGTTCCGCACCGATCACAATCCCCCGTGACGACGCAATCGCCCGCATTCCCGTCATCGCAAATTCCCGTCCGATGATAATAATGGCCATCCAGGAGGGGACCCGTTTATTTTCAACCAGCAATACCAGTGCGGAAACGATCAGCAACTTGTCGGCAATCGGGTCTAAAAGCTGCCCAATCCGCGTCACTTCCGATCTGCGTCGAGCCAGGTACCCATCCAGGACGTCCGTGATGGAAGCGGCGATAAAAATAAGCGCGGCGATGAACGCGCCGACCACGGAGGACAGGTAATAGAAAAAGACAAAAAAAGGAATCAGGAGAATGCGCAGTGTTGTCAGTGCGTTCGGCAGGTTCATGGATGATCTTTCGGGAGATGTCCCAGGGCGCGCTTCGCCGAAAGGATCGTATCGGCCACCTCTCGCACGGCCCCCTCTCCGCCCCGCCGGATCGTGACCCAATCCACGGCGCTCCGCACCGCCTCTACGGCATTGGGAACGGAAATGGAGCATCCCACACGCGCAAGGACCGGAAGATCGGCGAGGTCGTCCCCCATGTAGGCCACCGCTTCCTCCCGCAGTTTGCGCTTTTTTAAAATTTTTTCATAGACGATCACTTTTTCCGAAATGCCCTGGAAGAGGTCCCGAATCCGCAGCTCTTTCGCCCGCCGTGAAACGGCGTGGGAGCGGCGTCCCGACAGGATTCCAACGCCGATCCCCGCATCCTGGAGAAGGCGGATGCCCTGACCGTCGTAAATCGAAAACCGTTTGATTTCCCCTCCTTCCGCGTCGAAGTAGAGGGTGCCGTCGGTCAGAACGCCATCCACATCCAGGAGCAGATATTCGATTTGTCCCGCCTTTTGCATCATACGTGGGCCCATCCTAATAGACGCATGTATTCGATGCAAGGGACTGATCCGATTGCACTTACGGGAACCGGATGCTAGGATTCCTCCCCATCATGAGCCACGACTATAAATCCACCCTCCATCTGCCTCGTACCGATTTTCCAATGCGGGCGAATCTGCCGCAGGCGGAACCCGCGCGCCTGGCCCAGTGGGAGCGCGACGGGCTGTACGACCAGCTTCAAAAGAGGGGCGCGGGGCGTCCAAAATATATCCTCCATGACGGGCCGCCTTACGCCAACGGCCACATCCACATCGGCCACGCCCTCAATAAAATCCTAAAAGACATCGTCGTCCGCCTCAAAACGATGAGCGGTCACACCGCCCCCTACGTGCCAGGCTGGGACTGCCACGGCCTGCCGATCGAACATCAGGTGCTCAAGGCGCGCGGATCGCGGCCGGAAGGAGACGGAGAAGCGTCCGCGTCGCTGCTCGACATCCGCAAGCGCTGTCGGGAATATGCCGAAGCGTTCATTGCCATCCAGCGCGAGGAGTTCATGCGGCTGGGGGTGCTGGGCGACTGGGCGCACCCCTATCTGACGCTGACGCCCGATTATGAGGCGGAAATCGTGCGCGCGTTTGGCCGCGTGGTGGCGGCGGGCGGCGTTTACAAGGGGAAGAAACCGGTGCTCTGGTGCCCGCACGACCGGACGGCGCTGGCCGAGGCCGAGGTGGAATATGCCGACCACGCCACGCCGTCGGTCTACGTCAAGTTTCCGCTGGCCGCACCGCAAGATCGGTGGCTGCGGCTTCTGGACCAGCCGCTGCCGTCCGACGTGACGGCGGTCTCTTTTGTGATCTGGACGACCACCCCCTGGACCCTGCCGGCCAACCAGGCCCTCTGCGTCCACCCCGACTTCGACTATCTGCTCATCCAGGCCGACCGCGAGGTTTTCATCGTGGCCGCAAAACGGGCAGAAGCCGTGGCGGCGGCGTGCGGCTGGAAGATGTATCACCCCCTCGGCGCGGTCAAAGGGGCCGCCCTTTCGGGATTGGTCTGCGCCCGGCCATTTGGCCTGGCGTCGAGCCCCGTTGTAGTCGGTACCTTCGTCACCCTGGATCAGGGGACGGGGATTGTCCATATCGCCCCCGGCCATGGCCAGGAAGATTTTCAGTTGACGGAGACCTATCCCGACCTCGCCGTGCTGGCACCGGTAGACGCGCGGGGCCGCTTCACGGACGAGGTCGGCGAGGCCGAACTGATCGGTCAGAACGTCTTCGATGCGAATCCCCTCATTATCGCGCGCCTCTCCGAACGGGGTCTGCTGATGGGCCAGGAAGCGCTCACCCATTCTTACCCGCACTGCTGGCGCTGCAAACAGCCGGTGATCTTCCGCGCCACAGAACAGTGGTTCATCTCGATGGAAATTGCAGATTTGCGGGCACGGGCCATTGCCGCCATCGAGGGGGATGTCCGATGGATTCCCAAATGGGGCCAGGACCGGATTCTGGGGATGATGACCGCCCGCCCCGACTGGTGTATCAGCCGGCAGCGGGCCTGGGGGGTGCCGATTGTGGCCTTCACCTGTCTTGCGTGTCGGAGGCCGCTCTATTCGCAGGCCATCTGCGACTATGTCGCCGATCTGATGGCGCGAGAGGGGGGGTCGGACATCTGGTTTTCCAAAACGGCGGACGCACTGCTGCCGCCGGGGACGACTTGTCCTTGCGGGGGGCAGGGGTTTTCTCAGGAGAACGACATCCTGGATGTCTGGTTCGAGTCGGGTGCCAGCTACGCGGCGGTGCTCAAACGGAGGCCGGAGCTTGTCTGGCCCGCCGATCTGTATCTGGAGGGTTCCGATCAGCATCGGGGCTGGTTTCACAGCTCGCTGCTGGTGGCCCTTTCAACGGATGGCGCCCCCCCCTACAAAGCGGTACTCACGCACGGTTTCACGGTGGACGGGGCCGGGAAAAAGATGTCCAAATCGGCCGGCAACGTGGTGGCGCCGCAAGAGATCATTCGGGAATATGGCGCCGAGATTTTACGCCTCTGGGTGGCCGCGACCGACTTTCGGGACGACGTACGCATCTCGCGCGACATCCTGGTGCAGCTTTCGGAGGCATACCGAAAAATCCGCAACACCTGCCGGTTTTTACTGGGGAATCTGTCCGACTACGACCCCGCCGGTACGCCACCCGACCTGCACGAGCCTGGCCTGCATGAGCCCAACCTGCACGAGATAGATCGCTGGGCGTTGCACCGACTGGACCTGCTCAACGAAAAGGTACAGCGGGCCTACCACGATTTCGAGTTCCACATCGTCTTCCACGCGCTCAATAACTTCTGTGCCGTGGATTTATCGGCCTTCTACCTGGACATCCTGAAAGACCGGCTCTACGCCGGCGGCGCATCGGACCGGCGGGCGGCGCAGGCGGTACTGCACGAAACGCTGGTGACGCTGACGCAACTGATGGCGCCGATCCTGGTCTTCACGGCCGAAGAAATCTGGGCCGCATTGCCCCCACAACTCCAATCCGCAGGCAGCGTTCATCTGGCCCGCTTTCGCCCCCCCGGAGGCGCGGCCTCGCCACACGCCATTCGCTATCCGGAACTGGCCGAGCCGTGGGCACGCCTGATGCGCGTGCGGGAGGAGATTGCGCGGCACTTGGAAGCGGCCCGTAAAGAGAAGCGGATCGGCAACGCGCTGGAGGCGGCGGTCAGCCTCGTGGCCGCACCCGCACTCTTTGAATTCCTCAAGGAGAAAGAGGCCCTTCTCCCCTCCCTGTTCATCGTCTCGCAGGTGGACTTGAGCGAAGCACCCACCGAAGCAGACACCGAAGCGCATACATCAACTCCCGATCTCACCGTCGTGGTCTCCCCCGCGCGTGGCGCCAAGTGCGAACGCTGCTGGATATATGAAGAAAGGGTCGGTCTCTCCCCTGCGCATCCCACCCTTTGTCCCCGCTGCGTCGGCGTAGTTGCGGAATAAGAGAGCAACCTCAAGTTCATCCCAACGCGTGACGGCCCCCCCGTGACACAGGGGCCCGTGCCATTTTATTCGTTTTCCTGTGTTTGGGCCGATTTTTCTTTGGGTTTGTGGACGAAGAATGCCCCGAGTGCGATGCTGACCAGTCCATGCAGGATGATGAGCCAAAGCTGGGACTCGCGTAACAACGCAATCGGGGATTTGTCGGAAAAAGGGATCAGCAGAAGGGGGAGCCCAACAAGCGTGAGATAGCCGATGGACAACCCTAGCGTCAGACGAAAAAAGGACTTCTTCACCGTTGCGTGGGATTGCGAGCGTTCGAAGGCATCCGTGGCAAACGTGCCGATCATCAGCGTGAGGGTGGGTATCACAAGGGGGAGGAACAGCGACCGGACTTCTTCCTGCTCCGACGGCGAGAAACGCCCCAAAAGGCTCTGGAACAGAAGCAGCACAAACCAGATGCCGCCTCCAATAAACCAAACCATCGCCAGTCTATTTCTGGCACGTTTTACAGGCATCGGCACAATATCGGTCCTTCATCGGCTTTTCCATCAGCCCTTTCATAAGCTCTTCAGGGCCTTTAAAATTCCAGATCGTTCGAGATGGGTTTTCCCAGTCAGGAGACTCTGCTGGATGAGGACGGCCGCCTCATCCTGTTTCTTTTCAAACTCATAGATGAGCGCCCCCACCTCATGTGTATCGGAATAGGGGATCGTGGCGATCTCCTGCGGTAAGCCCATTCCCCCATCACGCGTCCACCCTCTCGCCTCTTCCTCACTGAGGCTGGCCTCGCCCTGTTTGATCAGTCGGTCCGTTACGACGAAGGCAATGACCCGATAATGACCCACCGGCTTCGTCAAGAGCGCCAGGAGGTAGCTTTTTAAATCAACGACTTTTGCGTGCGGTACGGGGACGGACCACCGGTCTGGTGCGCTTTTCGGAGTGCCATCCGAGCGCATCTGTTCGATTTGCGTCACCAGGGCAAAGCCGCCCGGAATCGCGTAATAACGCCTCTGGTCATAGCCAGCCACGTCCAACGCCTGCTCCAGGCGATGGGCCGCATCGTTCAATTGAGGCAGTGACAGACCGGATGGAATGATTTCGGAACGCGGAAGCTTCGCAAACGCGGAGGCCTTGGGCGGAGGCCAAGGGAACTGAGGAAAGCCCTCCTCCTCGCGCGCCCGCGTCGGCTCGACAGGCGCTTCTGACATAGGCATGGGAGGCGGTGGCGGAAATGGCGATACGGGCGGATCAGCCGGGGGTGGCGGTAGCGAGGGTGGCGGGGGTGGCATCGGTGGCAGCGGCGCCATACCGGTACAGGACGACAGTAGCACGGCAACGACCACAGCGATTACCCTGGCCGGTCCCTGCCATCTTTTGTGGCGCCTGTCCCCGAACATGCTGTCTCTCAAAACGTATAATTTGCGCCAAATGTAAATCCGCTGAATTCATCTGTAACGTTGCCATTGTCCGTCTCAAATTCCTGATATTTGTAACCGAGGGTTAAGTGCACCGGTACGGTCGAAACGCGGTACAATCCAGAAAGTTCGTAGGAAAAGCCGGGCGCATCCGAGGT
>CAZOFZ010000023.1:0-18087 GCA_964579175.1 uncultured Nitrospirota bacterium | reverse complement strand
CGAACTTACGGGACAACCGAGCGCTTCGATCCGCTCTATCGTCTCCTCTCCGAGATGTCGGAGGTCGAAGAGATCGGCCCGCTCACGCCGGAGTTACTGAAGAATGAGGCGTGGCGCGGAAGGCCCTTCCGTCCGTACAACATTCAACTTCCGCCCCCCAGGCTCCTGGGAGGACGCAAACACCCCTATAAGGACTTCCTGGACCAGGTGAAGCAAAAATTCGTGGCGATGGGGTTTGCCGAGGTGCGGGGGCCATTGGTGGAGTCCGAGTTTTGGAACATGGATGCCCTGTATATGCCCCAGTTTCATCCCGCACGCGAAATCCACGACGTCTATTTCGTCAAGGGCGGGGGGCGGGACAAGACGATCCCGGAAAAGACGATCGAACAGGTCGCTGCGGCACATCGGGAGGGTGGAAAAAGCGGCTCACGCGGCTGGCGCTATCCGTTCGATGTCCAAAGAACCCGCCGCCTGATCCTGCGCAGCCAGGGGACGGCCGTCTCCGCACGCACACTGGGTGCGGGCCCGCAGATTCCGGGTAAATATTTTTCGATTGCGCGCTGCTTCCGATACGACGCGGTGGACGCCACCCATGCCCCGGATTTCTTCCAGGTGGAAGGGATTGTCCTGGGGTACGACATCCACTTCGGCACCCTGCTGGGCCTGCTGACCCTCTTTGCAAAAGAGATTGCGCAGGCCGAAGAGCTTAAATTTCTGCCCGCCTATTTCCCCTTTACGGAACCGTCCGTCGAGCTGCACATCCGCCATCCCAGTCTGGGGTGGATGGAGCTGGGTGGCGCCGGCATCTTCCGTCCGGAGGTGACGGGGCCTCTGGGTGTGGATGTTCCGGTCATCGCCTGGGGCCTGGGGCTGGATCGGATGGCGATGGTTGCCCTGAACATTGCAGACATCCGAGACCTCTTCTCGGCCGACCTGAACCTGATTCGCTCCTGCGGCTCCTGCGGAGGGCAGAGCGCTTCGCTTTAGCAATCCATCATGGAAATATTCTCTTACGGTTTCATGCAGCGGGCGTTCCTGGCCTCGTTCCTCGTCGGCGTCGTCTGCGCGGTCATGGGCGTGTTCGTGGTGCTAAAGGGGCTCTCCTTCGTGGGGGCGGGCACATCGCATGCCGCGTTTGCGGGTGTTTGCCTGGCCTTTTTGATTGGCGTCCCACCACTCCCGATGGCGATTCTCTTCGGTCTTGCCACGGTCTGGATTACGGGGGTCTTGCAGGAGAAGGGGGCGCTGAAGCCGGATGTGCCGATCGGCATCTTTTACACACTGACGATGGCGTTGGCGATCCTGTTTATCGGTCTGATGGGGCGCTATAACCCGGAAGTTTACGGGTATCTCTTCGGCAGCATCCTTTCGGTGACGACTGAGGAAGTCTTAACGATCCTGCTGCTCTCCCTGGTCATCCTCTCCGTTGTGGCGCTCCTGTTCAAGGAATTCCACTTTATTTCGTTCGACCAGGAGATGGCGGAGGCATCCGGCGTCCCGGCCCGTCCCCTCTTTTTTGTCCTGTTGAGCCTCATCTCCCTGACGCTGGTCATTGCGCTCAAGACGGTGGGGGCGATCCTGGTCTTCGCGCTGCTCATCATCCCCGCCGCCACGGCGCAGCAATGGGCGCGCAACATGCGCGGCATGATGATCGGTGCGGTGACGGTGGGCGTCTTCTCCGCCTGGACGGGGGTGGCCCTTTCATACCGGATGGACCTCCCCTCGGGCGCAACGATTGTGCTCGTCGCAACGTTCGTCTTCTTTCTTTCGGTGATCCTTTCCCCCAAACGTCGCCGCATGGCCCCCATGGCCCCCCCCATGGTTCCATAGTACGCCCTTCAAGTTTATTCGGCTGCGGCGCGCGCTTCATAAAAAGTCTGTCTGAAAAGCGGCAGCGTGTCGCGCTCGATCGCCTGCCGGATCTCTTTCATCAGGGTCAGGTAGTAGGAGAGATTGTGGAGGGTGTTCAACCGAAGGGCCAGCAGCTCCTTGGCCATGAACAGGTGGCGCAGGTAGGCCCGTGAGAAGTGGCGGCAGGTGTAGCAGCCGCAGCTTGAATCGAGGGGTTGGTCTTCCCCCGCATATCGCGCGTTTCGGATATTCATCTCGCCGGTTCGGGTAAAAAGCGATCCCGTCCGCGCGTGGCGTGTCGGCAAAACGCAATCGAACAGGTCAATCCCCCGACAGACCGCCTCCACAATATCTTCCGGACGGCCCACCCCCATCAGATAGCGTGGCGCCGTCCGGGGGAGGTGGGCCGTCGTCTGTTCGATCACCCGCAACATCTCCTCCTGCGGCTCCCCCACAGACAGACCGCCTATGGCGTAGCCGTCGAAGGCAACCTCCAACAATTCCATAACGGCCTGCTTGCGCAACTCCTCGTAAAATCCCCCCTGCACAATGCCGTAGAGGTGTTGATCCGGACGGCGATGCGCCCGTTTGGAGCGTTTCGCCCACAGCAGCGTGCGCGAAAGAGATTGGGCTGCCGTTTCGTGATCCGAGGGATAGGGGAGGCACTCGTCCAACGGCATGATAATGTCGGCCCCAATCGCCTCTTCGATCTGGATGACCGCTTCGGGGGTGAGGAAGTGGCGGGCGCCATCCAGATGGGACTTGAAAGTGACCCCGTCGTCGCGGACTTTTGTCAGCAGCTTCATGCTGAAGAGCTGATAGCCACCACTGTCGGTCAGGATCGGTCTCTCCCAAGCCATGAAGGGGTGGAGTCCCCCCCGCTCCTTCAGGAACAGGTGTCCCGGCCGCAGAGAGAGATGATAGGCATTGGCCAGGATCATCTGGGTGTCCAGCGTGGCCAGGTCCTGCGGCGTCATCCCCTTGACACTTCCCGCCGTGCCGACCGGACAGAACGCCGGCGTTTGCACGTCGCCATGGGCTGTCTTAATAATTCCCCGACGGGCCGCCGTCTGCGGACGGGTCGCCGTCTGCGGATCGGTCTGCAGGAGGGTGAAATGGGTTCGATTCGTCTCGGTCATGTTGTTTGCCGTATTCCGCCGCCGTCAATGCAAAGGACGGCACCGGTCATCCAGGTGTTCTTGGGTGAGGCCAAAAAGGCCACCAGCCGTGCAACCTCTTCCACCTCACCCATCCGTCCCAGCGGGATCGTGGCGGCCACACCGGTTTGGATGGCCCGCGCCATGTCGTCCACCGGCACCCCCGCCTGTTTGGCCTTCCGTGCCGCTTCCCGCTCCCAGGAGGGGGTCCAGACCGGCCCGGGGCAAACCGTGTTGACGCGGATGCCGTCCGGGGCCAGATCGGTTGCAAGCCCCCGACCCAGAGCAATCAGTCCCGCCTTGGCAATCCGGTAGTCGGGATATTGCGCGGCCCCGTCTTGCCCCGCCGTGGAGGCGATGTTGACGATCCAGCCTTCCCGCTGCGTCCGCATCGGCGGGATGACCGCGCGGCAGGCGCGGACGGCGGTCATCAGATTGAGTTCGAGCGTGTCACGAAAGTCGCGATCGGTCAGTTCCGGAAAGGTGCGATCGGCACGATTTTGGCGGAGCCCCCCCACATTGTTCACCAGGATGTCCACCCGCCCAAAGTGCCGGAGCGTGCGCGCCACGACACGTTTCGCCGCCGCAGGTTGCGTGAGATCGCCGGAAATCGAAAGCACCTTCCCGTCCGCGCGGACAATCCGCGCCTCTGCCCGCGCAAGCGCCTTCTCATCCCGCGCGCAGAGGACAACCCCGCACCCCTCCGCCGAAAGTGCCTGCGCAATGGCAAGGCCGATCCCCCGGCTTCCACCGGTTACGATTGCAACCCGATCAACGGACATCGAACGGCAAGATCACGGAAAAGTCCAAACGCGGCAAACAGCCCCGGCGGGCAACTGCATTGCCTTCCGCACAGCATAATGGTACTATTCGAACAAGTTCAATGTTTTACGGGAAATCGTCATGATAAAGACACTGCGACGCGGGGCGATCGAAAACCCCTGGTTCTACAAGACCATCATGGGCGGCTTGGCCGTTGCGTTCACGATCTCCATGGGGTGGTGGGGTTTTGACGATCAGGGAGAACCTCCGGTGGCACAGGTGGGTGAAGTGCCCATTGACAGCGTGGCCTACCGCCGCGCCTATCAAAACACCGCCCGTTTCTACCGTGAATTCCTCAAAGACAAATATGACGACAAACTGGTCCGAAAACAGGTGATTGATGGTTTGGTGGATCGGGCCCTCTGGCTGACGGAGGCACGGCGGATGGGGCTTCTGATCTCCGACCAGACCTTGCGTGACGAAATTACAAAACTTCCCGGATTCCAGAACGAGGGGGCCTTTGACGCGGAGCGCTACCGCCGCATCCTGGCCGCCGAGCGGCTGACCCTGGAAACGTTCGAACGGCAACAGCGGGAAGAGATGCTGATCGAAAAGGCCAAAGAGCTGGTCAAGGACGCCGTGGCCCTGACACCTATCGAAATGGAGCAGACCAAAACGGCACAGCCGAACAACCCAGACCCCGATCGGGCCCTCTCCGACGCCCTGTTCACCAAAAAACAGAAGGTGTTAAACGCCTACACCGCAGCACTCAAGGCACAGACCTCCGTCCAGATCGAAGAAGAGCTTCTTTGATTCCCGCCTTGATTCCATCCGAATCGCTTCCGATAAGATGATCTGCCGTTCGAGGCCGTCGGTTGAAGACTGTACCAGGCCGATTGATCGCCGTTTGTATGGTTGGAGAGGGCGCATGTCGCAGCGTTTTGATCGATTGGTGGAGGTGATGACCCGGTTACGGGGAGAAGGGGGGTGTCCCTGGGATCGGCAACAGACGCCGGAATCGCTCCGGCCGTTTCTGATCGAAGAGGCCTATGAGGTGCTTGAAGCGCTCGAATCGGGACACGCCGAACCGCTGCGCGAAGAACTGGGCGATCTGCTTTTTCAGGTGCTCTTTCACGCACAAATCGCCAAGGAGACGGGGGACTTCGACATTGAAGATGTCCTCTCCGCCAACATCGAAAAAATGACGCGCAGGCATCCCCATATTTTCTCGGAGGAAGCGATTGACCTGCCGGATGCGGAGGCCGTACTGGCCCACTGGGAGGCGATCAAGCGGAGGGAGGCGCGTCACCATGCCCGCACCTCCGCGCTGGATGGCGTTCCGCGCGAATTGCCGGCCCTTTTACAGGCACACAAGGTGCAAAGCAAGGCCGCGCGCGTCGGATTCGACTGGAAGACGATCGAACCGGTTTTTGAAAAGATACGCGAAGAGTTGTGCGAACTCGAAGAGGCCCGGTCCGCCGCTCCCCAGGCAGGGGACGCCGCCGTGGAAGCCGAGTTGGGCGACTTGCTCTTCTCCGTGGTGAATGCCGCCCGACATTTGAAGATCAATCCGGAAGATGCCCTGCGCCGCGCCACGGCCCGTTTTATCGGCCGGTTCCAACGGATCGAATCCAACGTGTCGGAGCGGGGCCTGTCGCTGCAATCCCTCCCCCAGGCGGAGATGGAGCGTCTCTGGGAAGAGGCCAGGAATGTATCGTCGGATCTGTAGGGGCGAATCGCGATTCGCCCCTACAGTCTTTGGAGTCTTATGCCGCTCTTTTCGTATCGTGTCGCAAAAACGGATGGCACGATTCTGCAACGGCAGGTGGAGGCCGAAGACGAGGCCCGGCTGAAAGAGCGCCTGGAGGCGGAAGGACTGCTGGTCCTCTCGCTCTCCCCCGCCACCGGATTCGCATCGCCTTTGAGCCTCCGCACGGGCCTCTCGGCGCGCGACTTTCTGGCATTCAATCACGAACTGCGGGTGCTGCTGAAGGCGGGTCTTCCGATCATGCAGGTGCTGGACATCCTATCGGAGGGACAGTGGAAGCCGGCCTTTTCGGCGGCCTTGAAAAACGTGCAACAGGGGGTGCGCGAAGGGAGCGCCATCTCCGATGCCATGGCAAGACATCCCGCCTTTTTCCCCGAACTCTACGTGGCATCGCTGCGGGCGGGAGAGAAGAGCGGAAACCTGGTCGAGGTCATCGCGCGTTTCATGGTTTACCAGAGAAAACTGATCGACCTGCGCAAAAAGGTCTTCGCCGCCCTCTCCTATCCCTCGTTCCTGCTCCTCTTCGGCGGTTTGGTGTTGGCATTTTTGATTTTTTACGTCATCCCCACCTTTGCGGAAATGTACGAAGGGGCGCAGAAGTCCCTGCCGCTGGTGACACGCATCCTCCTGGGGGGCGTACACTACGCCCAAGCTTCCATGATCGTCTGGCTGCCGGGGGGATTGCTGGGGTTGTTTCTGTTATACCGTTCCTATCAAAGTGAGCGCGGACGGTCATTTTACGAGAAGGTGGCGCTTCGACTCCCCATTCTGGGGCCGATCGTGCAGCGGAACTACCTGATTCGGATTACCCGTACCCTCTCCACAATCCTGAAAAGCGGGATGCCGGTGGTCGGTGCGCTTCGGATCATGAGCGACAGCATGGGAAATCGGGTGGTGCGCCGGCAGTTGGAAGCGGTGGATGAAGAGATTCGGCGGGGTGGAAAGCTTGCGGTCGCATTTTCACACATCGGATTCTTTCCGAAGATCACCGTCGAAATGATCGGCGTGGGTGAAATGACGGGCGCCCTGGAAGAGATGTTAAACGAGGTGGCCGACTTCCACGAAGAGGAGATGGACCTCTATCTTTCACGGGTCACCACCTGGATCGAGCCGGCGTTGTTGATGGTCGTCGGTCTGGTGATCGCCTTCGTCCTGGTCGCCATGTACTTGCCCATCTTCCAGTTGGCCGGTACCATTCAATAGCACTGGAGCACTGGCAATCGCACTGGGTTGCCGCGTTGTACCGGAAGGGGCACGAATCGCGTGGATCGAACATGAATGCCTTGACAAAACGGCCCCCCTTCGAGACATTGCTGGTCAAATGGGGGAATCTCCCGATCGAAACCGTCGAACAGGTGGCGCGGGAGTGCAAAGACAACGGCGTCCGTCTGGGCGAGGCTTTGGTGGAGCGCGGACTGATCGGACGGGAAGCGCTGGCGCAGTCCCTGGCGGAGCAGTACGATCTGATCTACTATCCACTTTCGCACTTCCGCGTGGACCCCGCCTTCTTCAAAAAAATTCCGGTGGCGTGGATGCACCGCTACCCCTTCGTGCCCTACGGCGAACGGGAGGGGAGGCTCGTTATCGTCATTTCCGACCCGACGAATCTGGCGGCAATGGACGATCTTTCGCTCATCCTGAAAGAAAAAATCGTCTTCGGGGTCGGCACCCGCGACGCCATCCTGGAGGCATTGCAGGCCAGCGAGGGCTCCGGGCACGTCTTGCAGCAAATCCAGGCCGACTTCCGGCCCGTGTTGGTGACCGAAAATGAAGAGGGGGATGAAGTCCTCTCCATCGAAAAACTGGCCAAGGATGTCAGCCCCGTCATCCGGCTGCTGGACACCCTCATCATGACGGCCCTTCAGAAACATGCCAGCGATATTCATCTTGAAACCTACGAACATCAGGTCATCATGAAATATCGGATTGATGGCGCGCTCTATCCCGCGATGGAGCCGCTGGACATCCAGTTCCATTCGGCCCTGGTGTCGCGCATCAAGGTCCTCTCCGAGCTGGATATTACGGAGAAGCGGATTCCGCAGGATGGCCGCTTCCGAATGCGTTTGGGGGCGCGCAAGGTGGATTTTCGCGTCTCGATCCTGCCCAGCATCTTTGGCGAGGACGTGGTCATCCGGATTCTGGACAAGGAACATATTACCGCCGACATCGCGGAGCTGCGGCTGGATCGGCTGGGGTTCAACGGCCAAGACCTCCATCGCTTCAAAAAGGCGATCTTCGAGCCCTATGGCATGGTGCTGGTCACCGGCCCCACGGGGAGCGGAAAGACCACCACGCTCTATGCGGCCATTACCGAGGTGAATACCCAGGAAGACAAGATCGTGACGATCGAAGACCCGGTTGAGTATCAATTGCAGGGGGTGGTACAGATACCGGTCAACGAAAAGAAGGGGCTGACCTTCGCCCGCGGTCTCCGTTCGATTTTACGGCACGATCCGGACAAAATCATGGTGGGCGAAATTCGGGACGCCGAAACGGCGCATATCGCCATCCAGTCGGCCCTGACCGGACACCTTGTGTTCACGACCGTCCATGCCAACAATGCCTTCGATGTCATCGGGCGGTTCGTCAACATGGGAATCGAGCCGTACAACTTTGTCTCCTCTTTGAACTGCATCCTGGCGCAGCGCCTGATCCGCCTCCTTTGCCCGACTTGCAAGCAGGCCGGTGTGGTGCCGCCGGAACTCCTGGATGTCTCCGGACTGGACGTGTCAGAATATCGGGGGCGTCCGTTTCAGGGGTCCGTCGGCTGTTCGGAATGTCATCAGACCGGATTTCGGGGACGGGCCGCCATCACGGAATTTTTAAGCCTCTCCGACGCCATCCGGGAGATGATTCTGGCCCGGCGCCCCTCCTCCGAGCTGCGTCGCGCGGCCCTCTCGGAGGGAATGACCACGCTGCGGCAGGCGGGCCTGGAAAAGGTGTTCAACGGGGAAACCACGCTGCGGGAGATCAACCGGGTGACGTTTATATAGACGGAATCGCCACGATGTCTTTTTTTCGATCCAAGGGGGTGGGGCTCGCAATCGGCCCCACCCAGATGGCCATGGCCGAGGCCGAATACCGCGGTGCCGTGGTGGAGGTGGGGCGGTGCGCCACGGAGGCCATTGAAGCGGGCCTGTTGTATCCCTCTCCGATGGAGCCGAACGTGACCGATCCGTCGCAATGGCGTGCCCACCTGCGCGCGCTGTCTGGCCGCTTCCCCTCCGTTCGGCGCATTGCGCTTTCGCTTCCGGACGCCGTCGTCCGTATTCTGTTGCTCAACCTTCAGCAGGTCCCGGAAGGTCGGGGAGACTTCGAGGCGCTCATCCGATGGCATATGGAAAAAACATTCCTTCATCCACTGGGCCCCGCGCGGTTTTCCTACCAGGTGTTGTCGCACCCCAAGACGAACTCCAAGACGGGCGAACGGACGGAATGGAAGATCGTTGCGACGGCGGTGCGGCAGGAAATTATTGCGCAATATGAAACGCTGTGCGAAGGTCTTGAGATCGTCCACGTGGCTCCGGTCTCCTTTTCCCTGTACAACCTGTTCGAACCCCTGATTGCCTCGCACCGTGCGCCCAATGCGCTCTTTGCCTCGCTTTCCGAACGCAGCCTGACCGTTTTTATCTTTGAGGAAGGGATGCTGAACTTCACCCGTGTCAAGGAACTGCCGGAGGCGGGAGAGGGCCAGGGGATAGAGACGCTCATTCGAGAACTCGGCACATCGCTTTCGTTCTACGAGGGGGTGGGATCGCTCCGTCCCACCCACCTTTTTCTCTGGTCCGCAGAGCCGGACGTCACGCTGGCTTCGCGGCTTGAAGAATCGCTGCACCTGACGCCGATGTTGCTGGATGCCCGCCGCGTCATTCGGATGGTCGCTCCCGAACCGATAAGCCCGGCGATTGTCGCAGCCGCCGCGACCGCCGCCGCGGGCAGATAGAGGATTTCATGCGTTTTACGATCAATCTGGCCGATTCCAGCTTCCGAGAAAGGCGAAGGGCTTGGTATGGTCTCTGCGGCGGCATCCTGATTCTGCTGATCCTGATCGGTGTTGATGTGGCGCGTTTTCGCCGCGTGGACGCCGCCGTGGCCGAAGTGGATGAACGCCTCCGTCCGATCCAGGCAGAAACGTCCCGTCTGCGGGACGAACTGCGCCAGATGGGACGGGGAAGCGGAGACGCTCCGGCGACGGAAAGTTCACTGCGCAAGGAGGTGCACCTGCTCAACGACCTGATTGCACGCCGACGTTTTTCATGGGGTCTCTTCTTAACCGAACTGGAAAAGCGGGTGCCCGCCCACCTGTCCATCACACAGATCAAGACGGAGGATCGCACCCTCTTCCTGGATGGTGTGGCCTACTCTCTCAACGAGCTGTCCGAGTTTTCGGAACGCCTGGAACAGGACGGCCGTTTTGGAGGACTCTTTCTGACGCGCGAAGAGCACCTCCGGACGGACGACGGGGTCGAAGTCGCGTTTTCAATGCAGTCCACGTATCATCCCGACCCCCCCTCCGCCGAGGTCGAAACATCGGCCGGGGAGAAGATGACGGGGGCCTCGGAATGAACCGGATGACGCGCTCTTTCAAGATGGGATTGGGGATGGCCCTGCTGCTTCTGTGCGGCCTGCTGGTTCTACATTTTGGCCTCCTGCGGGGTCGTCATCAGGCAGTGGCCCAGAAAGAGGCTGCGTGGCGGTCGGAACAGGCCACCGTCGCGCTCCTGACGCAGATGAAGCGGGCGCAGGAAGACGTTGCCCGCTTTCTGGATGCCCTGCCGACCGTCAACCAACTCCCGCAACTGTCTGCGTTTCTCTCCGAAGCGGCCAGTCTGAATCGCCTCCCCACGCCTGCCATTTCCTATCGCTCCGAAAAGGCGGGCGTGCCGGGTCTGGTGGCCGTGCAGACCTCCCTCCAGCTGGAGGGACGCTACCGGGACCTCCGAAAACTGATTGACGACCTGGAACGCAGCCGCTACTTTCTGATCATCCAGGATATCGGCCTTTCCGCCCCCAACGGCGAGGATGCGGGGGTGCAATTGCAACTGGAACTGCTTTCCTACATGCGAGCACGTTTGCCAGGCGACTGAAGGGGAGCACCAAATGTCCGGACGAAAACGGTGGATGATCGCCCTGTGGGGGATGTTGGGGTTGCTGGTGCTCTATCAACTCTTTTACGATGGACTCCTGCCACAGTCCGGCAAGGCCGTGGCGACCCGCGCGTCCTCCTCCCCCATCCAGGTGGACATGGAACGGTTGAATCAGCCGCTCCCCCCGCCGTCCGAAGTGGTCAAAAACATCTTCGCGCCCCTTCCGTCCAGGGCCCCGCGGATTAAAACCCCGCCGCCGCTTCCGGTTGAAGCGCCCCCGCCGCCGGAAGTTCATCTGCCGACGCCGGAGGAAATTGCGCTTGAACAGGCCCGGGCCACCTTGTCGCAAATCCGTCTCCTGGGTTTTGTGGATCGGGGAGATGGGCGAAAGATGGGGTTTTTCGCAAGGTTGTCGGAGACGGCGGTTGGGGGAAAAGGCGATTTGATCTTCGGGCATTTTCTGATCCGGGAACTCTCCAACACCGTCGTCATCGTCCAGGAGACTATTACCCGCGCCGAACTGACCCTCCCCCTTTCGGAGTCCCCGTAGACGTGCATCCATTTCGGATCGCTGTTATCGTGCTGACGATCATCGGCGCTTTTGCCCTCTTCAATGCGTTTCTTACGCAGACGCTGGTGCCCGATGAGGGCGATCTTTCGCAACAGGCCTACGATTCTGCGCGTCCGCGTGCGCCCAAAGAGGCCCGGGCCCTGAAAAACCCCTACGTGGCATCGGCGGAGGTGGTGGCCGACGGGGCCGCGATCTATCGTGGGCGGGGCAACTGTTCCGTCTGCCATGGCGACACGGGCAGGGGGGATGGAGCGGGCGGGGCCATGCTTCGGCCCGCGCCGCGGGATTTCACCGACATCCAGTTTCATCGCGGACGGACCGATGGTGAACTCTTCTGGGTCATCAAGTTTGGCGTCCCTTCGACGGGGATGATGTCCTACACGCCCCGGATGATCTCGGAAGCGGAGGCCTGGCGGGTCGTCCACTACCTCCGAACGCTCGCTTCTGATGAGGGCGCCGTACTTCGCACACCTGCCGACGCCGGTATCGAGAGGACAACACAAGCCCCCACCTTCCCTCCCCCGCTTGCGGGGGAGGGCTAGGGAGAGGGCCAATAAGGAGGCTACGATGAAGAGATGGATGATGCTTGGGATGGCGCTGTTTCTGGCTGGATGCCAGACGACACCTCCCAATGGACTATCACGGGACGTGGATGAGGGGGTTACGTTCGAAGCGGTGCGGAAGGCGCCGGAGAGCTACCTGGGCAAGCGGATTCTGGCAGGTGGGGAGATCATCGCCATTCACAACCTGAAGGAGATGACGGAGATCGAGGTGCTTCAAAAACCGCTGGGACCCGATCGGAGCCCGATCCTGTCCGATCGCTCCGAGGGGCGTTTTCTGGTCCGGCACGCCACCTTTTTGGATCCGACCATTTTTAAGGTCGGCCGCCGCATCACCGTATCGGGAGAAATTGCGGGCAGTCGTGTCGTGAAGATCGGCGAAGCGGAAATGACTTATCCGGTCCTCTCGTCCCCCCGCCTTCATCTGTGGCCGGTCGAGCCTCCCGATCGTTACACGCCCCACATCAACTTCGGCTTCGGATACAGCACGATCTTTGGCGACTGACGCCTATTTTTTAGAGGTGCCCTGGGGTTTGCGCGGAGACGCTCCCAGGAGCGTCTCCATCCGGGCACCGGCCTTGGCGCCGGCGAAGACCGAACCTGTGGTCCGCTTTGTAAAGCGCTGACGCACCTGGGCCCCGACCGTCTCCGGCAGGGCGACGTAGCCGACCTCCCGCGCCAGGTCGGGGGCATGCTCCAGGTAGAAGTCCACGAAGCGCGCCACATCGGGCCGTGCGGCCGCCTTGTGGCTGACATAGATGAAGAGGGGCCGTGAGAGGGGCTGATAGAGGCCCTTCACCACGTTGTCGTAGGTGGCCGGAATCGGTCCCTTGCCGTTTTCATCCTGTCCGTCGTCCACCGGCACCAGCTTCAGGCGATCTGCGTTGGCGGTGTAGTAAGCCAGCCCAATGAAGCCCAGGGCCAGCGGATCGGTGGCAACCCCCTGAACCAGCACGTTGTCGTCTTCGCTGGCCGTAAAGTCTCCCCGACTGGCCCCGCTCTTTCCCATGATCGCCTCGGTAAAATAGTCGAAGGTGCCCGAATCCACACCCGGCCCGAAGAGATGAATCTCCTGATTCGGCCAATTGGGGCGGATCTGGTTCCATTTTGTAACCTTGGTTTGGGCCGCGGGTTCCCAGATTTTCCGAAGCTCCTGAACCGTCAGATGGTTGACCCAATCGTTTTTCGGGTGGACTAAAACGGCCAGACCGTCATAGGCCACCGGCAGTTCGATAGAGTCAATCTGGCGGTTTTTACACTGCGCGGCCTCCGTCGCCTTGATCGGGCGGGAGGCGTTCACAATGTCAATTTCTCCCGCGCAGAATTTTTTAAATCCACCTCCCGTTCCGGAAATGCCGACCGTAACGTGGACGTTACGATCGGCTGCCTGAAACTCCTCTGTAACGGCCTCGGCAATCAGGAAGACCGTGCTGGAGCCATCCACTCGGATGGGCGTGGCGTTGCCAGCCGCCCAGACCGTCTGCACCGACGCGACCAGAAGGCCCGCCGACACAAACCATTGTGCGCTTTTCATTTTCATTCTCTCCATCCATCCCAGTCTTCCCCTGCTACGAAGACCAACCCCCTTTCATCCCCCTTTGGAATAAAGGGGGAGAAAAAGCGACCCCCCTCTTTCTTCAAAGAGGGGCTGGGGGAGTTTTAATCAAAAATGCTCTAGAACTTCACCTGAAGCTGGACGAGCAGGGCATTATTGTCCTTGTCCTGCCCTGTCGTGGGGTCGTTTTCCTCGTCCTTGATGACGTAGTTGGCCTGTAGCTTCCAGTCATGTTTCTTGAAGAAGTAGTTGGCGCCCAACGTCGTCCAGCGGAGGTCCCGGGTGTCTTCCACGGTGTCGTCCGGGTCGTAGGCCTCATGCCGGGCCGTCAGTTCCAGCTTCGGTCGAACGAAGTAACCCCCCTGCACAAAATAGCCGGAGGCTTCTTTTTCGGCGCCCACCCCATCCGGATCGTTTTTCGTATGAATGTATTCCGCCGCGAGCGAGGCGCGATTCAGAAACTTCATGGCCACATCCACGCCATATTTCGTGACGTCGGTCTCTTCGTCGTCCGGCGAGAGGAGTTGCTTATCCGTCCCGGCCTTCGAAGCGGTGTTTTTAATCACGCTGACGCCGACCCCCAGCCGCATCCGCTCTTCTTCCAGGTTCGATTCGGAGTATTTCACCTCGCCAAACGGCTGAAAGGCCACGCGTCCGGCCAGCAGAAAGCCGTCGTTGTCATTTTTGTTGGCCGTCTTCGTGCCATTAAAAGCGCCGATGGCATACTCAAACGGCATGGCCCCCTCGTAGCGGCCCACCATGAAGCCGAGGTCGTACGACTGCGCCTCTTTGACAACCTCGGCGCGGTTGACGAACTGCAGATTTCCGGTGGATGTAACCTCCTGGCGGGAGAGGGGAACCTTGAAGTGTCCGATTGTGATCGGTGCCGGTTCAAAGTGATTGAAGACGATCTTGGCATCTTGCAGCTCAAGCTTGAGGCTGCTTGTAATGTCGCCCTTGTCGTCTGGGGTGGAGTTGGGCGAAAATTTGAGCTCCAATTTATACGAGACATGGTCGAAGGCCGCGCCGGATGCCTGGAGAATCGTTTGTGGAATGGAGAACTCGCGGACGCTGTCGTTTGGGTCGTCATTCTGTTGGTCGGTGTAGCGTGCCTGAATCCGTCCATCCACGATCAGCCAGCGGCGCGTCTTCTGCCGCGCCATATCGTCCTGGAGAATCGCCCCTTTTTCGACCAGCAGGTCCGGCAGTCCATCCCCTGCACCCGCCCACGCCACAATCGGCATGGTAAGCAACGCGATCATCAATCCACTCTTCCACACAATTCCTCTCATCGCTTCTTCTCCTTAATTTTCGTAATGCGGAGCGGCGCAAACCCGCCCCACAGGTTTTGTCGCCGCAATCGCCGACGGCATACGCAGCGATGACGCAGGGGGGAACTATAGCACAAAGTCAGCGGCATCAGGCGGGGGTGCGCGCGAGCAGGTCCAGGGTCACCCAGGTAAAGCCGCAGGCTTCTATTTGACTGCGCAGGCGGTCACGGCGCCGTGCGTCCAAGATTAGATGAAACTCGTCCTGGGCCAGTTCGATCCGGGCGATCCGGTCGTGATAGCGCACCCGAAACTGCCGGAAGCCCGCCTCGCGCAGCACCTCTTCCGCAGCCTCGACCTGCCCCAGCCGCGCGGCGGTAATCTCCGTCCCATGCGGAAAGCGGGACGAGAGACAGGCGGAGGCCGGCAGGTCCCAGGTGGGGAGCCCCAATTGGCGCGACAGCCCCCGGACATCGGCCTTGGTCAGCTTCGCCTCCACCAGCGGGCTCCGCACGCCGAGTTGTCGCGCTGCGGTAAGACCCGGGCGCACGTCGTCAAGATCGCCCAGGTGCGTCCCATCGGCCATCCAGGCGATTTTTTTAAGACGGATGACCTCCGCGATCCGCGTGTAGAGGTCTTGCCTGCACAGATAGCAGCGGTTCGTCCCGTTTTCCGCATAACCTGGAATCGCAAGCTCATTCGATTCCACGAAAAGGTGGCGAATCCCCACGCGCTCGGCGGTCTCTTTGGCCGCCCTGAACTGCGACGCGGGGAAGGTGGGCGAGACGGAGGTGACCGCGACTGCGGCATCTTTTAACTGGTCGTGCGCCACGCGCATGACCAGCGTGGAGTCCACACCGCCGGAGTAGGCCACGGCCACGGAGCCCATCTCCCGAATCACCCGGCAGAGGTCATCATAGCGCGAAGAGAGGGTTTCCGTTGTCCCGTTCATCTCGACCCGACCTTCAGGGTTTTTCCCCGCTCCCCGCAGGAGGGGGCGGGTGTGCGGGGCCCTTCACCACCACCATCGCATAACGGACGGGGTCCAGGTACGTTTTGGCCACGCGCAGCACCTCCTCCCGCGTGACCGCGCGGATCAGGCGCGGATATTTTTCAAAATAATCGAGCCCCAATTGATGAAACTCGATGGCCGCCAAGAGCGCCGCAGCCTTGGCGGTGGTATCCATCCGGAGCGGAAAACTTCCGGTGAGATACCCCACGGTTTCCGAAAGCTCCGCCTCCGATACCAGATCGCTCTGCATCCGCCTCATCTGGGCCAGCACCCCCTCCACCGCAGGGCCGACCCGCTCGTTTTTCGTCTGGAGCGACACAAAGAACGACCCCGTCGTCTGTTTTGCGTCAAACAGGGAGTGGACGGAATAGACCAGGCCCTGCGTGTCCCGCACGTCGCGCATCATCCGGGAGGAAAAACCGCCGCCGCCCAGGATATAGTTCATGACACTGACGGCATAATAGTCGGGGTGGGAACGGGGGATTCCGAGATGCCCCAGGAGGACCGTGGCCTGCGTCAATTCCGGCTTATCAATCTGTTCGATATTTCGATCCCGCATCGGCGCGGGGGCCGTCTGTTTCGGCGTCGGAATTCTCTCCTGCTCCCACGTCGAGAAATATTTCTTGATCAGGGCCTGCGCCTCCTCGTTCGTGACGTCGCCCACCACGGCCAAGATCGTGTTATTGGGCCGGAAGTAGGTTCGATGAAAGGCCACGATGGCCTCCCGATCGATCGCGGCCACGCTCTTTTCCTGACCGATCACCGGGTTCCGGTAGGGGTGTCCCGCAAAGAGCCGTTCCCTGAAACGCCGTTCTGCGATGACCTCCGGCCGATCCGCCTCGGCCGCGATATGGCTCAACGTATTCCGGCGCGCCCGCGCGATCTCCTCCTCGGAAAAGGCGGGGTCCATCAGGACGTCGGCCAAGAGAGAGAGCCCGGTCTCCACCTCTTTTTTGAGCAGTTGCAGCTTGATGGCGGTGAAATCTTCCTCCGTCTCCACTTCGATCCGCGCGCCGATTGCGTCCAGGGTCTCGGCGATCTGCGTGGCGCTCCGCTGCCCCGTCCCCTGCTCCAAAAGCGATGCGGTCAGGTTCGCAAGCCCCGACTGGCCCTCCGGGTCGTGTGCGGAGCCGGCCTTGACCCGCAGTTGCAGACTCACCAGCGGCAGGGAGGGGCGCGGCAGGACCAGGAGTGTGATGCCGTTGGCCGTAACGGTACGCGTCGGCTCGATCTGCGCGGCGAAGGCTGCGGGGACCGCCACAAGCCAAGCCAGCAGAAGGATCGCAAGGATCGCGCGACGGATTCGATTCATGGTGCAACTCCCGGTGCGGCATCGGTGGCCGGGGCGGCTTCCTGTCTCTCTTTGAGCACCCTCTCTTTGGGCACCAGAACGCCGACACTTTTGTTGTCGTCGGTGAGGTAGGTCTCGGCCACACGCCGGACGTCCTCGGAAGTCACCTTGCGGATATTGTCCAGGAATTGTTCCACGAAGGCCACGCCCGCGCCGGTGGTCTCGGCCATGCCGATCTGCATCGCCCGATAAAAATTGGAGTCCGCGCTCATGATCCAGTCGGCCTCGATCTGGTTTTTGGCCTTCCGAAGCTCAACCTCCGAGACCGCTTCGGAGCGGAGACGGACGATCTCGGCCTGCAGGGCCCGTTCCAACGCTATTTGGGAGGCTTCAGACGATTTTTCGGCATGGGCCATCGCGTAGACGTAGAAAAGGTCCGGATCGCTCGTCAGGCCATCGTAATGTCCGCCGGCCTCCAGGGCCACCTGTTGTCGATAGACCAGGCTTTGGTGGAGTCGCGCGCTTTTACCGCCCGAGAGGACCTGGGCCAGCACCGTCAGCGGGTAGATGTCGGGGCTTTGATGATTGGGGGTGTGATAGGCCGCGAAGACAAACGGGAGCTGCGCCTCGCGGATCACCCGGATGCGCCGCTCTCCCCGTTGCGGCAACTCCTGCGAGACGGCCTGCGACGGGGCCATTTCCCCGCGTGGAATGACCCCAAACGTCTTTTGGATTTGGGGCAACACCGTTTTGGCATCGAAATCGCCGACCACAACGAGCGTCGCATTTTGCGGAATATAGTGTTGTTTGTAATAGCGGCGGGCGTCGTCGTGGGTCAGGCGATCCAGATCGCCCATCCAGCCGATCACCGGCTGCCGGTAGGGATGAATCAGAAACGAGATGGCGTAGAGTTGCTCGATCAGGAACGAATAGGGGTCGTCGTCGGTGCGGGTGCGGCGCTCTTCCTTGACCACCTCCCGCTCCAGTTGGAACTCGGCCGGATCGAGCAGCAGATTTTGCATCCGGTCGGACTCCAGCGTCAGCGCCAGGTCCAGCCGATCTGCGGACAAATTCTCGAAATAGGCGGTGTAGTCCCGTCCGGTGAAGGCATTTTCCGTACCGCCATTTTTGGCCACAATCCGGGAGAACACCCCCTTGCCATACTGCGGCGTCCCCTTGAACATCATATGTTCGAGCAGGTGCGA
>CAZOFZ010000022.1:0-18201 GCA_964579175.1 uncultured Nitrospirota bacterium | reverse complement strand
CTACCTGCACTATGGCCTGGCGGCGATCCTCTCCTTTGTCGGCATCAAGATGCTGGTCTCCGGCGTCTACCACATCCCCATCGGCATTGCCCTCGGCGTGGTGGCGGGCATCCTGGCCCTCTCCATCCTGGTCTCGATGCGATGGCCGTCCACACAAAACGAAAAGAGCTGACGGCTGCGACGCAGACGGTATGGGCGCCTCTAAAAACTGTACTTCGACAGGTTCAGTGCGAACGGTTATGATTTCATTGAGTCCTGCATAACCAATATCCTATATGAGACGTATAAGGAAGGGCCCCGTGTTCGATGAAGGAGCGCAGCAGCGGTTCGTCGTCGCCGATGGCGAGGGCGGTTATTTGAATCTGTGCGACGAGGTCCGGGAATTCGCTGGGCGCAAAGTTCGCCAAGAGATTGTCCCAGACCCGCACCATCGGCACGCCCAAGACACGGCGCAATTGCCGGAGGAAAGCAAGGATGGAGGCACCATCGAAATTGCCGTCGGGTAGGAATCCGAAGTAGGCGCGCACCCGTCTTTGGCGGGGCGAGATCGCCGAAGCACCGATCAGGCTGACCTTGCGCCGCGAGCGGCCACGCTGCCGGAGCACTGGCGTACGACCGCGCGGCGCCCAAGTGCGGCGCACCAAGGGCGCCATCGGGAGCCCGCTTCGTCTATGAAGACGATCGCGGCACGGTGGCGGGCGGCGTTTTCTTCACCCTTGGCCACTGCTGGCAGACCCAGCGCCGGATCGCCACCTCATCGCGCTCCAGGGCTCGGCGCTCGGGTTTCTGTGGGCTCCAGCCAAAACCGTGCAGAAGACGCCCAATATGGTCTACGCTACCGCACGTCAAAGCGCTGCTCGATCGCCTGGGCGACCCTCGGACCGGTCCACAGATCCGTATGGAACCCCGCGGCCTGCGCGCCTTTGAGCAGGATGCGCGCGACTTGGCGCTTGGCTTTCGCGTCCAGCGCCGAAGGACGTCCTGATGCCGGTCGGGCCTTGAGCGCCGCCGTCCCCTTCTTTCGGTATGCCGCGCTCCAGCGGCGCACACTGCGCCGATCCACCCCCACCCTGCGCGACTTCCACCGGCGAGAAACCATCACGCAACAGACCGATGGCGCGGCTACGTCTACGTTCCAACGCCCCTGGGCTTCCGGTCGGTCTCATACGACACCTCCGGAACAGGGCATAGGATATTACTTGCGCAGGTGTCAATAGTTTCCTCAGTACGCCAGTCCATCCAACTTTGTGCGCAGGCATAGTATCTCTCCGTTGTATGGCCATGGCTGTCAGTGGAAGCGGGTTATGCGCGTGCCGATCATGGGGCGGTATCTTTTCGGCAGCCTGCGAATCCGTCAGAATGCCTCGTCGAAGGCGACGTCGCCGGTGACACCGATCTGGTAGGCCGAGACGCGGCGCTCGAAGAAATTGGCCAGCTCCTGAACGTCCTGCAAGTCCATAAAGCGGAACGGGTTCTTCGCGCCAAAGATGGGCGCGATGCCCAACGCCAAAAGGCGTTGATCGGCGATAAACTCAAGATATTGCCGCATTTCCCGGAACGACAGCCCCGACACCCCCTGATCCAGCACGTCCCGCGCGAAGGTCATCTCGCAGGCCACCGCTTCCCGCATCATGGCCACCACCCGATCGGTGAGGTTTACGTCGAACAACTCCGGCGATTCCGCGCGCGCCGTGGCGATCACCTCGTAGGCAAACGCGATGTGGGCGCTCTCGTCGCGGAAGACCCAGTTGGTGCCCGCCGCCAGGCCGTTGAGCAGCCCCTTGGAGCGCAGGAAATAGACGTAGGCAAACGCGGCGAAGAAGAACAGCCCCTCGATGCAGGCCGCAAAGCAGATGAGGTTTAACAAAAACTGTCGCTTCTCTGCGGGTGTTGAGAGGTCCTTCATCGCGTAGATGGAGTCTATCCATTTGAAGCAGAAGTCGGCCTTCCGCTTAATGGACGGGATATTGTCAATGGCGGAGAAGGCCTCGGCGCGAAGCCGCGTGTCGGGAATGTAGGTGTCCAGTAGCGTCAGGTAGAACTGCACGTGCAGCGCCTCTTCGTAGAGTTGGCGCGAGAGGTACATCCGCGCCTCCGGCGCGTTGATATGCTTGTATAGATTCAACACAAGATTGTTCGAAACGATCGAGTCGCCCGTGGCAAAGAAGGCCACCAGGCGGTGGATGAGGTGCCGCTCGGCGGGGGTCATCCGGGTGCGCAGATCGGTGACGTCGGTGGAAAAGTCCACCTCCTCCACCGTCCAGGTGTTTTTGATCGCCGCCTTGTACATCTCGAAAAAGACGGGATAGGCCATCGGCCGAAGCGTCAAATTAAATCCGGAATCCAGGATCATGGCTGCCTTGTGAAGGGTGTGTTTCCCTGAAGTTACGTGATCTCTGCGGGTGTTCGGAAACACTCATTTCCCGCTGCGCGAAGCGTAACGCCGTCCGCAGGACCGGGGCTATTGGCATGCCTCGCAGGTTTCGGGGGTGTCGAGCGAGCAGGCCACGGCTTCGGTGGGCGCGGAAGCCGCAGCCGACACGGTCGCCTTGGCAATCTTTGTGGCCGGGCGGGAGCGGAGGTAATACGTCGTCTTGAGCCCCTTCTTCCAGGCGTACATATACATCGAAGAGACCTTCCCGATGGAGGGGCTTTCGATGAACAGATTGAGCGACTGGCTCTGGTCAATGTAGGGCGCGCGGTCTGCGGCCATGTCAATCAGCGCGCGCATCGGAATCTCCCAGACCGTTCTGAAGACCTGCTTCACCGCATCGGGGAGCGCCGCGATTCCCGCAACCGATCCTTCGGCCAGCTTGATCGCATTGCGTGTTTCCTCGCTCCAGAGACCCAGCGTCTTGAGCTCGGCCACGAGATAGCGGTTGATCTGCAAGAAATCTCCTGACAGTGTCTCGCGTTTGAACAGATTGGAGACCTGCGGTTCGATGCACTCGTAGGCCCCCACAATCGAGGCAATCGTGGCGGTGGGGGCAATGGCGAGCAGCAGCGAATTGCGCAGGCCGTGGCGTTTGATCCGGGCGCGAAGGGCGTCCCAGCGGGAGGGATCGGACGGCGAGACGCCCCAGGCGTCCCACTGAAGCCAGCCCGACGCCGCGCGCGTCTCGGAAAATGCGGCGTGCGCCCCATACTGTGCCGCGAGGGTACAGGAGGCGTCCAGGGCATGATAATAAATCTCCTCCTGGATTTTTTGGGACAACGCGCGCGCCTCGGGCGAATCGAAGGGGAGGCGACGTTTGAAGAAGACATCCTGCAGGCCCATCAGGCCGAGGCCCACCGGACGCCACTGCAGATTGGACGCCTTCGCCGCAGCCGTGGGGTAAAAATTGATGTCAATCACGCGGTCCAGATAGGTCACCGCCATCCGCACCGTATCGGCCAGCCGCTTGAAATCGAAGCCGTCCGACGTGGTGTGTTTTTCCAGATTGATCGAGCCCAGATTACAGACCGCCGTCTCCGCGTCGGAGGTGACCTCCACGATCTCGGTGCAGAGGTTGGACGAATGGACGACCCGACCCGCCACGCCCGTTTGATTGGCGGTCTCGTTGCAGCGGTCTTTGAACGTCATCCAGCCATTTCCGGTTTCGGCCAGGGCACGCATCATCTTCGCGTACAGGTCGCGCGCGGGCACCTGGCGGACGTAACGCCGGTCGGCCTCGGCCTGTGTGTACGCCGTCTCGAACGCCGTTCCGTAGAGATCGGTAAATTCCGGCGCGGCCTTGGGGTCGAACAGCGACCAGGTGCCGTTCTCTTCCACCCGACGCATGAAGAGGTCGGGTACCCAGTTGGCCGTGTTGAGGTTGTGGGCGCGCCGCGCGGGGTCGCCCGTGTTTTCGCGCAGCTCCAGGAACTCTTCGATGTCGGCGTGCCACGTCTCCAGGTAGACGCAGCAGGCCCCCTTCCGTTTTCCCCCCTGATTGACCGCCGCCACGGAGGCATCCAGCGTCTTGAGCCACGGCACGATCCCGTTGGAGTGGCCGTTGGTGCCCTGAATGAGCGAGCCGCGCGATCGGACGCGGTGGTAGGCGACGCCGATGCCCCCCGCATATTTGGACAGCATCGCAATGTCGGCGTAGCGCGCGTAGATGGCTTCGAGGTTGTCCTGCGGCGAATCGAGCAAATAGCAGGAGGACATCTGGGCGTGGCGCGTGCCGGAATTAAACAGCGTCGGGGAGCTGGGAAGATATTCGAACGAGGCGATCAGGCGATAGAAGGCGATCGCCTCCGACACATTTTCGGTCAGACCGCAGGCCACGCGCATGAAGAAATATTGCGGCGTTTCGATGACGTCCCGCGTCTTCGGGTTCTTGAGCAGGTAGCGATCGTACACCGTCCGCAGGCCGAAATACTCAAACAGGCCGGAGCGGGGTTCGTCAATGGCGTTGTTGAGCTTTCGGAAGTTCTCGGAGACGAAGGCGGACACCCGATCCGCAATCAGGCCGGCCCGCGTCCCCACGGCGATGGATTGCGAAAAGGAGTGGATATCCTGATTGGATACCTCCTTGGCGATATAGGTGGACAGGAGGCGGGCGGCCAGTTGGGAATATTCCGGCTCTTCGGCGATCAGGACGGAAGCGGTCTGAATGGAGAGGGTGTCCAGCTCTCGGGTGGTTGCGCCGTCATAGAGGCCGCCGATGGTCTTGGTGGCCACCTTCAGGGCGTCCACGTGTGTCAGACCCGCGCAGCAGCGCTGCACCGCGCGGACGATCTTGTTGACATCCACCGGTTCGAGCGACCCGTTGCGCTTGCGCACCTGCATGGTTATGGCGGCATCGTCGTCGGACTCGGAACCGATTTTTTCGGACAGATCAACGGCGGTTGTCATAGGGGCTGTTGTCATAAGAGACCTCACTCACTTGGATGGGCAGGCGCCATACAGGAGAAGGAACCTGCGGGGCCGGCTGGGTTAGATGAACGAAGCAGATTTGCAACGTACCACAAGATATTGTAGACGCAGGATAGGCCGAATACCATATCGTGTCAACCCCCTGTCTTGGCAGGAGGGTCGTTACAGGATATATCGGCTTAAGTCCTGGTCCTGCATCAGATTTTGCATCCGACTCCGGACGTAGGGGGCGTCAATGACCAGCTTTTTGTCGGCGAGGTCCGGCGCGTCGAAAAGCACCGGGTCCAGGAGACGCTCCATAATGGTGAAGAGGCGGCGTGTTCCGATATTTTCCATCCGGTCGTTGATTCGCACGCCGGTCTCGGCGATCTCTTCGATTCCGTCCGGCGTGAACTGAAGATCAATCCCTTCGGTTGCGAGGAGTGCCGTATATTGGCGGCTGAGTGCGTTTTGAGGCTCCGTGAGGATACGGACGAACTCTTCCTTGCCCAGCGAGGTTAGCTCCACGCGGATCGGAAACCGTCCCTGCAGCTCCGGAATCAGATCGGATGGCTTGGCGGTATGGAAGGCGCCGGCCGCAATGAAAAGGATATGGTCGGTCTTCACCGTCCCATATTTGGTGCTGACCGAGGAACCTTCCACGATCGGCAGTAGATCGCGCTGTACCCCCGCGCGCGAGACGTCCGGGCCGTGCGCCTCGCGGCTGGCGATTTTATCAATTTCGTCAATAAAAACGATCCCCGAATTTTCGGCGCGATAGACCGCCTCTCGCACCGCCTCGTCCATGTCAATCAGCTTTTGAACCTCTTCCTGCTTGAGAAGGGAGAGGGCCTCCGGCACCTTGACGCGGCGATTCTTCTTTTTTCCGGGCATGATGTTGCCCAGCATCTCGCGCAGGTTGGACTCGATCTCTTCCATGCCCGCGCCCGAGATCACGCCAATTTGAGAGCTGGCACGGTCTTTGACCTCGATTTCAACCGACCGGTCGTTCAACGCCCCATCGCGCAATTTTTTCCGGAGCTTTTCCCGACTCTGATCGTAGGATTCCGATTGTGCCGTGGCCCCCTCGCTGTAGATGCCGGTGGGCACCCTGGGGGGGGCAGGGGGAAGGAGCAGGTCCAAAAGGCGCTCTTCCGCCAGCCCTTCGGCCTTTTCCCTGTGTCGCTCGGCATGTTGCGCCTTCACCATGGTGACCGACAGCTCCACCAGGTCGCGGATCATGGACTCCACATCCCGTCCGACGTAGCCCACTTCCGTATATTTCGAGGCCTCCACCTTGATGAAGGGGGCCGCTGCCAGTTTGGCCAGACGGCGCGCGATTTCCGTTTTCCCGACGCCGGTGGGCCCGATCATGATGATATTCTTGGGCGAGACTTCGTCTTTGAGCGCCTCCGGAAGCCGCTGTCTTCGCCATCGGTTACGGAGCGCAATGGCCACCATCCGTTTGGCCTCTTTCTGCCCGACGATATACTGGTCCAATGCCTCGACGATTTTGCGGGGAATCAGATTTTCATAATCCTGTGCCGACATTGTGCGTGTTACGACCTCCTTTATAGCTCTTCTATAGCTCTTCTATGCCGATTTCACGGTTTGTATAAATGCAGATATCGGCGGCAATGGACATTGCCTGTTCCACGATGGCGCGCGCAGTCAGGGGGGAGTGCCGCACCAGGGCCCGCGCCGCCGCCTGCGCGTAGGCGCCGCCCGACCCGATGGAGACGATGCCGTCTTCGGGCTCGATGACGTCGCCATTGCCGGTGATAATGAACGAATGCTCCCGATCCACCACCGCCAGCTGCGCTTCCAGACGCCGCAGAATCCGATCCGTCCGCCAATCCTTGGCCAGCTCCACGGAGGCGCGCGTCAGATTCCCGTGATATTGCTCCAGTTTGGCCTCAAACTTCTCGAGCAGCGTGAAGGCGTCGGCTGTGGCCCCGGCGAAACCGGTCAGGATCGTATTGTTGAAGATCTTCCTGATTTTCCTGGCATTCTGCTTCAGCACCGTGGCGCCCAGGGTGACCTGGCCATCGCCGCCCATGGCCACCTGGCCCTGGTGCCGCACGGAGAGAATCGTCGTGGATCGGATGATTTGCGTTGTGGGGGACATCGTGCGATTCACCTCTTTTAAGAATACGGCGGGCATCCTAACCCAAACGCAAACCGATTTTCCAGTGCACCCAGTGTGCCCAGTGCGTGCGTTGACAGTGCAATTTAGAGCCCGATATACTCGCGCAGGATGAACTCCGTGCCCCATATGCGTATTACGGTCAATGGCATTTTGCGGGAAATTCCGGAACGGGCCGATGTAGCGCAACTCCTGGCCACGTTGAAGGTCGCGCCGGAAGGGGTTGCCGTGGAGGTCAACCTGGCGGTTCTGGATGCACGACAATATGCATCCGTCTGCCTGAAAGAAGGGGACCAGGTTGAGATCATCCATTTTGTAGGGGGGGGGGAACGGGGGAATATGTCTTGCGATGAATTGCTGACGGTTGGGCCGATTACGTTTCGTTCCCGTCTGATTGTGGGGACGGGGAAATATGCCTCTTTTGAAGAGACGAAAAAGGCGGTGGAAGCCTCCGGTGCGGATTGTGTCACCGTTGCGGTACGGCGGGTCAACATCCTGGATCGCGCACAGGAGAATCTGCTGGATTATCTCGATCCCAAGGCCTACAAAATCCTTCCCAACACGGCCGGATGTTATACGGCGGAGGAGGCCTGTCGGACGGCGCGTCTGGCGCGCGCGGCGGGGGTTTCGGACATGGTGAAGCTGGAAGTGATCGGGGACCCCAAAACGCTTTTCCCCGACAACGAGGCGCTGCTGGAAGCGACCCGGATTCTGGTCAGGGAAGGCTTCATCGTTTTTCCCTACATGAATGACGATCCGATCATGGCCAGGAAACTGGAGGATGTCGGCGCCGCAGTCGTGATGCCGCTGGCGGCGCCGATTGGGTCGGGTCTGGGGATTCGCAATCCGTGCAATCTTCAAATCATCATGGAGACCGTCTCCATTCCCGTGATTGTAGATGCCGGTGTCGGGACGGCGTCCGATGCGGCCCTCGCCATGGAGTTGGGCTGCGACGGCGTCCTGATGAACACGGCTATCGCAGCGGCCAAAAATCCGATTCGGATGGCCGAGGCTATGAACTACGGCGTCCGCGCGGGAAGACTCGCCTACCTGGCCGGACGGATGCCCAAAAAACGCTACGCCCAGGCCAGCAGTCCGATTGCAGGCATGATCGAGTAACCCCTCCCAGCCTCCCCTTTGGCAAAGGGGAGGCGTTTCCCGCGTGTACTGTTCACGTGTGGGCTGCAACTGCTCCCCAACCTCCCCGTTGCTAAAGGGGAGGAGCGCGGCTCCTGCGAGGGGTTTCCCCTCCTTATCTGGTTCCCCCCTCTTTACCAAAGAGGGGTTATTTAAAAAAGTCAAAACCGTTATGAGACACTTGATCGGTCAGTCCGCTTCCATCACTTCCCCGTTTCGGATAAAATGCAACTCTTAATCGATGGCTACAACCTGATCGGACGGCAGGGGGGACTGCGCGGTGACATCGGGGCCAAGCGCCAGCGACTCCTCGACGATCTTTCGCAATATCGCCAAATCAAGGGGCATGACCCGATCGTGGTCTTCGATGGCTGGAAATCGGGGCATCCGGTCGAATTCGAAGAACGGGTGGGGGGAGTCACCGTGATCTATTCTCAACGGGGCGAACAGGCCGACCAGGTCATTACGCGCCTGGCCGAGACGATGGGCAATGCCTGCGCAGTGGTGACCTCCGACCGGGAGGTGCAGCGGTCGGTCGCACCGTTCGGTTGCGCCGTGCTTTTTTCGGGTGAATTCGACCTGCGGCTCCGGAGGGCGCTGTTGGGAGAGGAAGAACCGGTTGTGCTGTCGCCGCGCCCACGTCGAACGTCGGGGAACCCTGCCCGCCGTCCCAAGTCGGAACGCAAACGACAGACGCAATTAAGGCAGTTCTGAGACATTTCCATGAACAGGATCGCAAAATTTCTCGTCATCCTTCTCGTCCCGATCCACCTATGGGCCGCAGGGATGAGCGAGGACGAACTACAGGCGCGCGTTAAAGAGGTGTCCAAGTCGCTGCGTTGCGCCGTCTGTCAGTCGGAGTCGGTGTGGGAATCCAACGCCGAGCTGGCCCTGCAGATGCGCCGGATCATCCGGGAGCGGCTTCTGCAAGGCGAATCGCCCGATCAGATACGGGCCTATTTCCGGGGCCGATATGGCGATTTTATCCTGCTGAAACCCCGTATCGGGGGCCTCAATCTCCTTCTGTGGGCTGGCCCGTTCGTGCTGCTGTCCGTCGGCGGTTTCGTGTTATACCGTACGCTCAGACGGTGGACGACAACGGTGGAATCCGAGTCCCCCCCGACCTCCACACCCCTCTCCGAAGAGAGCCAAAAGCGGATTGAAGCAGAGCTGAAATCGTTCCAGGGCTAACGGATGGATGCATTTGTCATGGCAGGGGAGGGTCGTGGTTCCCACCGAATCTGCGGGGTGAACAAGGCATTCCTCACCCTCGGCGACTCCCCCCTTTTCATCCATGTCCTCAAGGCGCTGGATGCGGTGCGCTCCGTGGACCGGGTCTACATCGTTGGGCCCAAACTGCAGATTTCCGCAGCCATCGCGGCCACCCCCTGGGCGTTCTCCAAGCGGGTAGAGGTGCTGGATCAGAGGCGGACCCTGCTTGAGAATGCCCTCTCCGCGTATGCCCACGCCCTCTCCGATGCCCCGGCGGGACAACCGGCCGACCCTCCGGGACTGTTCCTGCCCGCCGACATTCCGTTTGTCACCCCGGAGGAGATCGAGACCTTCATTTCACGCGCGGATATGACGCGGTACGATTATTGCCTTGGCGTCGCGCCGGAGCGGTCTCTCACGCACTTCTATCCCCGCGAGAATCGGCCCGGAATTCGGATGCCCTACCTCTATCTTTCGGACAAGGTCTACCGTGTGAACAACCTGCATCTGGTGCGTCCCTACCGCGTGGGAATGCTTTCGTATATCCAAAAAACCTACGACCTGCGCTATCAAAATCGCCTGGGAAACCGATTGCGGACGATTTACGAGATACTGAAAACGCCGCAGTGGGTCGAAGGGCTCCTCCTCTATCTGCTGGCGCAGGGCGCAACCTGGCTCTCCGGCATCGGTCTTGCCCCGCTGGCCCGACTCTGCCGCCGCTTTTTACCCCTCTCACGCATTGAGAGCGAGGCTTCCCGTTTCTTGAGGGCTCGCTTCAAAGTCGTCGAGGTCGCACCCGGCGGCAGCGCCCTGGATGTGGATGACGAAGCCGCCTATCGAACGATGTCGGTCCGGTTTTCGGAGTGGCGGGTTATGCTGTCCGAATCTGCCCGCTCCCCAGCACAATGAACTTGGCGCAGGTCAGGGCTTCGAGCCCCATCGGGCCGCGGGCATGAATCCGGCTGGTGGAAATCCCCATCTCGGCGCCGAGGCCAAACTGGAAACCGTCATTGAGCCGCGTGGAGGCATTGACGAGGACGGCGGAGGCATCCACCTCGTTTAAAAACCGCATGGCATGGGCGTGATTTTGTGTGAGGATCGCTTCGGAGTGCGCGGAGCCGTAAGCGGCAATATGCCCCATCGCCGCCTCCAGATCGTCTACCACTTTCACCGAGAGGATGAGGGCGAGATGTTCGGTGTGAAAATCTTCTTCCGATGCGGGGGTCGCATCGGGCAGGATCGCCCATGTTCTGGGACACCCGCGTATTTCGCATCCAGCCTCTCGAAGGCGTTTGGCAAACCGGGGCAGGAAAATCGGCGCGATGTCCCGATGTACCAGAAGGGTCTCCATCGCATTGCAGACAGACGGACGCTGCGTCTTGGCGTTGACACAGATTTCCTCCGCCATCTCCACATCGGCCGACGCATCTACAAAGATATGACAGAGCCCCTTGTCGTGTTTAATGACCGGCATGCGGGCATGTGCGACCACCTCCCGCATGAGCGCCTCCCCGCCTCTCGGAATGACCAGATCAATAATGCCTTCGAGCTTCAGCATCTCGATCACCGCCCTCCGATCGGGGCTCTCGATGAGGGTGATGGCGTCGCCGGGCAACCCCATTTTGTCGGCGCTCTCCCGCAACAGGCGGGCAATCGCAAGGTTCGTCTGAAGGGCCTCCGAGCCCCCGCGCAGGAGGACCCCGTTGCCCGATTTGATGCAGAGTGCCGCCACATCCGCCGTGACGTTGGGGCGGGATTCATAGATGATTCCGATCAGGCCAATCGGTACGCGCATCTGTCCGACCTGCATTCCGTTGGGACGTCGCGCAAGACCGACGATCTCCCCGACCGGATCGGGAAGCGCCGCAACGTCCCGCAAACCGGCCGCCATTTCGGAAATTCGTTTGGGGTTGAGCGTGAGGCGTTCAAGCAGCGGGGCGGACAGACCCCGCGTGCGGCCGGCTTCGACATCTTTTGCATTTTCGGAAAGGAGCATTGGCGCCTCGGACAGAAGCCGTTCGGCCATCGCGAGGAGGGCCGCATCCTTGACCGCCCTGGTGCATTTCGCCAGAATCCCGGCGGCCTTCCTGGCCCGCATGGCGGCGGAGCGGACGGACTGTGCAAGGTCTATATCAGGCTGCATATCGGATGGGCGCCTCTAAAAACCAGAAGGCCGAGTTGATGAGGGTGCCGGGGCTCCGGTCTATTGGTCCACCATCCCCCGGAGTTCCACGCCCGGTTTAAAGAATGGCACCACTTTTTCGGGGACACGGACCTTTTCGCCCGTCTTGGGATTTCGACCCTGCCGGACCTTCCGCCGTCGCAGGCGGAAACTGCCAAACCCCCGGATTTCCACCTTATCCCCCTTGGAAAGGGCGATCATGATGATTTCGAAAAGGGCTTCCGCATACGTTTGTATCTGGAGGGGCGTGAGCGGGACGCTCGACCGGTGGGCGTAGTTCTCCGCGATTCTTTCCAACAGCGTGGCTTTTGTCATGGGACACCTACGTTTGAGAGGGGACGCCCCCTAGAACGCCAGGAGATAGCTGAGGCGAAACGGGAGACGGGGCGCCGACCAGTTCCAGAAACGGCTCTTGATCATCTCGAAGATATAGGGTTCTTCCGATTCGATGACGTCCGGCTCCCCTTGGATCCCGACCATCTCCGCCGTGGTTTGGATGGCGTCCTGAAGGCTCCCCAGTTCGTCCACCAGACCCAGCGCCATGGCCTGGCGACCCGTAAAAATCCGTCCATCCGCGAGGAGACGGACCGCCTCCGGGTCCAGCGCGCGACCCTCGGCGACTGCGTCTATAAATTGCGCATGGACGTCATCCAAAACTTCCTGGAGAAGGGCCCGCTCTTCCGGTTCCATCTTTCGGAAGGGAGAACCGACATCCTTGTTCTTTCCGCTTTTGATGACCACACTTTCGACGCCAACCTTTTCGAGCAGCGCTTCCACATTCGGCATCTCCATGATGACACCGATGGAGCCAGTCAGCGTTCCGGGATTGGCGATGATTTTATCCGACGCGCTGGCGATGTAATAGCCGCCTGACGCAGCTACAGTGCCCATGGAGGTCACCACCTTTTTGACCCCCTTCAGCGCACGCACCTCGTCATAGATTTCCTGTGACGGCACCACCCCGCCGCCGGGGCTGTCAATCCGAAGCAAAACGGCCTTGACCCCCTCATCTTTCCGGTATCGGCGAAGCAGGTCGGTTGTGGGTTCGGAATCCAGGATCACGCCGTCAATCCGAATCAGCGCAATCTGCTCCCCACTCCGAAAAGCCCCACCGACTGCACCGAATCGTGCCGTGCCATACATGAAGGCAAAAAAGAGGAGGGCAAAGAGGAGAAAGTAAACGCCTCCAATGAGCAGGGGCCGACGCATTACAACTCGCCTTTTTCGATTTCCTTCTTCTGGGCAATCGCTCCGATGGACTGATCCAGCGGTGTCTGTCGGGTCTGATAGGCATCCATCGCCTCCCTGTCCGAATCCTTCACGAAGGCGCGGATGGAAAGTCCGATCTTCCTTTCGCCGGCATCTACGCGAATGATCTTCGCGGTGACTTCGCTGCCCACCCGGAACGCTTCCTCCAAGCGCGTAGAGGCCCCCGTTTCGCTCAGGTGGATCAACCCCTCGAGGTTTTCTTCCAACGCGACAAAAATTCCGAAATGGGCCACGCGGGTGACCTTGCAGGTTACAACCTGCCCGACGGCATACTTTTGCGACAAATCGGCTTCCGAGGTGTCGGGTGTGAGCTGCTTATAGCCCAGAGAAATCCGCTCTTTTTCCCGATCCACTTTCAGAATGACGGCCTCCACGGTCTGCCCCTTTTTGAATACCTCGGAGGGGTGTTTCAGGTGGCGTGACGCGGAGATGTCCGAAATATGGATCAGTCCGTCAATCCCCGACTCCAGGCCCACGAAGACACCGAAGTCGGTCACGCTTCGCACCTTGCCCGATATTTTCGATCCGGGTTGATATTTCCGTTCGATGCCCTCCCACGGGTTTTCCTCGACCTGTTTCATTCCAATGGAAATCTTTCGCGCCTTGCGATCCACATTCAGGACGACCACCGTCACCTGGTCTCCGATCGAGACGATCCGGGCGGGATGACGGGCCTCGCGCGACCAACTCATATCGGAGATATGCACCAACCCTTCCACACCGGGCTCCAACTCGACGAAGGCGCCATAGTCGGTCAGGCTGACCACTTTCCCCGTTATGCGGGTTCCGGTCGGATAACGGATCTCGACGTTGTCCCAGGGGTCTGGGAATCGCTGCTTGTAGCCCAGAGAGACGCGGCCAGTTTCCTTGTCGTACTTGAGGACCACGACCGACACCTTGGTGCCCACCGAGAACAGTTCGGAAGGATGCCCCACGCGCCCCCAGGACATATCGGTGATGTGCAGCAGACCGTCAATCCCCCCCATGTCCACAAAGGCGCCATATTCGGTGATATTCTTCACCGCCCCTTCGATGATCTGCCCCTCTGTCAGGGAGGAGAGGGTCTTCTGTCGTCGGGCATCGCGGGACTCTTCCAACAGCGCGCGTCGGGAGACGATGATGTTCCCGCGGCGATGATCCATCTTGATGATCTTCATCGGAAAGCTCTTCCCGACCAGATGATCCAAATCCCGCACCGGTCTCAAATCGATCTGGGACCCCGGAAGGAAGGCCTTCACGCCAATATCCACCAGCATGCCACCCTTGATGCGGGAGAGCATCTTCCCCTCGATCACCAGGCCTTTTTTGAAGGTCTCTTCAATTTCGCCCCAGATGCGCATCCGGTCCGCTTTTTCCTTGGACAGGATGACGTTGCCATCCGCATCTTCCTGATTTTCAAGGTAGACCGCCAGGGTATCGCCCGCCTTCAAGGCCGAGAAGGCCGCCGGCTGGAACTCTTCCCTTGGGATCACACCGGCGGACTTGTATCCGATGTCCACCATAACGCCATCGCGCTGAACGGAAAGAACCGATCCGTCCACCACACTCCCCTCGGCCAGATTCTTGAAGGTACCGGCATAGAGGGCTTCCAGTTCGATCTGCTCCGCGCTTTTGACTTCGTTGGGATCGCTGTTCCTTCGCATGATTATCCTGAAGAGGCTAAATTGTTAAGGCGACCGACCACGGCTTCGATCACCCAGTCAGGGGTGGAGGCACCCGCCGCCACGCCCACTTTTTCCACGCCTGAAAACCAGTCCGGCTCGATTTCGGGGGCCGTTTCGATGTGATAGGTGGGCACCCCGATGTCACGGCAGAGATCGGCCAGATGCCCCGTGTTGGCGGAATTTTTCCCGCCGACGACCACCATGGCCTGCACCGCGCGGGCCAACTGCTGCACCTCGGTTTGGTTATCCTCGGTGGCATAACAAATGGTATTGAAAACCTTCACTTCCTCGCAAATTTTCAGGCATTGTACTACAATCTGGGAAAATGTTCCATAGGTCTGTGTCGTCTGCGAAATGATTCCCAGACGTTTTTTGGAAAATCGGTTCAACCGTTTTCGAATCTCCTCGAAATCCTCCGTCACCAGAATATCGCCTCCGGCATGGCCCAGCACACTCTGGGTCTCCGGATGATTCCGATTGCCCACCATCACCACCTGATAGCCCTCATCCACCAACTGTTTGGCATATCGCTGGGCGTTGGTCACAAAAGGGCAGGTGGCGTCAATGACACGCAGCCCCGCCGCCTGGGCGTCCGCCACCACCTGCGGAGACGACACCCCGTGGGAGCGCAGGATCACCGTCCCCGCTTTGACTTCGGAGAGTTCCGAAACCTGCCGCACCCCTTTTTCGGCCAGGCGTTCCACGACCTGGGGATTATGGATCAGCGGCCCCAGCGTATGGACGTTCGCCTCTTCTGAGGCATCGAAGGCCATCTTCACGGCACGCTTGACGCCAAAGCAAAAACCCGCATTTTGTGCCACGATCACTTCCATCGGCCCCTCCGTTTTATCGAATCTCTTTACCCAAACGCTCGATTTCGACCATCACCGACCGGGCCAGTGTAGCATAAAGCATCTTCGGGGGCACCCCCTCTCTTTGCAGGAGGGGCCCGAAGTCCATCGGTTTCCCAAAGACGATGGTGATGGAACGGAACGGGCGGACCCGCGACGTTCCCCGAATGAAGACGGGGACGACCGGAACGCCCGATTGGACGATGGCCCGGCCGATCCCCGGTCGGGCCGGCCCCAGCCGGCCATCTCTGCTGCGGGTTCCCTCCGGATAGAGCACCAGCAGACGACCCGCCCGGAGCCGCGCCTCGACTTCGCCCAGCGCCGTGCGATCCATCTCCCCGCGTCGGATGGGAATGCCCCCGAGCGATCGTAAAAGCGATCCGATCCAACGGTTTTCAAACAGCTCCCGCTTTGCAAGATAGTCCGCCTGGCGGCCCAGGGCGCAGCCCAGTAACGGGATGTCGAAGTAGCTATTGTGATTGGCCGCCACGATCACCCCACCTTCTTTCGGCACGTGGGCGGGGGAAACAACGGTGAGACGAAAGAGAAGACGGGAGAGGAGCCATACCACACCGCGTACAACCCGATACCACCCGGTCATTTCAATCCGTGCGGAGAAGTGGGATTCCTTGGGAACTCCGGGGAAACTCCGGATAAAATCTCGCCAGCCATGCCCCCGTTTCAGCGGCGTCCATCTGCCCCGGCGCGGTGGGCACACCCCATGCCGCATAGGTCAACAGGGAGCCCAACGCGGGGAAGAAGATGCGGGAGAGGAGCCCCTGCGGTCCCATTGCAAGGGTGGCCAGATTTCGATCCGCATGGGCCAGCGTGAAACGGGCCAGCCTGCGGACATCTTCATAACACGCCGCCCATACGGCAATCTTGAGGACATCGGGGCCCAGCGATTGCGCCTGCATGGCGATTCGATCCAGCACATCCGACGCGGGGGTCTCCTGAAAGTGATGATACGACAGGATGACTCCCTTCCCGTCCGCCCGCGCCGCTTCCATGATGTCCTGCCGAATCGCTTCCGAAGAAAGTTCGATGTCCACGGCGCTGACCTGGGGGATCAGGGCGCGAAAGGAGGTAAGCCGTTCGGACTCGGACCGATGCCATTTCCCCCCTTCGGCCTTGGAACGGATGGTGGCCAGGGTGGGAATACCACGCAGCCGCAGCCCTTCCGCGAACCGATGCGCCGACTCCCAGGAAGGGGCAAGGTCCATCCGCAGCTCGACCAGATCCAGAAGGCCCGAACGGTACGCCCGCTCGATTTCCTCGATGGGCGGCAAGTCCTGAAGCGAAACAACCACGGCGGGAATCCGTGTGACGAAAGCGGGCCGATTTGTTTTATCCATCGGAAGACGAAGCGGAGCTGTCGGGTATCGTGAAGTAGAGCGGAGGCCCTTGCCGGGGCCGGGGATGGCGTGGATGAATCGTAAACGGGAAGTCTATCCTGTTTATTTTGGGTGGATTCCCTGGCTTTTCCGCTTGAGGACCGATTCGACGGCAGACACAATATGCTGGGCCGTCAGGCCATATTTTTCGAACAAGGCTTCCGGCGGTCCGGACTCCGCGTAGGTGTCCGAAAGGCCCACCGACGCCATGGGGACGGGATGGTGCAGGGCCAGCAAATGCGCAACACGGCTCCCCAGCCCGCCCGCGAGCAGGTGCTCTTCCGCCGTGACGATGGCCCCCGTTTCGGAAGCCGCCGAAACGACGGCTGAAACATCCATCGGCTGGAGGGTGTGCACGTCCATGACGGCCACGGAGATGCCGCGCTGCGCACAGATTTCGGCGGCCACCAACGCCTCCCAAACCAGCAAGCCGTTTGCGATAATCGTCACGTCGCGTCCCGCCACCAGCTTTTTTGCCCTCCCCCACTCGAAGCGCTCCGATTCGGCATAGAGGCGCGGCGCCTTGGGGCGCCCGGTGCGCAGATAGACCGGGCCAACATGTTGCACGGCCAGGTGCACCAGGGCCTTGCAGGAGACCGCATCGGACGGGGCCATCACGCTGACGCCCGGCAGGGCGCAAGCCAGCGCGAAGTCCTCGACGCTCTGTTGAGAGGCGCCATCTTCGCCCAGACTGATGCCGCCGTGCGACCCCACCAGCTTGACGTTGAGGTGGGGGTTGGCAATGGACATCCGAATCTGATCGAACCCCTTGCACAACAGAAACGACGCAAAGGAGTGGACAAACGGTATTTTTCCGCAGGAGGCCAGGCCCGCCGCCACCGAAACCATATTGGCCTCGGCAATGCCGCAATTGAAAAAACGTTCCGGGAACTGCTTGGCGAAGAGACCGCTCTTGGTGGACTTGGATAGATCGGCGTCCACGGCCACGACCCGTGGATCGGCCGCGCCAACCTCGAGCAGCGCCTGTCCATAGGCATCCCGCGTCGCGGCCCCCATCTCTTTTTTACGCGACTCGACCATCAGGCATCCATCTCTACTGCAGTTCCGCCAGGGCGACCGTCAATTGATCGGGGGTGGGCGCCACGCCGTGGAACTCGATGTTGTTTTCCATGAACGAGACCCCTTTCCCCTTCGTGGTTCTGGCCAGAATCAGCGTGGGTTTCCCCTCCGTCTCCCGCGCCGCCGCAAAAGCCGCCAGAATCTGTTTCATGTCATGGCCGTCAATGTCGTGCACCGACCATCCAAAGGCGCGCCATTTTTCGGCCAGAGGCTCGATGTCCAGAATATCGCGCGTCCAGCCATCCAGCTGCTGCCGGTTGCAATCCAGAATCACCGTCAGGCGGTCCAGCTTGAAATGGGCGGCAACGGCCGCCGCTTCCCAGATTTGTCCTTCGTTGGCCTCGCCATCGCCGATGAGCACGTAGACCCGATAGTCCCGACCATCCAGACGTCCCGCCAGCGCCATCCCCGCCCCCAGAGAAACCC
>CAZOFZ010000021.1:13907-18488 GCA_964579175.1 uncultured Nitrospirota bacterium | reverse complement strand
GAGAGAGCGGATGTCTTTGTTATTGAGGAAGATGTTCACAAAACGGCGCACCTCGCCCGAGGCGTCCAGAATCTGGGGACGAAGCCCTTCGTAACGATCCATGGCATCCTTCAGGAGGCTGCGGACCGTGTTCCCCTCTGCGGCAATCTCGCCCTGATTTTTTGTGAACGCGCGTAACGGCGTTGGAATCAGAATGGTGATCATTCGTCGGGTTTCTCCTTGTTGTCGGGGTTATCGGGGCTCAATGCCCTCTTTTTCATGGGGGGCAATCGGTTCTTCCACCCAGGCGTCCCCTTCACGATACCAGCAGCGGAGATCGGCCACTTCTCCCGCCATCACGGAAACGATCGGATAGCTGTAGCCGCCCCAGGGGGCGCTGTTTTCCAGGTCGGTCTGGGAGGCAATGGCCGGATGATCGGGGTGGCTGTGATAAAATCCCAAAATGTCGAGTCCCTGCTCGCGTGCCAGCCGGTGTGCCCGAACCATATCGTCTGGATCGAGTCGGTAGCGGTCGGTTTTGCGCACCGCTTCGATATTTTTCGCGCGCACGGCCATCACCACCTCACGGCAGGATGTCTGGGCGATCCCGTCGCTTTTTCCCACGAGCACCCCGCAGATCTCGTTCGGATACCCTTCGCGCGCGTGGTTGAAAATCTCCTGGCGAACAGGGGGGGGCAGGACAATCATCAGACAATCTCTTGTGGGTGAATTGTTATAACGGGAAATGGGACGGCCGATCAACCCTACAGCATCCCCAGTTGCAGGCGGGCCGCTTCCGACATCCGGCTTCGATCCCAGGGCGGATCCCATACGATCTGCACGTCCACTTCCGCCACGCCGGGAACGGTTGCGACCTGGGCCCGCGCATCCTCTTTGAGGACATCCCCCATCCCACAACCGGGCGCCGTCATCGACATCCTGATCGCAACGCGATGGCCACCCCCCTCCAGGGGGTCAATCTCGCATTGGTAGATGAGGCCCAGGTCCACCACATTCACCGGAATCTCCGGATCGAAAACGGCCTGGAGCTTCTTCATCACGGCGTCCCGACTGAAGTGGCCTTCCCCTGCCGCTTGGGTTTGAAGTACGGCCAATCCCAACGCATCGGCATCGGAGGCACCGACGCGGGCCAGACCGCCGTCGTCATAGACCGTGAAGCTTCCGCCCAGAGATTGGGTCAATGTCACGGAACTCCCCCGCGCCAACGTGATCTTCTCCCCACTGGGGATGCGGACGGCGGGACAATCTCGTTTCAGCACGATCGGCTGTCGCGATGCAGCGATGTTTATGAGGCCCATTCGATGTCCTTCCTTTTGGATTTAGAGGGCTATTCGGTGGAGACATGCCCTTTTCCTTCGAGCGCATTGCGCAGGGTATGCCATGCGAGGGTGGCGCATTTCACGCGCATCGGAAATTCCCAGACACCCGACAACGCCGCAAGTTTGCCCAGCGTATCCGGCGCAACGGGGCCGTTGGGCCCCTCGGTCAGCAGCGCGTGAACGTGGCCGAACAGGGTTAAGGCCTCTTCCCGATTCTTCCCCTTGAGTGCGGCGGTCATCAGAGACGCCGACGCCTTCGAAATCGCGCATCCGGAACCCTGGAAAGCGATATCCCCGATCAGCGGGCCCTCAAGTTTTACATAAAGCGTCAAGTGATCGCCACAGAGCGGGTTGAACCCTTCCACGGTTCGCGTGGCATCCTCAACCTTACGAAAGTTGCGCGGCCGCCGGCTATGGTCCACCACCACTTCCTGGTAGAGATTCCGAAGCTCATCGTTCATCGAAAAACCTCCCGAACTTTGGAGAGACCGGCCACCAGCGCATCCACATCGTGACGGGTACTGTAACAGGCCAGAGACGCGCGGGCCGTGGCCGGAAGGCCAAATCGGTTCATCAATGGCTGCGCACAATGATGCCCCGTGCGAATGGCAATCCCTTCCCGGTCCAAAATGGTTCCGATGTCGTGCGGGTGAACGTCATCCAGAACAAAGGAGAGGACGCTGGCCTTCGTGGCCGCAGTTCCAATCAGTCGAAGACCGGGCACCTCGGATAAGGCCGCCGTACCATACGCGAGTACGTCATGTTCATGGGCAAACAACGAATGATGCTCCACGCCGACCAGAAAGTCGATCGCTGCGGCAAGACCGACGGCACCGGCCATATTGGGCGTGCCCGCTTCAAACCGATTGGGAGGACGATTGTAAGTTGTCTTCTCGAAACTGACCGATAGAATCATGTCGCCGCCCCCCTGATAGGGCGGCATCGCCTCTAACAACGCGCTTTTTCCATAGAGCGCGCCAATGCCGGTGGGGCCATACATCTTGTGTCCAGAGAGGGCATAAAAGTCACACCCCAGGGCTTGTACGTCAATGGCAAGGTGCGGCGCGGCCTGGGCCCCATCCACCAGAACCTTCGCACCCTGCGCGTGTGCCATCCGAACGATCCGCTGGATTGGATTGATGGTGCCCAGCACGTTCGAGACGTGCGTGACGGCCACCAACTTTGTCTTCGGGCCGATCAGCCGCTCCATCTCCGAAAGCACCAACTCGCCGGCATCGTTCACCGGCGCCACGCGAAGATGCGCCCCCTTCTCTTCGCAAAGCATCTGCCAGGGCACGATGTTCGAGTGATGCTCCATGGCCGTGATCAGCACCTCATCGCCCCGGCCCACGTGGACTTTTCCATAGGTTTGCGCCACCAGATTGACGGCTTCCGTGGTGCCGCGCACAAAGACAATTTCCTCGGGACGTGCGGCATTGAGAAAACGGGCCACCTTGATGCGCGCACGCTCATACGCCTCGGTGGCCCGTTCGGAAAGATAGTGAACTCCCCGATGCACGTTGGCGTTCTCCCGCAGAAAAAACCGGGACATGGCATCAATCACCCGCTGCGGTTTCTGACTGGTCGCCGCACTGTCCAGATAGACCAGCGGTTTCCCATAAACGGTCTCCTTGAGGATCGGAAACTCCTGTCGGACCCTCCACACGTCAAAGGGCTGCGCGCCCGGCCTCTCGATATCGGATGGTTGCATCGTCATACCTCGCAGGGCTCACAGTCGTCGGCGTGGGCACCCCAAAAGCGGGAGGCTAGCATCCGTTTGACGTGGGATCGAACCGGCATCAGCGGCATTCGGTCTACCATCTCGTTTGCAAAGGCAGCGGTGAGCAGACCGCGCGCGGCCGGGGCCGGAACGCCACGGGAGCAAAGATAGAAGACGGCATCCTCATCGAGCTGGCCCACTGCGGCGCCGTGGGCGCATTTCACGTCATCGGCAAAGATTTCCAGCCGCGGCCGTGTATCCACTTGAGCCGATTCCGAAAGCAGCAGGTTTTTATTCGTCTGGCTGGCATCGCTCTTCATCGCGCCCGGCCGCACAACGATCTGGCCGTAGAAGCCGCCCCGCCCGTTTCCCTCCATGACCCCTTTGTAAAACTGGCGGCTTTTACAGGCCGGCGCGATATGTTCGACGAGGATCGGATGGTCCAGGTACTGCCCAGTCCGGGGCAGATACAAGCCGTTGAGGGCCACCTCCGAGCCGGGTTCCGTGAGCGCAACCTGCACCTCTTCCCGCGCGATCGCACCCCCCAGCGCAACCCCGTGTGTGGCAAACCGGCTGCCACGACCCCGCTGCGCGACATTCAGAAGCGCCAGGTGAAACGCCTTCTCCGCCTCGTTTTGAATCTTGTAATGCGTGATGTCTGCCCCCTCGTCCAGGATCATCTCCATGACACTGTTCGTCCAATACAGGGCGTTCTGGATGCCGGCATAAATCTCCACAATCGTGGCCCGGCTTCCGGCTTCCGCAAACACCAGAGACTTCGGATGCGACATCAATGGGACGGCTTGGGAGACGGCTTGGGGGACGGCTTGGGGGACGGCATCGGAGGTGGCCCCGATGTCGGAAAGAAAGACCAGGCTGATCGGCGCTTCCACGGCTGTGTTCTTCGGAATCCGGATGAATGCCCCGCCCTGGGTCAGGGCCGTATTCAGGGCGGTAAACGCATGGGAGGAGACAGGGCTTCCAGCCTTCGGAGCGTTCACGAAGTCGTTATTGCCCACCTGAATCCCTTCTGGAAGGGGTTCCAACAATGACAGTTCCGGTGCGAAATGTCCGTTGACAAAAATGAGCCGGATGCCGCCAAAGTTTCCGGCCAGCCGATCAATCAGGTCACCGGATAAGCGGGGGGGTGTCCCCGTGGGTGCCAGTTTAAAAGGAACTTCCAGGATTGGCGCAACCCGCGTATATTTCCAAGACTCATCTTTATGCGTTGGGAAGCCATGATCGGACACATATTGCAGCGCCGACTGGCGGAGAAGCGCGATCGTTCCATCACCGGAAAGGGTGGGGAGAGAGGGAGGATGGAATGCCTTGAGGAATGCGGCGGTTGTCGTCATGGCGCGGCTCCGACGGAACGGGGCGTCCGTGCAGGGGCCTCCCGATCGAATGCCGCGTAGCCGGACTTCTCCAGGTCGAGTGCCAGCGTCCGATCCCCCGATTTCACGATCCGGCCATTGGCCAACACGTGCACCCGATCCGGCACGATGTATTCAAGAAGCCGCTGATAGTGGGTAATCAGTAAAA
>CAZOFZ010000021.1:0-13807 GCA_964579175.1 uncultured Nitrospirota bacterium | reverse complement strand
ACCCGATCCGGCACGATGTATTCAAGAAGCCGCTGATAGTGGGTAATCAGTAAAATGGCCCGGTCGGGGCTCCGAAGCCCATTCACGCCGGAGGCCACGATTCGGAGCGCGTCAATATCGAGGCCCGAATCGGTTTCATCCAGGATCGCCAGTTTGGGCTCCAGGATGGCCATCTGGAGCACCTCGTTTCGCTTCTTTTCCCCGCCGGAGAACCCCTCGTTGACCGATCGGCTCATAAACGTCTGATCCATCTCCACTAGTTTCATTCGCTCTTTTGCCAGCGCAAGAAAGTCCATGGCGTCTAATTCTTCAAGCCCGCGCTGTTTGCGAATCGCATTGAGCGCCGTCCTTAAGAAGTACAGGTTGCCAACGCCCGGAATCTCCACGGGATATTGAAACGCCAGGAAAACCCCTGAAACGGCCCGCTCCTCCGGCAACAGGGCCAGCAGGTCTTTCCCTTCGTAAGTGACCTCGCCCGTGACCTGGTATCCCTCGCGGCCCGCAAGCACCTGGGCGAGCGTGCTCTTGCCGGAGCCATTTGGCCCCATAATGGCATGCACCTCCCCTGCCTTGATGGAAAGATCAATTCCCCGGAGAATCTCCCGGCCTTCGACTTTGGCGCAAAGATTCTTGATTTCAAGCACAGCCCCTGTCTCCTCCCTATCCAACCGCCCCTTCCAAACTGACGCCCAGAAGTTTTTGGGCCTCCACTGCAAACTCCATCGGTAATTCCTTGAACACGTCGCGACAGAAGCCGTTGACGATCATCGGAACCGCGTCTTCTTCCCGAATTCCCCGTTGCCGGCAATAAAAGAGTTGATCCTCGCCGATCTTCGAGGTAGAGGCCTCGTGTTCGACCTGGGCGGACAGGTTTTTGACCTCGACATAGGGCATCGTGTGTGCCCCGCACTTGTCACCCAGCAGCAGGGAGTCGCACTGGGTATGATTCCGGGCCCCCGTCGCGGAGGGGAGCACCCGAACCAGCCCCCGGTAGGTGTTCTGCCCATGGCCTGCGGAAATCCCTTTCGAAAGGATCGTGCTGCGCGTATTCTTTCCGATATGGATCATCTTGGTGCCGGTATCGGCCTGTTGATGGTTGGCCGTCAGGGCCACGGAGTAGAACTCGCCCACGGAGTGGTCACCCTTGAGGATGACGCTGGGGTATTTCCAGGTGATCGCGGAGCCGGTTTCGACCTGCGTCCAGGAGATCTTCGAACGTGCGCCGACACACTTGCCCCGTTTGGTGACGAAGTTATAGATGCCACCCTTTCCGTTGACATCCCCCGGATACCAGTTCTGCACGGTGGAGTATTTGATCTGTGCCCCTTCCAACGCCACCAGCTCTACCACGGCGGCATGGAGTTGATTCGTATCCCGTCTCGGCGCCGTACACCCTTCGAGGTAGCTGACCGTGGCCCCCTCTTCGGCGACGATCAGGGTGCGCTCGAACTGGCCGGTATCGGCCGCGTTGATCCGAAAGTAGGTGGACAGCTCCATCGGGCACCGGACCCCTTTTGGCACAAAGCAGAACGAGCCGTCGGTAAAGACTGCGGAATTGAGCGTCGCAAAAAAGTTGTCGGTATAGGGAACGACCGAGCCGAGATATTTTTTGACCAGGTCGGGGTGGTTCAAGACCGCCTCCGAGAACGAGCAGAAGATGACACCCACGGCCGCCAGTTTCTCCTTGAAGGTGGTCGCCACGGAGACCGAATCCACCACGGCATCCACTGCAACGCCGCTTAATCGTTCCTGCTCGGCCAGGGAGATCCCCAGTTTGTTGAACATGGCCCGCACTTCGGGATCCACTTCATCGAGGCTCTTGGGGCCCGGCGTTTTGGGTTTGGGGGCCGAGTAATAGATGATATTCTGATAGTCAATGGGATCGAATTTGACGTTCTGCCATCGCGGGGAATCGTCCTGCAGGGTCAACCAATAACGGTATGCCTTGAGGCGCCATTGCAACATAAACTCCGGCTCGTTCTTCTTGGACGAGATCAGCCGGATGGTCTCTTCATTTAACCCCCGCGGCACCTCGTCCGCCTCGAGATCGGTTACGAATCCGTACTTGTATTCCTGGCTTGCAATCTCGCCAATCTCTTTTTGAGTCGTAGCCATTCTATCCCTCCCGCCCTCCCGCGACCCGTGTTCCATGAGATGCAATGGAATGAACCGCCATCAGGGCCTCATCGCGCCTCTTCGTTTCCTAATCAGCACTCCATCGAATCTACGATAACTTATATCTCCGACTAGTTTAATCGGATATATAAGTAGCATCCGTTTTGCCCCTTTGTCAAGAAGCACTTTTACCCGTGATTGACACTTATTTTGCGGGTATGTTAGAAAATCGCATACTATCCACAACGCGAATAGTACCCGGAGATGGGTTTCATTTCAGAACACTCTACTAATTGGGCACCGACACGGTGGGTTGGCATTGGAGATAGGGAATGGCACAAAGAGGCAATATAGAAGGAAAGTGGCAGGCGAATCAGGCGAAGGTGACTTTCGTTAAACAGTTCCCTGGGCTGCTTTCGGACTGGGACGGCTGTGTGGGGAAAACCGTCAAACAGGTGATTCCACTCGCCAAGTGCCCCGGAGCGGTGCTGTTGATTGAGGACGGGGCCTTTGCAATCGTCGCTCCTCCTTCTCAAGACCCCGTCGCCATCCAGGATGGACTCGCGACCGCAAAAGAGGCGTTGTGCATCCATTATGCCGACGCATATGCAGAGCTTGAACGCCTTACGGCGCGGGATCGTGAACTCACTCGTCAGAGTCGCCTTGAGAAAATCCTGGGGGCCATCCAGAACAACCTTCCCGCAATCCCTGAACTAAAACAGGAAATTAGAATGCTTCTGGATCGCCTGCCCGACGACCCCTCCCCGATCCGTCAGTTGCCAACAAGTCGTTGACCATCCAAAAATGGCTTGTTACAATGGGCCATCGTTTGTCCACCCTACACTAAGGAGCCTGCCCATGTCCGCTGGATTATTGATCGAGTCCGCCCAAAAGTTATACCAGGAGATGCCACCGCGGCTGGATGCGGCACGAAAGAAGTTAGGACGTGCCCTGACGCTGACCGAGAAGATCCTGCTCTCGCATCTGGACGATTTTGACGCGCAGCCCTGGCAACGGGGCGTCGCGCAACTGGCCCTCCGGCCCGATCGGGTGGCGATGCAGGACGCCACGGCCCAGATGGCGATGCTCCAATTCATGCAGGCGGGACGCGCCCGCGTGGCGGTGCCCAGCACGATCCATTGCGATCATCTGATCCGAGCGCAGAGCGGGGCGAAGGAAGACGTCGAGCGCGCCATTTCCGAAAACCGCGAAGTCTACAACTTCCTGGCCTCCGCAGCGAAAAAGTATGGCATCGGGTTCTGGAAACCGGGGGCCGGGATCATCCACCAGGTGGTGTTGGAGAATTACGCCTTTCCGGGAAGCCTGCTCATTGGCACCGACTCGCACACCCCCAACGGCGGCGGTTTGGGTGCCCTGGCCATTGGCGTCGGCGGGGCCGACGCAGGGGAGGTCATGGCGGGGCTGCCGTGGGAGGTGCTCCACCCCAAGCTGATCGGCGTCCGTCTGACGGGTCAGCTTTCGGGGTGGACATCGGCCAAGGACGTCATCCTCTACTTGTGCGGGAAACTGACCACGCGCGGCGGCACGAACAAGATCGTCGAATACTTCGGCCCGGGGGCGGCCACGATCAGCGCCACCGGCAAGGGCACCATCGCCAACATGGGCGCCGAATTGGGCGCAACCACCTCGATCTTTCCCTACGACGAGAAGATGGCGGCCTATCTCAAGATCACCGACCGTGCCGACCTTGCGGCCCTGGCCGACGCGCATCGTACCCTACTGACGGCCGACCCGGAGGTGCTGGCCGCGCCCGGGAACTACTACGACGAGGTGGTGGAGATTGACCTCTCCACGCTGGAGCCGCACTTGGTGGGGCCGCATACACCCGATCTGGCACACCCCGTCTCGAAGATGGCCGAGGACGCCGCGCGCGAGGGCTATCCCACCACCGTCTCGGCGGCGCTGATTGGCAGCTGCACCAATTCGTCCTATGAAGACATCAGCCGTGCGGCCCATGTCGCCCGGCAGGGTCTCAAGGCGGGACTCAAATCCAAAACACAATTTCTGGTCACGCCCGGTTCCGAGCGGATTTACCACACGATGAAGCGCGACGGGTTCATGCAGACATTCGAAGAGATGGGGGCAACCGTGCTCGCCAACGCCTGCGGCCCCTGCATCGGCCAGTGGAAGCGCAGCGACGTGCAGAAGGGAGAGAAAAACTCCATCGTCAGTTCGTTCAACCGAAACTTTCCGGGCCGCAACGACGGCATCGCGGAAACCCTGTCGTTTCTGGCCAGCCCCGAGATGGTGACGGCGCTCGCCTTCGCGGGCAACCTTACGTTCAACCCGCTTACCGACACGCTTCAGGCTGCAGATGGCACGCCGATCCGTCTGGAACCGCCGCGCGGCGAGGAATTGCCCGCAAGCGGCTTTGCCAAGGGGGAGGAGGGCCTGATCGAGCCCGCGGCGGACGGGAGTGCCGTGGTCGTAGATCTGCCGCCCACCAGTGAGCGACTCCAACTCCTTCAGCCGTTCCCGAAGTGGGATGGGGCGGATTTCGACCGGTTGCCGATCCTGCTCAAGGCCCAGGGGAAGTGCACGACCGACCATATCTCCCCCGCCGGCCCGTGGCTGAAATATCGCGGCCATCTGGACAAAATCAGCGACAACGCCTTCCTGGGCGCCAAAAACGCCTTCGCGTCGGAGGCGGGCAGGGCGAACAACGTGCTGACCGGCGTGGGCAATCAGACGCCCGCGGCCGTGGCGCGCGATTACCTGTCGAAGGGAGTCGGATCGCTGGTCATCGGCGATGAAAACTACGGCGAGGGGAGTTCCCGCGAACATGCCGCGATGTCGCCGCGTTACTTGGGGGTGAAGGTGGTGATCACAAAGAGTTTCGCCCGCATTCACGAGACCAACCTCAAAAAGCAGGGCGTGCTTCCGCTGGTCTTCGCCAACGCCGACGACTGGGCGTCCTTCGAGCAGGACGACCGGGTGAGTGTCACGGGGCTTTCGCAACTGGCCCCCGGCAAACCGGTTTCCATCACCCTGCACAAGGCCGACGGTCGGACGATCCAGATCGAGGCCCGCCACAGCCTGACCGCGCAGCAGATCGGCTGGTTTATCGCGGGTTCTGCGCTCAACGCCCTGGCGGAGTAACGTCATGCCAGACAGGAATACGGCGACATCCGAAGTCAATGTCGAGATCAGCGGAAAGCGATATCGCGTTCCGGCCGGGATCACGCTGGTGCAGGCGATGTGGCATTCGGGCCACGAAATCATGCGCGGCATCGGGTGCCTGGGCGGGGTCTGCGGGGCCTGTGCGACCTACTACCGGACGCCGGATAGCCATGAGCTGAAATCGGGTCTGGCCTGCCAGATTCTGGTGCAGGAGGGTCTTTCTTTCTCGCTCTCCCACTCCCTCCCGGTGCACAAACCGAGCTATAAAATCGAGGAAATTTCAGACCCCAAACAGGAGCTGTTCAAATATTTTCCCGAAGCCGCCCTCTGCCGTAATTGCAATGCCTGTACCGAGGCGTGTCCACAAGAAATTGACGTACGTACAGGTATCTGGAAGGCAGCCTTTGGCGACTTTAAAGCGGCGGCCGATCTATTTCTCCCCTGTGTCATGTGCAGTTTGTGTGTGCCGGTCTGCATTGCCGAAATCTCTTCCAACCAGGTCGGTCTCTATGCCCGCCGGATGCAGGGCGCCTTTCTGAACAAGACCCCTCCTGCACTCGAAACCCGCCTCTACGAAATTCAAGGTGGCAAGTATGGCGCCGAGTGGGCGCGACTTTCGGGTATGTCCGAAGAAGCGCTCAAGACCTGTCCGATTGGATGACATCCGGACGGCTGGATTCAGATTCCCAATGTGGCAATGCGAGGGTTGTAAACGAGTCTGCGAACGGGTAGGATGCGGGGAAATTGAGGAGGGATGACCATGCGGCAAAGATCGGTTCGGAATGGGATCGTCTGGAGTTTTGGGTGGTTTCTACTGTTGGGGGGGGTGGACAATGCCATTGCGGGCGGCGGAGAAAGGCCGTTCCAGTTCAACGGCCATTCCTGGGTCAACCAGCAGGCCTTTATTGATAGCGGCGCCCGCTGCGGTGCACGAAGTGTGGATGAGATCGAGGCTCGCGACATACAGGATTCGCGGGAGCGCTTCATGCAGGCCAGGAGCGCTGCGGGCCTCTCCTCCTCGGCCAGGGCGGCCGGTTCCGTGGTGGTACCGGTCTATTTCCACGTGATTAACAAGGGGACGGGCATTGGGAATGGCGATGTTCCGGACGCCGATATTCAGGCGCAGATTGACGTTTTGAACGCCGCCTTCGGCGGTCAGACGGGCGGTACGGCGACGCCGTTCCAATTTGCGCTCGCTGGGATCACCCGTACCACCAACGCAACCTGGTATGCGATGACCCCCGGAAGCGCGGCCGAGGCGCAGGCCAAAGCGGCCCTGCGTGTTGGCGGTGCGGAGACGCTCAATATCTACAGCGCCAACCCCAGTGGAGGTTATCTGGGTTGGGCCAGCTTCCCATGGAGTTATGCGAGTAATCCATCCTACGATGGCGTCGTTGTCCTTTATTCTTCGTTGCCGGGTGGAACGGCGACGCCCTATGACGAGGGAGATACCGGGACGCACGAAGTCGGACACTGGATGGGCCTCTACCACACTTTTCAGGGGGGATGTCGGAATCCTGGAGATTCCGTGAGCGATACGCCGGCGGAGCGCTCATCGGCCTTTGGTTGTCCCACCGGACGCGACACCTGTCGGGCGTCCGGTTTCGACCCGATCGAAAATTTCATGGACTACACCGACGACGCCTGCATGTATCAGTTCACTGCGGCACAGTCCACCCGCATGGACGACATGCACCTCCAATACCGTTAGTTGTGGGGGATCGGCAATTCGTACACGGGCGTCATTCCCGAATGATTCTATCGGGAATCCATCCACACAGTAGGGCCGCACAGTAGGGGCGATTCGCGAATCGCCCCTACCCACAACCCACCCCCATCGCCATGGCACGGATGAAAAGGCACGCCGACCTGCCGATCGACGGGCACCCCTCCAAACCCGTCTCCATACCGCACGTAGACCGATGACGCGATGTGTCGTGGCCTATGGCCTGCGGCCTCGCCAGGCTTTCAGACGCTCGGAAATCTTCTTCTCTTCGCCCTGATCGGTCGGCGTATAGAAGTGACGCGCCTCCGGGAGATAGGCTTGTGGGACGAAATGGTCGGGAAAGTCGTGCGGATAGAGGTAGCCCTTTCCCTGTCCCAGTCGCCGGGCACTCGCGTAGGAGGCGTCCTTGAGGTGGGGCGGGACGGAGAGCGTCCGGCCCGATTCGATCTCGGCCAGGGCATCGTTGATGGCGCAATAGGCGGCGTTGCTCTTCGGGGCACAGGCGACGTAGATCGCAGCCTGCGCCAGCGGAATCCGCCCTTCCGGCATCCCAATGGCCGACAGCGCGTGCAACGCCGCCGTGGCCACCACCAGGGCGCGCGGGTCTGCGTTGCCAACGTCTTCCGCCGCACAGATGACGATGCGGCGGGCGATGAAAAGAGGGTCTTCCCCCGCGTAGATCATCCTGGCCATCCAGTAGATGGCGGCGTCGGGATCGGAGCCGCGCATGCTTTTGATGAACGCCGAGATCGTGTCGTAGTGGTCGTCCGCGTCGTCGTAACAGACCCCCTTCTTTTGCACGGACGCCTCTGCCACCTCAAGGTCAAACCGGACGCACCCCACCGCGTCGGGCGGGGTCGTGAGGGCGCCAATCTCCAGGGCATTTAACAGTCGTCGGGCGTCCCCCTCGCACGTCTCGATGAGGTGGCGCTCGGCGTCGTCCGTAAGATGGACATGGAGTTGTCCCAGGCCTCGTTCCGGATCGGCAATGGCGCGCTGGATCAGTATGCGTAAATCTTCCGGAGGCAGCGGCTTCATCTCGATGATCTGAGAACGGGAAGAGAGCGCGGGGATGATGGAGAAGAACGGATTTTGCGTGGAGGCCCCGACGAGGGTGAGTGTCCCCTTCTCGATGTCGGGCAAAAGAGTGGACTGCTGCGCCTTGTTGAAGCGGTGGATTTCGTCAATGAGCAACAATGTTTTTCGTCCGGAAGCCGCCCGCTCGTCCTGCGCCCGCGCAATCGCCTGCCGGACCTCGGCCACACCCGCCGTGACGGCGTTGAGATCGCAAAAGAGCGCCCCGCTGCGGGCGGCGATCAGATGCGCCAAGGCCGTTTTGCCGCAGCCCGGAGGGCCGTAGAGGATGAGGGAGAAGACGCGGTCGGCCTCGATGGCCCGCCGTAGGAATTTCCCCGGCCCGACCAGATGGGCCTGACCGACGAATTCGTCCAAACTCCGGGGCCGCATCCGAAACGCCAGTCCCGCGAACGGCGATGCGCTTCGATCAGCCACCGATGTAGGTCGTTCGGATTGCACTTGTCGGATGGGTTGTAGCAGCTAAAACGTAAGCCCCCGCAGTGCCGTGCGTTGAAGGTGGTGCTCAAACCGAAGCAACCACGTGGGTGCCAAGACGGAGACGAAAGGCTTTTCCGCATATGCGGAACATGCACACAGTCTCCATTGAACTCGACCCCCTTACGATCATTGTTGGTTTGGAGGCGCCGACTCACGTACACTGCAGGGGCACTCTTGAGGCTATCAGAGTTGTTTTCAGGATGCAACACCCATGCGGATTGGTGTCAAACCAAAATAGAAATGTCCGGTTTAGGGGATCGCAGACCCCGCCTCTTTTTTCTTCTGCAACATGAAGGGTTTCCTCCAGGGACGATCCGGAGAGGATTTCACCGGATGAGGGTTCAAGCGGACTTTCGGTAAGGTGCGACCCCTGCGGATCGTCCCCTCATACCCATAGAACCGCAGAACCGCGCAAAAACCCGACTGCTCGCATCGTCAACGTAGGCCATCGACACACAGGCCGGCCCTCGCTCTTCAAACCACGGGTGATGCGAGCCGTCCATCTGGATCGGTTCATCCCCAGATTCCCGCACCCGTTTGACGATCCGACGAACCTGACGATCCGTCCGCCCCAGCAGCCGGCCCGCCTCGACCTGCCCCAGTTCCTTCTCCATCACTTGATGAATCGCATGCAGCCGCCGCAACGCCTTCACGCTCATTAGAACCTTGTCCTCTCTGGCCATCTCGCCCTCCATAAAAGAGGGACGCGCGCAGTCCCCGCCGCACCGAACATTGCAGGGGAATACCGACTGTGGTAGTGTACCGGCACTTCGGAGACCATATGGAACGCCCCTACTCCCCCTTACAGGTTGAGACCCGCTGGCAGGACTATTGGGCGGAGCGCCAGCTTTTTCATGTCCGGAATGCCCCGGAAGTGGCGGCACCGAAGTTCTACGTGCTTTCGATGTTCCCCTATCCGTCCGGGCGCATCCACATGGGGCACGTGCGCAACTACGCGATCGGCGACGTCGTCGCGCGCTTCAAGCGGATGCGGGGCTTCCGCGTGCTCCATCCGATGGGTTGGGACGCCTTCGGCCTCCCCGCCGAAAACGCCGCGATCAAACACAACGTCCACCCCGCCGCCTGGACGGACGACAATATCGCCTACATGCGCAGCCAGCTCCGGAAGATGGGCCTTTCCTACGACTGGGGACGCGAGGTGACCACCTGCCACCCCGAGTATTACCGATGGAACCAGTGGTTCTTTCTAAAAATGTTCGAGCGCGGCCTGGCCTATCGCAAGGCGGCGGCGGTCAACTGGTGCCCGTCGTGCGCGACGGTTCTGGCCAACGAACAGGTGGTGGACGAGCGCTGCTGGCGGTGCGAAAGCGCGGTAATGCAGAAAAATCTCACGCAGTGGTTCTTCCGGATCACCGCGTATGCCGAGGAGCTCCTGTCCGGCTGCGACACGCTCACCGGCTGGCCCGATCGGGTGCGGACGATGCAGAAAAACTGGATCGGCAAGAGCCGCGGCGTCGAGGTCGTATTCCCGTTGGAGATTGGGGGCGCCCCGCTTCGTATTTTTACCACCCGGCCCGACACACTCTTTGGCGTCACCTTTATGAGCATCGCGCCGGAACATCCGCTGCTCGAATCGCTGATTGCCGGACGGCCGGAGGCGGACGCCGTGCGTGCGTTCGTGGCCCGTGCGCGTGCGACCGACAAGACCGTCCGGACGGCGCTGGCCCAGGAGAAGGAGGGTTGTTTCACCGGCGCCCATGCCCTGCACCCGCTCACCGGCGAGCGGATTCCGATCTGGGTGGCCAACTTCGTGCTGATGGAGTATGGCGCGGGGGCCGTGATGGCCGTCCCCGCCCACGATGCGCGCGATTTCGAGTTCGCCCGAAAATATGGCCTCCCGATCCGGCAGGTGATTGACGCCGGCCTGCCCGTGCGGGACGCCGCCCACACCGACGAAGTCGGCCGGCTGATCGCCTCCGGCGCATTCGACGGTCTGGAAGTTCAGGCCGCACAAGAAGCGATCACGCGGGCACTGGTCGCCGCGGGAGTCGGAACGGAACGGGTGCACTACCGCATCCGCGACTGGGGCATCTCGCGGCAGCGCTACTGGGGGACGCCGATCCCGATCATCCATTGCGATGCCTGCGGCGTCGTCCCCGTACCCGACCATGACCTGCCGGTAATTCTGCCGCGCGATGTCTCCCTCGGTGGGCCGGGCGGGTCGCCCCTTGCGGCCAGCGCCGCATTTTGCGAGGTTCGCTGCCCGACGTGCCACGGTGCCGCCCGGCGCGAGACCGACACGATGGACACGTTCGTGGATTCGTCCTGGTATTTCCTCCGCTACACCGCGCCGTGGCACAAAGACGGGGCCGTGGACTCGGCGGCCGCCGCCGAGTGGATGCCGGTGGATCGATATATCGGCGGTATCGAGCACGCGGTGCTTCACCTGCTGTACGCGCGGTTCTTCACCAAGGTGGCGCGTGACTTGGGGATCGTGTCGGTGGACGAGCCGTTTGCCAACCTGCTGACGCAGGGGATGGTCATCAAGGACGGCGCAAAGATGTCCAAGTCGAAGGGGAACGTGGTGGACCCCGACGCGCTCATCCAGGCCCACGGGGCAGATACGGCGCGGCTCTTCTCTCTCTTTGCCGCCCCCCCGTCAAAAGACCTCGAATGGAGCGACGACGGCGTGATGGGGGCGCAGCGCTTTCTCCAGCGTATCTGGCGACTGGTTCCGGAGACGCCGTCTACGACGCCCGCGATATCGGCGTTCGCCGACCCCCCCGAGTCCGTGCGCGCGCTGCGTCGCGCGACGCACCAGACGATCCGGAAGGTGACCGACGATCTGGAGGGATTCGCGCTCAACACGGCCATCGCCGCGCTGATGGGTTACTACAACACGCTGTCGGACTTTGCGAGGGACGAGACAGACGCGCACCGGGCGGCATGGGCCGAGGGACTGGATACCCTGGTCGTGCTGCTCTCCCCGTTTGCGCCGCATATCGCCGAAGAACTCTGGGAACGGCTGGGACATCCTCCATCCATCCTGGACGCGCCGTGGCCCACGGCCGATCCCGCGCTCGCGCAGGAAGAGACCGTGGAAGTGGCGGTGCAGGTCAACGGGAAGCTGCGGGCCACGTTTCGCGCTCTGGCTGATGCCACGGAGGAATCGCTTCAGCAGTCCGCCCGCGCCGCCGTCCCCCAGTGGATCGGCGACCGTCCGATCAAGAAGGTGATCGTGGCGAAGGGTCGGCTGGTCAACATTGTCGTGTAGTTAATTCCAATCCTCCATTCGATAGGTCACCCCGCCCTTGTATTTGACTCATATGCGCCGTATTTGATAGGTTTAGCGCGGGAATTGCCATGCGGACGTTTTCGGAGAGATCGTCGTGGGAATGATGCGGAAGCGCGCCAAGGCAGCCAGGAAGACGCAGGCCGAAAAGATGGCCCGCGTGGGGGAACTGCGCAGAAAAGGCGTTTACATCATCCCCAATCTGTTCACGAGTGGCAACCTTTTCTGCGGTGTCTTTGCCATCATCGCCACCTTCAACGCCAACTATGTCGCCGCCGCCATCGCCATTTTATCGGCAACCCTCTTCGACGTGCTGGATGGCAAACTGGCCCGCCTGACCCATACCACCAGCCGCTTTGGCGGGGAGTACGACTCCCTGGCCGACGTGGTCTCATTCGGCGTGGCACCCGGGATGCTGGCCTACGCCTGGGCACTGGGATCGCTGGGGCGTCTGGGGTGGGCGGCGGTTTTTCTATATATCGCCTGTGGCGCGCTTCGCCTGGCGCGTTATAACGTGCAATCAACCGGAGCCGAGCGCCACGACTTCGTCGGCCTTCCGATTCCGGCGGCGGCCGGACTGGTCGCCTCGCTGGTGATTTTCGACAGCCACATCCTCAATTTTGGCAAGGAAGTACGCCCCGGCCTGATCGTGGGCCTGATTTATACCCTGGCTTTCTTAATGGTCAGCACCTTCTCGTATCGGAGCGTCCAAGGACTTCACCTCAGAGACCGGAAGCCCTTCGGCCTGCTGGTCGGCACCCTGTTGGCGGCGCTTCTCTTTATTGTGGCCCCACAGATTATGCTTTTTGCCTGCTTCGGATTGTATGTGCTGTCGGGCGTCGTGGAGAAGCCGATTGCGGCCCTCTACCATTCCATTACGAAAAAAGAGCGCCCGGCAGAAACGACCCAGCCGTCCATGCCAACCCTCCACGAGTGAACAATCCCATGGCCAGACAGATTCGTATCTTCGATACCACGCTCCGGGATGGCGAGCAGTGCCCCGGCGGCAGCATGAACCGGGAGGAGAAGCTGACCGTTGCGCGCATGCTGGCCCGTTTGAACGTGGACATTATCGAAGCGGGCTTCCCCTTTTCGTCCGAGGACAACTTCGAGGCGGTGCGGCAGGTTGCACAGGAGGTGAAGGGGCCGGTGATCGCGGGTCTGGCCCGGGCCAGAGAGGGGGATATTGATGCCGTCCTGAAGGCACTGCGTGCCGCCGAACGGGTGCGGGTCCACACTTTTCTAGCCACCTCCCCCATTCACATGAAGCACAAGTTGAAGATGGCGCCGGAAGCGGTGTTCGAAGCGGCGGTGGCGGCGGTCAAATATGCGCGCCGTTTTACCGACGACGTGGAATTTTCGCCGGAAGACGCTTCGCGCAGCGATCCTGACTTCCTCTGCCGCGTGGTGGAGGGGGTCATTGATGCGGGCGCCACCACGGTCAATATCCCCGATACCGTGGGCTATGCCATCCCCGGCGAGTTTGGCGCGCTGATCCAGATGCTCCGGACCCGTGTTCCCAATATCGGCCGGGCGGTGATTTCGGTCCATTGCCACAACGATCTGGGGCTCGCGGTCGCAAACTCGCTGGCCGCCGTCGCGGAAGGGGCCGGGCAGATCGAGTGCACCATCAACGGCATCGGCGAGCGGGCCGGCAATGCCGCACTGGAAGAGATCGTCATGGCCCTTCGTGTACGCAAACCCTACTTCGATGCCGAGACCCGAATCTGCACGGAGGTTTTGACCCAGGCCAGCCGACTGGTCAGCAGCATCACCGGACTGGTCGTGCAGCCGAACAAGGCGATCGTCGGTGCCAACGCCTTTGCGCATGAGGCCGGTATCCACCAGGATGGTCTGTTAAAGGACAAGCGCACCTATGAAATCATGACGCCGGAATCGGTGGGCCTCACCGAGCACAAGATGGTGCTGGGTCGCCAGTCGGGCCGCCACGCCTTCCGCAGCCGCCTTGCGCAAATGGGCTATTCGCTCACGGAAGC
>CAZOFZ010000020.1:16921-18516 GCA_964579175.1 uncultured Nitrospirota bacterium | reverse complement strand
AAATACAACAAGAGGAGGGGCTCCCCAGGCCGGATTCGAACCAGCGACCCGACGGGTAACAGCCCGTTGAAGAAGCCGGTTTTGGGGTTGTTTAGGCGGCGAGAGCGCGTTGGGGGACGGTGAGCGGTTTTTGTCCGCTCGAGACCCCAACGCCATGACGAACCCTCCGCGATCGAAAGACCATAAAACACCTTTCACAAGACTTTTTCGACGGGCTGCCAAAACCTCTGTGTGCACGCGGGTGCCCTTCCATCGCCTTACCATGCCTTTTCCACGCCAAGATGGGACATGGGATAGTGCTTTTTATTGAGGCAGAAGATTTGCCCGCCGGTTTGAAGGGCCGTGGCGGCCAAAATGGCATCGTTTATATCTATCCCGTGGCTGGGGTGCCACTCTCGATACAAAAGGGCCGCCGCATCCACGATACGGGCGTCCACCGGCGCCGTCTGGAATTGTGAAAGGAAGAAGAGCGTTTGCGCTTCCTCCTGGGGGCGCATGAAAAAGACCACCTCCGCGCGTTGCATCGCACCGATCCACAGCGTATAGGCACGGTCATCGCGAAGCCGGCGCAGGAAATCCCCGGCCTTGGGTTCCCCCCTCAGATGCCAGATGAGGATGTCGGCATCCACATAGGCCCTCATTGTTTGTGTTTTTCCATGGAAAGACGGAACGCAGTTCGTGCACCGTCCGTGATCTGGTCGGCGGTCTCCTCCCGTTGCCACGCACCGCAGGTCTGTGCAAACACGTCCACGGCCGCTTCCGAGTCTATTTTTTGGGCATATAAATGGATGGCTTCTTCGATCACCTTCTTCTGAGAGGTCCGCAAACGATGCGCCAGAGACCGAATCCAGTGGACCGTGGATTCGTCAACGCGTGCAGATAAAATTCGATCCATGACTCCCTCCGCAATAAGTTCTTACGTAAGCAAGATAACGTAAGATTTATCTGCCGTCAAGAGGGCGGGGGCTCCGCACGCGATGTCGCATGCGGAGCCTTGTCGCCCGTGATGGTTTTTGGAGGTGTCCCAGGAACTGGGATTACGAGATGGAGCCAATAATGGCATTGAGGGTCGCCGAAGGACGCATCGCGGCCTCCACCTTCCCGCGGTCGGGATAGTAATAGCCGCCGATGTCTTGTGGCTTCCCCTGCGCCCCGGTCAGTTCCGCCAAAATCGTTCCCTCTTTTTCGGCAAGCTGTGCAAACACCCTCGAGAACAGTTTCTGAAGCTCCGGGTCCTGGGACTGGCTGGCCAACGCCTGCGCCCAATAGAGGGCCAGGTAAAAATGGCTGCCCCGGTTGTCCAGTTCGCCCACCTTGCGGGCCGGGGTTCGGTTGTTATCCAGCACCCTGCCGTTCGCCCGATCCAGCGTGTCGGCCAATACCTGCGCCTTTTTGTTTTTGAACGTATTCGCCAGATGTTCCAGGGAGACCGCCAGCGCCAGATATTCTCCCAGAGAGTCCCAGCGCAGGTACCCTTCCTCCACAAACTGCTGGACATGCTTGGGGGCCGAACCGCCAGCACCCGTCTCGAACAACCCACCGCCCTGCATCAGCGGCACGATCGAGAGCATCTTCGCGCTGGTACCCAATTCCAG
>CAZOFZ010000020.1:12869-16821 GCA_964579175.1 uncultured Nitrospirota bacterium | reverse complement strand
CGCCCTGCATCAGCGGCACGATCGAGAGCATCTTCGCGCTGGTACCCAATTCCAGAATCGGAAACAGATCGGTCAGATAGTCCCGCAGCACGTTCCCCGTGACGGAAATGGTGTCTTGTCCGGCCCGCATCCGTGAAAGCGAGAGGCGGATCGCCTCGACCGGCGGCAGGATTCGGATGTCGAGGCCGGCCGTGTCGTGGTTTTTCAGGTAACGATTCACCTTCTCGATGAGCTGCGCCTCGTGCGCCCGATTTTGGCTCAACCAGAAAATGGCCGGCGCCCCGGTCGCCCTGGCCCGGCCGACGGCCAGCTTGACCCAGTCTTGAATCGCCGCGTCTTTTGTCTGGCACATTCGGAAAATGTCGCCCGTCTCCACCGTTTGTTCGAGCAACGTCTTCCCCGACCCATCCACCACCCGAATCGTTCCGTTGGCCGGGGCCTTGAAGGTCTTGTCGTGCGATCCGTACTCCTCCGCCTTTTGCGCCATCAGGCCCACGTTGGGAACGCTCCCGATCGTCTTCGGATCGAGCGCGCCATTTTTCTTGCAATCCTCGATGACCGCCTGATAGATCGTCGCGTAGCACCGATCGGGGATGATCGCCTTGACGTCCTGTAGCGTGCCGGAAGGCCCCCACATCTTCCCTCCTTCACGAATGACCGGCGGCATGGAGGCATCAATAATCACATCGCTCGGCACGTGCAGGTTCGTAATCCCCTTGTCCGAGTTCACCATCGCCAGGGCCGGACGCTTCCGATAACAGGCCGCAATATCCGCCTCGATCTCCTTCTGCGTCGCCTCCGGAAGTTTCCCGATCTTGGCGTACAGATCGCCCAGGCCGTTGTTGGGATCGAAACCGCACGCCGCAAGCGCCGCCGCATGTTTTTCGAAAACCTCGTCAAAGAAGACCGACACGACATGGCCAAACATGATCGGATCGGAAATCTTCATCATGGTCGCCTTGAGGTGCAGCGAAAAGAGCACCCCTTGCGCCTTGGCGTCTTCGATCTCTTGCGCGATGAATTGGCGCAGCGCCCCGCAGCGCATCACCGAGACGTCAATCACCTCGCCCGCCGACAGGGCGGTTTTCTCCTTGAGGACAGTCGTCTTCCCATCCGGGCCGACCCACTCGATCCGGACGTTCACGGCGTCGGTCACCGTCAGCGACTTCTCCGTGCCGTAGAAATCGCCGTCGTTCATATGCGCAACGTGCGTTTTGGAGTCGGCACGCCACGCACCCATTTTGTGCGGATTCTTTTTTGCGTAGTTTTTGATCGAGGCCGACGCCCGGCGGTCGGAGTTGCCCTCGCGCAACACGGGGTTGACCGCGCTACCCAGCACCTTGCCGTAGCGGGCCTTGATCTCCTTTTCGGCGTCGTTCTGCGGGGCCTCCGGATAGTCCGGAACGGCGTATCCCTTCGCCTGGAGTTCCCTGATGGCCGCCTTCAGCTGCGGGACGGACGCGCTGATGTTCGGCAATTTGATGATATTGGCATCCGGGTTTTTGGTCCGCTCGCCCAACTGGGTCAGATGGTCCGGTATCCTTCGATCCGCGCTTAAATGATCGGGAAAGTTTGCGACGATTCTTCCCGCCAGCGAAATGTCGGCGGACTGAACGGAAATCCCCGCGGCCTTCGTAAACGCGCGGACAATCGGGAGCAACGAATAGGTGGCCAGCGCGGGCGCTTCATCGGTGAGCGTATAGATAATCTCTTCGGTCACGGCTTACCTCCTGGTTTGTAGGGCGATTCTGAAGCAGCACCGCTGGCTGCCACGCCTATTGAACCCGACCTCGCTACGCCACGTCAAGACGAATCTTGACCGTGTTGGCGTGGGCCGGAAGCCCCTCCATCTCGGCGATTCGGATCAGGTGCCCCCCCCCCTTCCGGAGCGCCGCTTGTGTGTAAGAGACCACGCTACTTTTTTTGACGAAATCGTCCACGGAGAGCGGAGAGGAAAATCGGGCGGTGCCGCCGGTCGGCAGGACATGGTTGGGGCCGGCCACATAGTCCCCCAGGGACTGCGGGGTCATCTCCCCCAGAAAGACGGAGCCGGCGTTTCGGATGTGCGAAAGCCATGCGAACGGATCGGCCACAAAGAGCGACAGATGTTCCGGCGCAATCTCGTTCGCCATCCGCACGGCCGCCGGAAGATCGGGCACGACGAAGATGACGCCATGATTTTTGAGCGCGGCGGCCGCAATCGCCTTCCGGGGGAGTCGCGCAAGTTGTCTCTTCATCTCCCGTTTCACCGCCTCGACCAGGGATTGGGAGGGGGTCAGCAGGATGACGACGGCCTCCGTGTCATGTTCGGCCTGGGAGAGCAGGTCGGAGGCGACATAGGGCGGATGGGCCGCCGCGTCCGCGATGATGAGCAGCTCGCTGGGGCCCGCGATCATGTCAATGCCGACCACGCCGCAGACCTGTCGCTTGGCCTCGGCGACGTACCGATTGCCGGGGCCCACAATCTTGTCCACCTTGGGGACGGTGGCGGTCCCATAGGCCATTGCGGCGATGGCCTGCGCGCCGCCGATCCGATAAATTTCGGAAACGCCCGCCAGGTCCGCCGCGATCAGGAGGTAGGGGTTGATCACGCCATCGGGCGTCGGCGAGCAGACGATGCGATGCGGCACGCCGGCCACGCGCGCCGGAATAGCATTCATGAGCACCGACGAGGGGTAGGCGGCCGTTCCCCCCGGCACATAAAGACCGACCCGTTCGATGGGATGGGTCCGCTGGGCCAGATAGACCCCATCTTTTTCGATAGACCAGTCCGGAGCCCGCTGCTTTTCGTGAAACGCGGCGATGCGCCGGGCGGCGTAACGCAGGCTCTCGATGACGGCGGGATCGGCCAAGGTATAGGCCCGTTCGATCTCTTCGCGCGAGACCTGGAACTGCGACGGCTTGAACCGGTCGAACCGCAGGGTATAGCGCCGCAGTGCGGCGTCCCCCCCCCTTTGCACCCCGTTTAATATTTTACGGACGGTACGGGTGAGATGACCTGCGTCGGACGGTATGGCGCGCTGAACAACATCCTTATAGACGGACGGGAAGCGGCGGTCCCTGACGTTGACGACTTTCACTGGATTCCGGTGGCGCGCACATCTACGACATATTGATCTTTAAGTAAGAATGGGTACGCTTTAAATTCCCCTCCTTGGACAAGGAGGGGTGAGGGGTGGTTCGAGAGGACGCTCGAAGGCAGACACGTAAAAGATAGCGGGAAGAGGTCACCGGAATAACCCCCCTCAACCCCGCAGCCGGCGTCCCGGCCTCCTCGAATGAGGGGGGAGTAAGAAATGTATCCATTGTCCGTTAATCGTCAACAAAGAAAGTGCGAAAACCCTGCCAGGCGGCCGTTACTTATTCGACTTTGCGGGTTTCAGGACGACGAAGAAGGCGCGGTTCTCGCGGACCACGCGCAGCAGGACCGTCTCCTCTGTCTGGGCCTTTTCCATGGCTTCCTCAAAGGCCTTCGGCGTGTCCACCTCCACCCGGTCGACCTCTTTGATCAGATCGCCTTCCTTCAACCCTTCCGATTCTGCGGCACTTCCCGGCTCAACGGCCCCGATCAGCACCCCTTTTTCTTCCTTCTTGATTTTGAAACGCGAAAGCAACTCCGGCGTGGCCTCCTGAACGGTCAACCCCAGGATGCCCCCTTTGAGGGAGGCCGTTTCCGTCTCGCCCTTCCGTTCGGTCAGTACCACGGTGAAGTGCTTCTTTTTGCCATCCCGCAGCACCTCGACGGCGACGGTCTCGCCCGGGAAAAACCCGGCCACGAGGCGGGCCAGCGTGTTGGGGTTATCCACGGGCGATCCCCCCACGCTCAGGATGATGTCCCCCGGAAGAATCCCCGCCTTGCCCGCAGGGTCTCCCGCAAAGACTTCATTGACCAGCACTCCTTCCCCTTCCTTGACGCCAAAGGGGGCGGCCAGCTCTTCCGTCAGGAGTTGAA
>CAZOFZ010000020.1:0-12769 GCA_964579175.1 uncultured Nitrospirota bacterium | reverse complement strand
CCTTCCCCTTCCTTGACGCCAAAGGGGGCGGCCAGCTCTTCCGTCAGGAGTTGAATGCCGACCCCCAGCCAACCGCGTGTCACCTTTCCCTTGGCCATCAACTGCGCCATCACACTCTGCGCCATGTTGGAGGGGATGGCAAAGCCGATCCCCTGCGCAAAGTTGATGATCGCCGTGTTGATGCCGATGACCTCCCCGCGTATGTTAAAGAGCGGGCCGCCCGAGTTGCCCGGGTTGATCGAGGCATCCGTCTGGATAAAGTCTTCGTACCGGGAGAGATTCACATTTTCCCGACCCAGCGCGCTGATCACCCCGATCGTGAGCGTGCGGTCCAGGCCGAAGGGGTTGCCGACCGCGATGGCCCACTGGCCCACCCTGATCTTCGAAGAATCTCCGAAAGGGACGACCGGCAGCTCGCGTCCGGCCTCGATCTTGACGAGGGCCAGGTCGGTATCGGGGTCTTTACCGACGACCTTGCCCGTGAACTTCGTCTTGTCCGAGAGGCGGATTTCGACCGATTCGGCGTCTCCCACCACGTGGTTGTTGGTCAGGATAAAGCCCTCTTTGCCGATAATCACACCGGAGCCCGATCCGGATGGGGGCTCATTGGGACCGCCACGCGGGTGCGGCCCGTCCCCCTGACGCGGCGCGGAGGGATTGTCGGAAACCGGGGCGATGTTCACGACGGAAGGCTTGACCTTTTCGGCCAGACCGATGAAAACATTCTGTAACTCCTCCAGAAGCTGAATCCCCGTCTCCTGGCCTTTTGCGTGCGCCACCGTCGCCGTTGCGGAAAGCCATAGCAGCGCGATAAAAAATCCCTTCCTGCCCTTCCTGAACATCAACACCCCCTTCGCCTCAATTCTGTCTTCGTGCCCTGCCTTCGTGCCCATTCTTCGTGGTAGAATGCCCGCATGGGAAACGTCGTTCTGGTCTTCGCCTCTCTGTTCCTGATGTTTATGGTCGTGCTCTCCTTAAAACCTCCCCCGGATCCGTGATGGGAGTGTTAAAAGCGGGTTCCTGCGGCCACGATTGGACTGCCACCCTTTCCGCCATTGTATCCAACCGGTTGTGTGCCCTTATGTCCTTCGTTCGTACTTACGTCTTTTTCCTGGCCTCCAAATTGAATTTTTGGAGCAACCAATCCAGCACGCTTTCCTGATCCTGAATCGTTGCTCGTCGGATTTGAGCAAGCAGGTGAATCCGATCCGGCTTTGGCGGAGCGGTATTCTGCAATCCTTCGTTGCAGTTCGTGCAAACCGCCCGTAAATTCCGTGGGGTATCCTCGCCCCCCTTCGACTTTTCGATGATATGACCCATCGTCAACCGTACCATTCGATTTCCACCGAGTGGGTCGGGATCGCCAGCCGCGACTCCGCACATTTGACAGGTATACCCGTTTCTTTCAAGCACCCAAGCGCGAGTTTCCTTTGAGATGCCACGTGCGAAAGCGGGCACACGTTCGATCGTCTCCATCAGGTACTGATTCGGTTTTAAGTTTGCCCGATCCTTATGGGAAAGGACTTGATAGCCATCCTCATTACGAAGTTCGCGAACCCTTCGCGCCCATTCTACGGCCCCGCCGCTGGCCTTTTGAATATCCTTCGACTCAAGCACTTTGCCAATATTTTTAAGGAAAAACTCAAGAATTAACTGCCTCGATCCGGGCTTTCTTGGCATGGTGTGTAGGCTCCTGCTCATCGGTGCCGATAGATCGTAGGCCTAATAACTGCGGTTGTACGATACGGGTACGTTCCCTCCCTATTTTTGCGTACGCCGGATTCAACTCGATCAGAATGGCCTTGCGGCTTAACTCTCTTGCAGCCAACCCCGTTGTTCCAGAACCGCCGAACGGGTCCAAAACCGTATCGCCCGCACGCGATCCAAGCAGAATACATCGTCGTGCCAATTCACGCGGGAATGCGGCTGGGTGTCCATTCCCGCTCGGGTCGGGACCGAGCACCCAATAGTTGCGGAGATTTGCGCCGCTCACCTCTCTAACACTGTTCGCGTCGTAGAAGTATGTGGGTGATTTCGCAAACAGGAAAACTTCTTCGGTTGCGTTCGTTGGCCTATTTTTCACACTTTCAGGCATCGCGGTTTTTTTGATCCATGTTATTTTGGATCTCAACACCCACCCATCCGCCTGCAAAGCGAAGGCGACGTGCCAGGGTAATCCCATCAAATCCCGATCCTTGAGTCCCCAGCAATCGGGAACCTTGCAATTACGTTTTTGAATCAGTTTTTTTGTATTACCAACCACGGCATTTGGGCCGCAATGACCCGTTCCACCGTTTCTCGCATAGCCATCACCCACATTAAGCCACAGCGTCCCATCTTTACGTAAAACGCGACGAACCTCCCGAAATGTCGCCACGAGGTTTGCGACATAAAGTTCCGGCAACGGCTCGGCCCCAATCTGGGCCGGATGATCGTAATCGCGCAACCCCCAGTACGGTGGCGATGTTACGCAGCATTGTACGGAGTCAGCCGGTAGCGTCGGTAAAACCGTGAGGCTATCGCCGGTCAATATCTGCAAATCATTCACGCCCGCCATCTCCAGTTCCTGCCCGGACTTCATGCGGCCGCACCACTCTGGTCCAGAAAATAGCCCCCAAGAAGCTCCGCCGCACGTTCCATGGTCTTTGGGGTTTTTGAGGCGCTTCTTCGAGGCAAGGCATCGTACTTCAGTTCGATGCGTCGATCTGGTTAACAGGATTCGACCAGCCAACCGGATTCGATAAGGGGTGCCGAGACGCAGAATCGAACTGCGGACACAAGGCTTTTCAGGCCTCTGCTCTACCGACTGAGCTATCTCGGCGTTGGATGGGGAAAGTATCAAAGGGGTGACGGTGTTGTCAAACCGTTTCCGCACTGTCCGAGAGCAGTGTGGCCTCGTTTTGGAGAACGTCCAGGAAACCTGTCCCCACACGAAGCTGCTGCCTGTCTCCCTGCGGCAGCGTCATCGAAAGCAGCCCCGGCACAATCGTCGTGATCAGGGGGGCATGGCGCGCCAGAATGCCCAGGTGTCCGTCCCCTCCGGGGGCCACGATCGCCTGCACCGCCCCCTCGAACACAACGCGCTGCGGCGTCACAACCGTTAGATGAAATGTCTTGTTCATCCGCTAACCCTTCGACTTAATTCTTCAAGCGCTCGGCCTTCTCCTGGGCCTCTTCGATCGTGCCGACCATATAAAATGCCTGCTCCGGAAGATGGTCCAGCTTGCCGTCCATAATCATTTTAAAACCCTTGATCGCGTCGGCCAGTTTGACGTAACGCCCCGGCGCGCCGGTGAATGCCTCCGCCACAAAGAACGGCTGTGAAAGAAAACGCTGGATTTTGCGCGCCCGCTGCACGGTGCTCCGGTCTTCCTCCGAAAGCTCGTCCATCCCCAGGATCGCGATGATGTCCTGAAGCTCTTTGTATCGCTGCAAAATACGCTGAATGGCGCGCGCGGTCCGATAATGTTCGTCCCCCAGGATGCGCGGGTCCATCAGACGCGATGTGGAATCCAGCGGATCGACCGCCGGATAGATGCCCAGCTCGGCAATCTGTCTGGAAAGCACGGTGGTGGCATCCAGATGCGTAAACGTGGTGGCCGGCGCCGGGTCGGTGATGTCGTCCGCCGGCACATAAATTGCCTGCACGGAGGTGATGGAGCCGGATCGCGTGGAGGTGATCCGCTCCTGGAGTTCTCCCATTTCGGTGCCCAGGCTGGGCTGATATCCGACGGCCGAGGGCATCCGCCCCAGCAGTGCCGAGACCTCCGATCCGGCCTGGACGAACCGAAAGATATTGTCAATGAAGAGCAGGACATCCTGCCCCTTTGCCTCGCGGAAATACTCCGCCATCGTCAGGCCCGACAGGGCGATCCGCAAGCGGGCGCCGGGCGGCTCATTCATCTGCCCGAACACCAGGACGGTCTTGTTCAGCACCCCCGATCCGCTCATCTCCAGATAGAGCTCATTCCCCTCTCGGGTCCGTTCACCCACGCCGCAAAAGACGGAATAGCCGCCATGTTCGGTGGCGATGTTGCGGATCAGTTCCATGATGATGACGGTCTTCCCCACGCCGGCACCGCCAAAGAGCCCGATTTTTCCCCCCTTGGCATAGGGGGCCAGCAAATCCACCACCTTGATCCCCGTCTCCAGGATGGAGGCGACCGGCACCTGTTCCTCGAAGGCGGGGCTGGGGCGATGGATCGGCCAGCGCTGATCGGGGTGGGCAATCTCTCCCTTGCCGTCAATGGGGATGCCCAGCACGTTGAAGATGCGTCCCAGGGACTGCTCCCCGATCGGAACGGAGATCGGCGCACCCAGGTCCACCCCCTTCATGCCCCGCACCAGGCCATCGGTGGAGGCCATGCCGATACAGCGAACGGTGTTATTCCCAATGTGCTGCGCGACTTCCACGGTCAGATTGATGCCTGCGTCGGCATCCTCGATCCGAACGGCATTGAAGATCGCTGGAAGCGCGTCGGGCGGAAACCGGAGGTCCACCGTGGGCCCAATCACCTGCAGAATCTCGCCTGTGTTCATTCTGTTCTCCCTCACCCGGACAACGTTAAATCCAAAAGCTCCGCCCAACGGATCGGGAGGGTACCACAAACAGGTCATTCACGGCAAACGCTTAACAGCCCGCTGAAAAAGTCTTTTGGACATTCATCCGCAGGTTTTCTACTTCGCTCTGAAGTTGGCGGAGGAGCGGGGTCTCCTGAACGGAAGGACGGTGGGGGGCGATTCCACATGGAAACGAAGCTCCTTGGGTTGACGCGAACGAATCCCCTGGCGTATTACTGCTGTCATGCACACCATCACGGAGAACGCCCGCCGGTTACCGACGCGTTAGGTTTTGCGCGATCCCATCGAGAGAACCCATGACGCTTCCCGACATCACCAATCACTACACGGGGGTCCTTAACAGCAACAGCGTCGACGTTCTTTTCAGCCTGCTTTTCAGCCTGATCGTCGCCGCGTTGTTATATCTTCCCCCCATCCGTCTGGTGTGGCGTTGCTTATCCGTATACGAACGTTTTCCCATCCTGAACACCCTGGCCGCATGCCAGATATCCCTTTGGCCTCTCAAGCCTTTCATCTCCCCTTTCCTCTTCCGCAGACGGATGCGCCTTTGGCTCGAACTGCGATTACTGCACCCCAAGCCGGCGCCTGATCCACACTGGATTTTCGATCCGAAGAGAAAGCGCTACCACCTGAAATACGACCACGCCGCCTACAAAGACGAACTGGAAAAGTGGAGGGGGTACATACGCGGCCAGTTCGCCATCTTGAGGTCTAAGGAAAAGGAAGGGGAAGTGGAACCGATCATCGAGATCGATACCGTATTCCGCCTGAACGATGAGGTTACCAAGGATGGAATCAAGGAATATCTCCACGCCGTGTCCGACCTTAAGCTCTCACTTGGTGAAGAGGCGTCATTCCTGTGCAAAGTAAGAATCAATGAAGGATATCTGCTCCCGCTAAATCTGCTGGCGGGCCTCATGGCGCGCTTTAGTGAGGACTGGGATCCCATCATCTCTTCCTATAGCCAGATGGCAGCCAAGAGCTTCTCGCCGCTACAGATGACGATCTTCGATTTGTGGTTGCTGTGGGGACCCAGCATCCCAATTTGCACCTGCGGGCAATGGTCTGGACCAATCACCATGCAATATGGATTTGGCGACGAAAATAATTCGATACGTGTGCGTATTGAAGACAAACACAAGGAGGCGTTGTTCAATAATATCCGGACGGCTGTTAATGCGTACAAGACCGAAGGTTACCCAACGCTGCATGCCAGTATCGTTGGCAGGCTTTTGCCTCCCAGCAGTTTCTTCCAGGGACAGTTCTGCGGTGCCCAGCAGGAATTGCTCAACCCGGACCGAGAAGCGTTCATCTTGGAATACGACAGTCATTCCGTGGTTGGCAACACAGGAGGTGGCAACCTTTTCTACACGGCCTATGTTTGGGCATTGTTCGTTATTGGCAGGAAACATAAACCTACCTTTGAAGAAGTGAGGAGCGAGCCTTGGCTGAAGGTTGTCCCATTCTTTGAACACGGTAACATCGTAGATGACACGACCTATGCGGCCGCTAAACTGCAACTGGCGAACAAGGTGCTGTCCTTCTTGAAAAACAGTGCACAATTCGAGTATGACCGCAGCCAACCGCCGATAAGGCTGTGGTACGTGTCCGCCCTCGATGACTCCGGTTGCGGCTGCGCGGTTGGCGTCCCGCCACTTGGCCGATCCATACGCGCGCTTATCGAAGCCCTGCTTGAGGAGCCAGAATTTGACGGCTTGGCACAACGCATTGTTACCAACGACGCTTCGTTTCGTGCGCTCTTATCCGGCTGCCATCTCCCAGAAATGGTGTCCAGTTTCTTTAAGAAAATCGAAGCGGGTAGACATGAGGAAACGGCTGGGAATGCCCGCCGTGACGATTCCGTCAAGCAGGCCACATGAAGCGAACACGACATCACACCGAACCCGGTACAGTCACGGTTGCAGGCAAATCCAGCGTTGATCAATAACCCATGCAAACGTTGCCGCCCACGGACGGGTTCCAGACGATGAGCCAGATGGCCGACACGATCCGGGGCGTTCTGGAGATCACGCCGGACCGCGTCAAGGTTGTTGCCCCCCCCCATGTCGTGGAACCGTTAATCGCCCAACTTACGCTGACCGCCCGTCTTCACAAGCGGAACGAGATGCGGGCCATGGCCCGGTGGATCCTCAAACGGGTCACCCGGCCGGCCGTCGCGTCCCCGCTCCCCTCCTTGCGCGAAGAGATGGCCCTCGCCGCAGACGAGGCGCAAACGGCTGCAGTGTCGTCCCCGCCGCATCCGGCAACTGCCCCGGTAATCACGATTGACGGGCCTTCGGGGGCGGGGAAGAGTAGCAGTGCCGTCGCCCTGGCCGGACGACTGGGGCTGCGCTGTCTGAACTCCGGGTCGCTCTATCGGGCCGTGGCCTGGCGGGTCCTTTCCGCAAAGCTCGATCCGGAGCGGCAGTCCGAGGTGGAGGCATTTTGCCACACCCTTCGGATACGGATCGCGGACAATGGGGTCTGGGTGGACGACGTGGATGTCACGCCGTATCTTCGGCGACCGGACGTGACCCAGGTGTCATCGTCCATCTCCGCCTTCCCCGGCGTTCGGCAGGCCCTCATCGCGGTCCAGCGTGACCTCGCAAAAGAGGGGGGGCTGGTGGCCGAGGGACGCGATATGGGAACGGTCGTCTTCCCGCACGCCGACGTGAAATTTTATCTGGACGCCGATCCGAACGTCCGATCCTTGCGGCAATATGCCGCCCTCTCCGTGCAGACCCCCGTGCAAGCCATGGACCCCGACGCCCATGGGGAGCAGGTCCGCCGGCGCGATTTGCGGGATCGCCAGCGGGAGGTCGCGCCGCTCAAACCGGCGGACGATGCGATCCGGATCGATTCCACGCGGATGACACTCGAAGCGGTTATCGCACGGATGCTGTCCGAAGTCGAGCGTGTCTTATCCGCCCGTTAACACCCCCAGGTGTCGCCGCACCGATCTGGCCAGGGCCTCCAGGTTGTAGCCCCCCTCCAGGCAGGAGACCAGCCTCCCCCCGCAGTGGGTCCGGGCCAGCGCCTGGACGATCCGTGTCATCTCCGCAAAGCCGTCGTCGCTGACCCTCAGGCCGGCCAAGGGGTCTTCCCGGTGGGCGTCGAATCCCGCCGAAATCAGGATGAACTCCGGCTTAAAATGGGACATCGCGGGAATCAGGGCCTTCTCGAACCGCGACAAAATCTCCCGGTCTCCCGATCCTTCCGGAAGGGGACAGTTCAGCGTGGTGCCTTCTCCCAGACCCCGACCCCGTTCCGATGCCGCGCCCGTCCCCGGATAGAAGGGGTATTGGTGCGTGCTGAAATAGAATACGTCGGGCGACGCCTCGAAGAGGTGTTGCGTGCCATTGCCGTGGTGCACGTCCCAGTCCACAATCAGAATCCGCCCCAGGCCATGCCGTTTTTGCAGGTAACGCGCCCCGATGGCTACGCTATTGAATAGGCAAAACCCCATCGCACGCGCGGCCTCTGCATGGTGCCCCGGGGGGCGGAGCGCGCAAAAGGCGTTCTGGAGCGTCCCGTCCATCACATGATCTACTGCGGTCAGGAGGCCACAGACCGCCATTTCCGCTGCCGCGAACGATCCGGGGGAGTACGGGGTGTCCGGGTCCAGACGGACGAATCCCTGCCTGGGGACGGCCGCCTTGAGGGCATCGTAATAGGCCGGGGCGTGCACCTGCGTGATCCAGTCCGCCACGTCGGGGCGATGCTGCGGCACGATGCGGTCCACCTCCACATCGTCCAGGTGGCGAAGAATTGCCGTCAATCGCTCCGGCGATTCGGGGTGGGTCGGGCCCGTATCGTGTTGCAGATACAGGGGATGCGTGACCAGGCCGGTCGTCATTTTTATTTTTGCAAAAGCCGCGGGACGCTTCTATAATCCGGCGATGCTACGGAATTCCGGTGTGGAAAGCAATGCGCAGGCGTACTTGGCGCACACGGGGCGCAGCCGCCCGATCCGGATTGCGGGGGCGGGGCCGTCGGGGCTTGCGGCTGCGATTCGCCTGGCGAAAAACGGTGTTCCTGTCACCGTCTTCGAGGCGCGAAAAGCGGCGGGCGGGCGCTTTATCGGCGACTTCCAGGCAATCGAAAACATAAGTGGTCCGGAGGATGCCCTCGACTGGCTTTCGCGCCTGGGACTGTCGGTCAATTTTTTCATCCGACCCGTGCGGCGCGCCGTTTTTTTCGGTCCCGATCTGAAGCCGCATCCCGTCGAGAGCGCGCGGCCCTTCGCCTATTTCATCCGGCGGGGGGCCGAGGCCGGGAGCCTGGACAGCGGTCTTGCGGCACAGGCCACGGACGCCGGCGTTCGGATCGTTTATGAGACACGCCTGCCGAGGGATCAGGCCGACGTCGTGGCCACCGGCCCCTCCATGCCGGACGGCCTGGCCAGGCAGCGGGTCTTTTCCACGACTCTTCCGGATACGGTCTGGGTGCTGTTCGACATGGCCCGCGCGCCGGGCGGCTATGCCTATCTTTTTGTGCTGGACGGTCGCGCCACACTGGGTTGCGCGATCACACGCGACTTCGATCGCATGGACAACTATTTCGACGCGTGTGCACGGCGGTTTGCCGAAGTGACCCCCTTTTCGATGGACGATGGGCGGTCCGGCTATTCGTTCATGAGCTTCAGCCTCAAGACATCGGCGCAGGTCGCGGGGCGGCCTTTCGTCGGCGAGGCGGGGGGGTTCCAGGATTTTCTCTTTGGCCTGGGGCTCCGCTATGCCCTCACCACCGGCCACCTCGCCGCCGGGAGTTTGATCGGTGCGTCCGCCTCCGGGATGGCCTACGACGACGCCTGGAAGTCTGCCCTGGGCGAGGCGCAGGAGGTGAGCCTGGTCAATCGCGCACTTTACGAACTGGGCGGAAATCGAGGCCTGTCGTTTTTGATTCGCCGCGCGGCGCGGGGGGATGTCCGGGACTATCTGGCCGGATGGCACGCCCCGCGCGTTTGGAAGCGCTTCCTGCTGCCGTGGGTCAAGTGGCGTTGGCGTCGGCGGACGCGGTGCGTCCACCCATTCGATCCGCACTGGTGTCGGCGGCGCGCGGACGGGGGAAATGGATGGACACTCCCGTGACGACACTGGCCGAGGCCTATCGCTATTGCCGTGCCCTGACGCATCGCTGCGGCCCGCACTTCTCTGTGGGGTTCCGCTTTCTGCCCCCCCCCAAGCGGAACGCGATTTATGCCGTCTATGCCTTCTGCCGCTACGCCGACGACATCGTGGACGAGACGCAGCCCGCCGCTCCGGCGATGCTCCTGGAGGCATGGCAGACGGAGCTGGATCGCTGCTATCGGGGAGACCCCCGCCATCCGATCACCCTCGCCCTGGCCGACGCGATCGCACACTACCCGATTCCGAAGGAGGGATTCCTGGGCCTGATCGAAGGCTGCAGAATGGATTTGGAAAAAAGCCGCTATCCGACGTTCGATGACCTCATGGTCTACTGCGACCGCGTGGCCACCACGATCCGCGATCTATCGCTGCCGGTCTTCGGCTATACCGACCCCGCCGGTCGGGCCCATGGCCGCGCCCTTTCGACCGCGCTTCAAATGACCAACATCGTCCGAGACGTGGGGGAAGACCTGGATCGAGGGCGCATCTACCTGCCGCAGGATGAAATCGAACGGGCGGGATACTCCGATTCGGAACTTTGCGCCCGCGTCAAGAACGACGCCTTTCTGCGGCTGATGGCGTTTCAGTGCCGGCGCATCCGGGGCTGGTTCGACCAGGCCGCGCGGCTCATCCCGCTGGTGGAAGAAGACGCGCGGACGGCCCTCTCGCTGATGCGCAACGTCTACGTTGCGCTGCTGGATCGGATCGAGGCGTCCCCCTTCGACGTGCTGGATGGCCCCATCCGCCTCTCGCGCCGCGAAAAATGTGCCGTCGTCGCCCGCACGCTGCGGTCCCGGGGGGTGCCGTATCCATAAATGGGTTCGGTTTGATATGCTTGCGGCATCCGGATAATCCGGGGGTGAAGTTCGACATGCGACAGATTTATCTCGATTATATTGCGGCCACGCCGCTGCTGCCCGAGGCACGCGAGGCAATGCTGCCCTTTCTGACGGACTGCTTCGGCAATCCCCAGAGTCGTCACGGCGCGGGGAAGGTGCCGCGGGAGGCCATTGCCTCGGCGCGATCGGCGGTGGCCGATCTGATTGGCGCGCAAGAGAGCGAGGTGATTTTTACCGCCTCCGGCAGCGAGGCCAACAATCTGGCCATCAAGGGAGTGGTGGGGGGAGTGGGGGCGTCGCATCGGAAGAAGGGTCGGCATCTGGTCGCCTCGGTCATTGAACATTTCTCCGTGGCGCATCCGATCAAGCGCCTTTCGCAGGAAGGATTCGAGGTCACCTGGATTCCGGTGGATGGCAGCGGGCGGGTGGATCCGAAGCGGGTGGCGGATGCCCTGCGGCCCGATACGATCCTGGTCTCGGTCATGCACGCCAACAATGAAATCGGCACCCTTCAGCCGATTGCCGAAATTGCGGAAATTACGAGTGCACGGGAGATTCCATTCCACACGGACGCCGTCGGCACGGTTGGCATCGTGCCGTTCGATGTGGCGCGTCTGGGCGTTGACCTGGCCGCGGTTTCGGCGCAGCCGTTCCAGGGGCCGAAGGGGGCGGGCGCCCTCTTCGTTCGCCGCGGCACACGCATTTCCCCGCTGGTGGAGGGGGGCGTGCAGGAGATGGGGAGACGGGCCGGAACGGAGAACGTTGCGGCCATTGTGGGCATGGGGGTTGCCGCCAGACAAGCCGTCGGGAGTTTGGCTGCGGAGGGGGTGCGTTTGACGGCCCTGCGGGACCGCCTGATCGCCGGGTTGTTAACGCGCGTGGACCGGATCCATCTCACTGGCCATCCACATCATCGGCTTCCGCACGTAGCCAGTTTTGCGATCGAGTTTCTGGATGGAGAGGCGCTGATCCGCACCTTGGAGCGGCACGGGATTGTGGGGGCCAGCGGGTCGTCGTGCAGTGCCGAGGCCCTCAAAATCTCCCCCGTGTTGACGGCGCTGGGGCTTCCGGCGAACGTGGCCCAAGGGGGGGTGGTCTTCAGCCTGGGATGCCAGACCACCGAGGCCGACATCGAGGCCGTCCTTTCGATCCTTCCCCCCTGTATCGAGACGATGCGTCGGGTCTCCCCGATTTATGGGGCTTTACGTTCCGGAGCGAAACCATGATTGCGGCAGATCACACGCTCGACACGCTGGGACTTTTTTGTCCGCTACCGGTGATTCTGACTGCCAGGAAGGTCAAGCAGATTGACATGGAACAGGTGTTGGAAGTCCTCTCGGACGACGCGGGGATTCAAAAAGACATGCCCGTCTGGTGCAAAAATAGCGGGCACGAATTTCTGGATTTGCGGCAAGAGGGAACGGTTTTTAAAGTCTACGTCCGCAGAAAAAAGTAGGGGGCGCAGTCACCGCGCCCCTACAGATCAACTACAAGCACGATCAACGTGCGGGTGCCGTTCTAACGCCCGACCGCTTCCGCGACGCGCCCTACCAACCCCGCGCCTGGCTTGAGGGTCTTCTGCCCCACGCTCCAGTTGGCGGGACACGCCTCATCCGGATGCTGCGCCAGATAGGTTGTGGCCTGCACCTTGCGCAAAAGTTCCGCAGCGCTTCGCCCCACGTTATAAAAATTGACCTCCGCGCAGGCGAGCTTTCCGTCCGGGCCGATGATGAAGGTGCCCCGAAGGCTCAACCCCGTGGACTCGTCGTAGACGCCAAAAAGCCGGGAGAGCCGGCCGGTGGGATCGGCGCCCATCAGGTATTTCACGGCACCCATCAGCTTTTCTTCCCGGTGCCACGCCAGGTGGACGAATTTGGTGTCCGTGGAGACGGAGATCACCTCCGCGCCGGCCTTGTTCAGGTCGTCCTGTTTTTGTGCGACATCGGCCAGTTCCGTCGGGCAGACGAAGGTGTAGTCCGCCGGATAGAAAACCAGCACCGTCCATTTGTTCTGCCGCTTTAATTCGTCCAGAGAGATTTTTCCGAAATCCTGACGGCTGGGATCGAACACCTCGATCTCGAAATTCGGGACGATCTGTCCCACGACTAACGGATTGCTCATGGTGACTTCCTCCTCATATTAAAGTGATCTTTACGCAAGAAGCCGGTGCAATGCGCATCGGCTGATTATCGGGGCGAATAAAAAGCCTTGTCAAGGGAC
>CAZOFZ010000019.1:0-18616 GCA_964579175.1 uncultured Nitrospirota bacterium | reverse complement strand
AGGCCCTCTCCTTCCCGGATGCCAAAAACGGCTGGGGGGTCGGCTGGGGGGGGGTGCTTTTTCATACGGACGATGGTGGGGTCTCCTGGCAGACCCAACTCTCCGGTGTGGCGGATCGCCTTTTCCGAATTCATTTTTCCGATGCGCAACGGGCCTGGATCGTGGGCGAAACCGGAACGATTCTGCATAGCCCGGATGGGGGCACACACTGGACACCGCAGGAGAGCGGCGTCTCGGAGGCGATCAGCGCCCTCTGGTTCGTCTCCCCTAATGAGGGATGGGCCGTGGGCGAACAGGGGCTGATCCTGCACACCCGCGACGGGGGGAAGCACTTTCAAAGACAGCCGAAATTCATCGAGAGCGCCCTGGAAGGGGTCCATTTCGTCAATCCCCGTGTCGGCTGGATCGTGGGAGATAAGGGGATCATCTTCCGGACCACGGACGGCGGCGCAAAATGGGTCCTCCAACTCAGTGGAACGGCGGCGCCCCTGGTGGACGTCCTGTTTCTGGATGAAAAAGAAGGATGGATCGTGGGGGCTTCTGGCACCGTCCTGCACACCACCACGGGTGGGGCGGAGTGGGCCCCCGTTTCGATGCCGCTCAAGACCGATGCGATCCTCTCCCGTATCCTGTTCGAGAAGCCAGAGGGGAACCGTGACGGCAGGGGCCGAGGCAGGGGATGGATTGTCGGCGGGGAGGGTACCCTCCTTACGACGGAGGACGCCGGCGCACACTGGACACGACAACAAAGCGGCACGTCGGTCTCGCTTTGGGATATGACAATGATCGGGGAGGAAGGCTGGATCGTGGGCGATTTGGGCACCATCCTGCACACCGCCAATGGCGGGCGGGACTGGTCTCCCGTGGACAGCGGCGTCACGCAGCGCTTGAACGGTCTCTTCTTTTCCTCGCGTCAGACGGGCTGGATCGTGGGAAAGGGGGGGTTGATCCTGAAATACGATCGCGGTCAAACGCCGCCAACTGGAGGGGCTCGCGTCGCCCCCTCGTCGAGCAAAGCGCGACGCGCCTCCCCCTCACCGCTCGCATCCACTCGCGGAAGGCATGCATGCGCATCCATGGTTTCTAGCCGGAATCCACGGAACCGGATACCGGTTTTCGCTGGTATGACGAACATGGGCACTCGGTGAGACCACCGCATGACGGAGGAAGAAAAGCGATATATCGCGCGAAAGGGCCAGCTTCTACGCCACCTGGAAGGCTTGATGACCCTGCTGCAGGCAGATTTGGCCGTCGCATCGGAGAAGGCGGAACAGATTGACACCTTCGTCCATCTGGAGGAGCCGTTTCTGAAGCTGGAAGAGCTTTTTCTGAATCTTTCGAGTCAGCTCGACCGGACGGCGCGCGCGTCGGAACTGACACAGGTGGCTGCGCGGATCGCTTTTGTGGAAGATCGTCTGGACGAACTGGAGGCGCGGCTCTACAATCGCCCTCGCAGAAAGCGACGTAGGTTCAGTTTTTTCAATTTTTTCAAGGCGTCCCAGAACGGCGCCCCCCCTGCCCCCTCCGGCGAAATCACCTCGCTCACGCACGCCTACCACACCCTGGGCCTGGAAGAGGGCGTGGCCATGGCCGAAGTCATGGCGGCGTTCCGTCGCCATGTCAAGGCATGCCATCCCGATGTCCGGGGCGGAGACCGTGGCGCAGAGGCGGAACTGCGCAAGATTATCGAAGCCTATCGGATGTTAAAACAACACCTGGACGCCCGGTGATTTCCCGCGGACGGGGGCGTTGCGCATCCTTTGCGCATCCACAGATGGCGGGTGGGCCATGTCTGTCGAGCCCATGTGGTGACATATCGGTTTGGAGAATGATGAGGCAATGCGCGGTCGGTGTGCGCAAAGAGGCGGCCGCGGGTGCAGGCGCAGCACGGCAGACAAAGCGGTCAAAACCATCCCCCTTTTCGGGTAGATTTTCCAATTGAGGCAACGATCCCCGTTGGGGTAGATTTTTGATGAGGCAATGCGGGATATTGACAAAGAAGGCGGCATCCTCTATACTCGGCGAGTTGTGCAGATTCTTATGTGGTGAGAGCGGGTTTAGAGAGGGTTTTGTGCCGACGATCAATCAGTTGACCAAAAAGGGACGGGTCATCGCCCGATCCAAAACAAAGAGTCCTGCCTTAAAGAGATCTCCGCAGAAGCGGGGCGTTTGCGTGCGTGTCTATACGACCACGCCCAAGAAGCCAAATTCCGCTCTGCGAAAGGTCGCGCGCGTGCGCCTGACAAACGGCATGGAGGTGACATCCTACATACCGGGGGTTGGGCACAACCTTCAAGAGCACTCCATCGTTTTAATCCGGGGCGGAAAGGTCAAAGACTTGCCGGGTGTCCGTTATCACATCGTTCGAGGCGCGATGGACACCGTCGGGGTACAGGGTCGGAAGCGGGGCCGGTCGAAGTATGGCGCCAAAACCCCAAAGTAGGTATGGGGATGGCGCGCTGATGTCCCGGTTTCTTTAGGCCCTGTTCGATTTCGATAATGGCGGCACTGTCTGCTGTGCTGCCGTTTTTTTTCAATTTACGCGAGACGGATATGTCAAGGCGAAGAGCGATTGTTTCACGGGAAGTGCTCCCAGACCCGCGTTATGGTGAAAAACTCGTCTCCCGGTTTGTCGGGATCCTCATGCGGAAGGGGAAGCGCAGTACTGCGGAGACGATCTGCTATGGCGCGTTCGGGTTGATCCAGCAGAAGAGTGGTTCGGACCCGGTAAAGGTCTTCAAGGCCGCGATGGATCACGTGAAGCCGGCGGTCGAGGTGAAGTCTCGGCGCGTCGGAGGGGCTTCCTATCAGGTCCCGATCGAAGTGCGTCCGGGACGGCGCATCAGTCTGGCGCTGCGCTGGATTATGCAGCACGCCAAGAAGCGCGCGGGAAAGAGTATGCAGGAAAAGCTGGCCGCCGAGCTCCTGGATGCCTCGAATAATACGGGTGGCGCCGTCAAGAAGAGGGAGGATACGCATCGCATGGCGGAGGCCAACAAGGCCTTTTCCGCTTATCGCTGGTAACTTGAGACATGGGACGCGAATATCCACTCGAAAGAACGCGCAACATCGGCATCATGGCGCACATCGATGCCGGAAAGACCACGACGACCGAGCGCATCCTGTTCTACACCGGCGCGACCCATCGCATTGGCAACGTGGACGAGGGGAACACGACGACCGACTGGATGGAGCAGGAGAAGGAACGCGGCATCACGATCACGTCCGCAGCAATCACCTGTCACTGGAAAAACCATAGAATCAACATCATAGACACGCCTGGCCACGTGGACTTCACGATCGAGGTCGAGCGTTCGCTGCGCGTGCTCGATGGCGCCGTGGCGGTGTTCGACGCCGTTCAGGGGGTGGAGCCGCAGTCCGAGACGGTCTGGCGGCAGGCCGACCGCTATGGCGTGCCGCGGATGGCCTTCATCAACAAAATGGATCGTACGGGCGCCGACTTCTTCATGAGCGTCCAGACGATGGTGGATCGCCTCGGCGCGCGGCCGGTGCCGATCCAGATTCCGATCGGCAAAGAGGGTGAGTTCCGGGGCCCGGTGGACCTCATCAACATGAAGGGGGTTTTCTTCGACGACGAAACGCTGGGGGCGAAGTTTGTCGTGGATGAGATTCCGGCAGACTTGGTTGAGCAGGCAAAGGCGTATCGCGAGCAGATGATCGAGGCCTTGGCCGATTGCGACGACCGTCTCATGGAGAAGTTTCTCGCCGGGGAAACGCCTACGGTCGAGGAGATCAAGGCGGCCCTGCGCGCGGGCACGTTGGCCCGGAAAATCGTCCCCGTCTTGTGCGGCGCCTCGTTCAAGAACAAGGGGGTGCAGTTGCTCATTGACGCAGTGGTGGACTTTCTCCCGTCGCCACTGGACTTGCCCGACCTCAAGGGGCATGACCCCGACACCGGCGGAGAGTTGATCCGTCGGATGCGTGACGACGAGAAGTTCTCGGCGCTGGCATTCAAGATCATGACCGACCCGTTCGTCGGACAACTGACGTTCTTTCGCGTCTACTCCGGTGTGCTCCAGGCGGGTTCCTACGTCTACAACACGGCCCAGGGCAGTCGGGAGCGGATGGGGCGCATCCTGAAGATGCACGCCAACAAGCGGGAGGACATCAAGGAGGTCTACTCCGGAGACATCGCGGCGGCGGTCGGCCTGAAAGGGACGCGCACCGGCGACACGCTCTGCGATGAGGCCCATCCCATTCTGCTGGAGGTGATGACATTTCCCGATCCGGTCATCTCGATGGCCATCGAGCCGAAGACGAAACCCGATCAGGAGAAGATGGGCGTCGCGCTCCAGAAATTGTGCCAGGAAGACCCGTCGCTGAAGGTGACGACGGACGAGGAAACGCTCCAGACGATCATCTCCGGTATGGGTGAGCTGCATCTTGAGATCATCGTGGACCGGCTGAAGCGCGAGTTCAAGGTCGAGACCAATGTCGGCAAGCCACAGGTGGCCTACCGCGAAACGATCCAGGGTAAAGCCGAGGCCGAGGGTAAGTATATCCGGCAGACGGGTGGGCGCGGACAGTATGGCCATGTCTGGCTGACGGTGGAGCCCAAAGAGGCCGGTAGCGGGTTCGAATTCGTCAACAAGATCGTGGGCGGCTCGATCCCGAAGGAGTACATCCCCGCCGTCGAGAAGGGGGTCATCGAGGCGCTCTCGAATGGCGTCATGGCGGGCTATCCGATGGTAGACCTCCGGGTCACGATCTTCGACGGGTCGTACCACGACGTGGATTCGTCCGAGATGGCGTTCAAGATCGCGGGTTCGATGGGGGTCAAGGAAGGGGTGCGTCGGGCATCGCCGGTGCTGCTGGAGCCGGTCATGAACCTGGAAGTGATTGTCCCGGAGGCGTACATGGGCGACGTCATCGGCAGCCTCAGTGCCAAACGCGGCCAGATTGTCGGAATGACCATGCGGGCCGGGGCCCAGGTGGTGTCGGCGTTTGTACCGCTGGCCGAGATGTTCGGTTATGCGACCGATCTGCGATCCATGACACAGGGGCGTGGCGTTTTCACGATGCAGTTTGCGCGCTACGACGTGGTTCCGAAAAGCACCTCAGACGAGATTGTGGCAAAGAAACAAGGGAGCAGGTAGGCAGGATTCAGGTTCGCGTTGAGTTAGGTATCAGGGAGGGATTCGATATGGCAAAGGCGAAATTTGAGCGGACGAAACCGCATGTGAACATTGGGACGATCGGACATGTGGATCATGGGAAGACGACACTGACTTCGGCGATCACGAAGGTGTTAGCGCAAAAGAAGTTTGCCGAGTTTCTGGCCTATGACAAGATTGACAAGGCCCCGGAAGAGAGAGAGCGGGGGATCACGATTGCCATCGCCCACGTGGAATATCAGACCGACAAGCGGCATTATGCGCATGTGGACTGCCCCGGCCATGCCGACTACGTAAAGAACATGATTACCGGCGCGGCCCAGATGGATGGCGCCATTCTAGTTGTCTCCGCCGCCGATGGCCCGATGCCGCAGACGCGCGAACATATCCTCCTGGCGAGGCAGGTGGGTGTTCCGCACATTGTGGTCTTCCTGAACAAGGCGGACATGGTGGACGACCCGGAACTGCTCGATCTGGTGGAGTTGGAGGTGCGGGAGCTCCTGTCGAAATACGAGTTCCCCGGCGACGATATCCCGATCGTCAGGGGCTCGGCGCTGAAGGCGATGGAGGGGGACACGGGAGAGTTGGGATCGCAGGCGATCATGAAGTTGCTCGACGCCGTGGACGCTTACATTCCGACGCCGGTGCGGGATTTGGATAAGCCTTTTCTGATGTCCGTGGAGGATGTCTTTTCGATCTCCGGACGCGGGACCGTGGTGACGGGCCGGGTCGAGAAGGGCGTCATCAAGGTTTCGGAAGAGATCGAGATCGTGGGGATCAAGGAGACGCAAAAGACGGTGGTGACCGGCGTCGAGATGTTCCGAAAGATTTTGGATCAGGGACAGGCCGGCGACAATGTGGGGGTATTGCTCCGCGGCACGAAGAAAGAAGAGGTGGAGCGGGGCATGGTGCTGGCGAAGCCGGGGAGTATCACGCCGCATACGGTGTTCAAGGCCGAGGCGTATATCCTGACGAAGGAAGAAGGCGGTCGTCACACGCCGTTTTTCAACGGGTATCGGCCGCAATTTTATTTTAGGACGACGGACGTGACGGGTGTGGCGAAGTTGGCCGAAGGGGTGGAGATGGTCATGCCGGGGGACAACATGGCGATGGAGGTGGAACTGATTGCGCCGATCGCCATGCAAGACGGTCTTCGATTTGCGATCCGCGAAGGGGGCCGCACCGTTGGTGCCGGCGTTATCACCAAGGTGATTAAGTAAGAATATTCCGGGGTGTGTTTCGCGCGCCCTCGGAGATGGCAGGCACAGAGGCCTGTCCCACCATTATTTATTATTTCCCCTCTCCCCTGGGAGAGGGCTGGGGTGAGGGAAAGAGGATCGCGTGCAGAAGATTAGAATCCGGCTCAAGGCGTATGACTATCGGGTGCTGGATCAGTCGGTGCTCGAGATTGTGGATACGGTGAAACGGACGGGGGCGCGGGTGTCCGGCCCGATTCCGCTCCCGACGAAAATCAGCAAATATACCGTTCTGCGCTCTCCGCACGTGGACAAGAAGTCGCGCGAGCAGTTCGAGATTCGGACGCACAAGCGGCTGATCGATATTTCGGATTCCACGCCGGAGACGGTGGACGCCCTGATGAAGTTGAATCTTTCAACGGGGGTCAATGTGGAGATCAAGCTCTAATGCTCAACGGACTGCTGGGTTACAAACGGGGGATGACCCAACTCTTCACCGATGGCGGTCGTCTGACGGCCGTGACCGTCCTGGAAGTGGGCCCGTGCAAAGTCGTGCAGATCAAGACGGCCGAAAAGGATGGCTATGCTGCGGCACAGATCTCGCTGGGGGAGGTCCGTGAGACACGGGTGTCTCGTCCTTTACGAGGGCACTTCAAGGCGGCGGATGTCCCGACGGCGCGCGTCTTGCGCGAATTCGATGGCGACTTGGGCGATGTCAGCGTGGGCCAGACGTTGACGGTGGATCTGTTCAAAAAGGGGGAACGGGTTCGTGTCACCGGCATCTCCAAGGGGAAAGGTTTCCAGGGGGTGATGCGGCGGCATCATTTCCGGGGGGGGCCTGCGACGCATGGTTCCATGTTTCACCGTGCGCCCGGTTCCATCGGGGCCAGTTCCTTTCCATCCCGTGTCTGGAAGAACCAACGGATGCCAGGTCATATGGGACGGGATCGCATTACGGAAGCGGGGCTGCAAGTCGTGGATGTCCGTCCGGAACAGAACCTGATTTTTGTGAAGGGGGCGGTTCCGGGCAGCGTGAACGATCTGGTGACGATTCGGAAGGGGTAGTCGGGTATGGAAACGGATTTGAAAAACGCCAGGAACGAGACGGTGGGTGTTGTCACCCTGTCCGAATCCGTTTTTGGACAGCCATTGCGGGGCCCGCTTCTGCACGAGGTTGTTCGGATGCAGCGTGCGTCCATGCGTCAGGGGACCGCTGCCACGAAAACGCGGGGTCTTATCAGCGGCGGCGGCAAGAAACCTTGGAAGCAGAAGGGAACGGGGCGTGCGCGCGCCGGCTCCAGTCGCTCGCCGATCTGGCGGGGGGGGGGGACGATCTTCGGGCCGGTACCGCGTGGTTATGGCTACAGCATGCCCAAGAAGGCGTATCGGGTGGCGCTCCTCTCCTCACTTTCGGATAAAGCGCAATCGGGACGGATTGTGATCCTGGAGGAATGGGGGCTGGAAGAGGCCAGGACAAAACGGATGGTCCAGCTTCTCAAAAGCCTTCAGATCACTGGAAACGTCCTGGTGGTCGTGCCGCAACCGGATGAAGTGCTTGCGCGGGCCACGGGGAATCTCCCCTCCGTGCAGTTGATCGAGGCGCGTCAGTTGAATGTCTATGACCTGTTGTGGGCGGGGTCGTTGTTGACGACGCGCGCGGGGATTGAGGCAGTGGAGGCCCATTGGGGTGCCCTTCCGGGAGGAAACCGTGGATCGGCATGATCTGATTATTCGTCCGCTGCTTACGGAGAAAAGCACGCTGCTTCGCGAAAAGCGAAACCAGGTTTGCTTTGAAGTACAGCGGAATGCCACGCGGACGGCGGTCAAGCAGGCGATTGAGGCGACGCTCAACGTCAAGGTGGATCGGGTCAACCTCATGAATGTCGAGGGGAAGGTCAAGCGGCTCGGTCGCTTTGTCGGGAAGTGTTCGAATTGGAAGAAGGCGATTGTCTCATTAAAGGCAGGGGAGACACTCAAGATTTTTGAGACTTAGCGGGATTCTTTCATCCGGCATTCACGGACCACACGAACGGGCCACACTGACTGGATAGACAATGGGTGTCAAGACGTACAAGCCAACATCGCCTGGGCGGCGGGGTGCACAGGGTCTTCGCTTCGATGACGTGACCCGTACCACGCCCGAAAAGTCGCTGCTCTGTTCCCTGCCCGCATCCGGGGGCCGGAATAATAAGGGGAAGATGACGATTCGTCATCGGGGGGGTGGACATAAGCGGGCCTATCGGATCATTGACTTTAAAAGAAACAAGCTGGGCATTCCGGCCCGCGTGGATTCGATCGAGTATGACCCGAATCGCTCTGCCCGGATTGCGTTGCTGGTCTATGCGGATGGAGAGAAGCGATATATTGTGGCAGCCGACGGCATCAAGGTGGGAGATCGGCTTATGTCCGGTCCGGATGCCGAAATACGCATTGGGAACGCCCTTCCCCTTTCACGGATTCCGGTGGGGAGCATGATCCACAACATCGAGTTGAAGATCGGAAAAGGGGCACAACTGATCCGAAGTGCGGGCGGGGTCGCCCAGTTGATGGCACGCGAGGCTGGCTGGGTGCAGATTCGGCTGAAGTCGGGTGAAGTGCGACGGGTCCATGCGGCCTGCATGGCCACGATCGGCCAGGTCGGAAACATCGATCATGGAAATTACTCCTACGGGAAAGCGGGGCGGTCGCGATGGCTGGGGCGACGTCCGCATGTGCGTGGGTTGGCGATGAACCCGGTGGACCATCCACATGGCGGTGGGGAAGGCAAGTCGGGACAGGGGAATCCGCATCCGGTTTCTCCCTGGGGACAACTTGCGAAGGGTTACAAAACAAGGCGGCGAAAATATACCGACGTGTTTATCGTGAAGCGGCGGACAAAGAAGTAGGGGTGCCGTAGGGGAGTAGACGATGCCGAGGTCAGTGAAGAAGGGTCCGTTCATAGATGGACACGTGCTTGCCAAAGTCGCGAAAATGGACGCATCGGGTGAACGGAAGATCATCAAGACCTGGTCGCGCCGTTCCACGATCGTCCCGCAGATGATCGGGCATACCTTTGCAATTCATAATGGCAAGAAGTTCGTGCCGGTCTACATTACGGAAAATATGGTGGGTCACAAACTGGGCGAGTTTGCGGCCACGCGATTTTTCAAGGGGCATGGCGCTGCAAAGACGGAAAAGGCGACGGCCTTGAAGTAGAGAAGGGGAGTATACACCCCGTGGTCCCCTCTTGTTAGAGGGGAAAATCAGGATATAAGACCGATGGAAGTAAAGGCTCTTTTTAGATATTCGCGGATGGGACCGCGGAAGGCCAGGCTGGTGGTGGATCTGATCCGGGGCCGAAGTGCGGGCGAGGCGATGAATATTTTGAAGTTTACGACGCGCCATGCTGCCCGAGTGGTGGAGAAGATTCTGAAATCGGCTGTGGCGAACGCGTCGCAAAAAGAGATGGGGGATGTGGACGACTTGTGGGTTTCAAAGGCATATGTAGATGGCGGGCCATCTCTGAAACGGATTCAGCCTGCGCCGCAAGGGCGGGCGCACCCGATTCTCAAACGGACCAGCCATATTACAGTGGTCCTCTCCAACGACGTTCGGACGGCTTCATCAAAACGCGCGCAGTAGCGATTGGCCAAATAAAGATTGGAATTGTAAATGGGTCAAAAAGTTCATCCTTACGGGTTTCGGTTGGGTTACATCAATACTTGGCGGTCTCTTTGGTATGCGGAGAAGGACTACGCGGTCTTCCTCCACGAAGACCTGAAAATACGGAAGATCGTCAAGAAAAAACTTTATCACGCAGGGGTCTCCCGCGTGGATGTGGATCGGACGGCCAAGCAGGTGCGCGTCACGATCCATACCGCCCGTCCGGGAATCATTATCGGGCGGAAGGGAACCGAGGTGGATAAACTTCGGGAGGAGATGGAGGCCCTGACCAAAAAGCAGGTCTACATTGACATCAAAGAGGTCCGAAAGCCGGAGTTGGACGCGCAGTTGGTGGCCGAAAATGTGGCGATGCAGTTGGAAAAACGGGTGGCGTTCCGTCGCGCGATGAAGAAAGCGATTGCGTCTGCCCTCCGCCTGGGGGCGCTGGGGATCAAGATACAGTGTGCCGGGCGTTTGGCGGGGGCGGAGATTGCACGGACGGAGTGGTACCGTGAAGGGCGGGTGCCGCTGCACACCCTGCGGGCCGATCTGAACTTCGCGCTGGCCGAGGCGGCCACAACGATGGGACAGATCGGGGTGAAGGTTTGGATCTATAAAGGGGACATGCTTCCGGAGCGCGTTCAAGACCGAGAAGCGCGTGGCCTCAAGTGATTCTCCTCGGTTTGAGGGAGCGGGGCCTCTGCGAGGGGTGACGCACAGTTTCGATGGGTTGGTTTTTGGCAATTTGAGGGGGAGGCTCATCGGGCTTGTGCCCGATGAGGGGGCGACGTGAGCCCCCGAAAAGGAAAGCGATGCTGGCGCCTAAAAAAGTAAAACATCGAAAGCAGATGAAGGGTCGGATGACCGGAATCGCCTATCGGGGTTCGGAGTTGAGTTTTGGGAAGTTCGGGCTGAAGGCCATGGTGCCGGGCCGGATCACCTCCCGGCAGATCGAATCGGCGCGTATTGCGATGACCCGCTTTGTGAAACGGGGTGGGAAGATATACATCCGACTCTTTCCCGATAAACCGATCACCAAGAAGCCGGCCGAAACACGGATGGGCAAGGGGAAGGGTGGTGTCGAGTATTGGGTTGCCGTGGTGAAGCCAGGACGGGTTCTCTATGAAATGGAAGGGGTGACGGACCAGGTTGCAAAAGAGGCATTTCGCCTGGCGGCCTATAAGCTCCCCATCGCAACGCAGTTCGTCTCCCGCGGGGTGGAATAAATGGAAATGGAAAAACTCATGGCGATGTCCGCCGAGGAGCTGGCCGCCCAGGAGAAGACCTTAAGAAAAGAGCTGTTCAATCTGCGGTTTCAAAAGGTGGTGGGCCACATGGAGAACCCATCCCGGATCAAACAATTGCGGCGTGAGATTGCGCGAACATTAACCCTTCGATCCGCCATCAAGTCATGAGTCATTCTATGTTGAAGAAGAGAAAAGAGTGGGTAGGGCGCGTCGTCAGCAACAAGATGGACAAGACGGTGGTGGTGGCGGTGGATCGTGTTGTAAAAGAGGCGCGGTACAAGAAGTTCCTCAAACGGACGACCACCTTCAAGGCGCATGATGAGCAGAACGCCTGTCTTATTGGGGATCGTGTCCGTCTAATCGAAACGCGGCCTCTGAGTGCGCATAAACGGTGGGTGGTCATGGAAATTCTGAAAAAGGATCGGAAGGCGGGCGTTGTTGGCGAAGGCGGGAGTTCAGAGGCATAGCGATTGCCAAGATGATCGCGTCGAAAGGGAACGGGCGGACGGATGGTACAGATTTACACAATGTTGGATGTCGCGGACAACTCCGGGGCCAAGAAGGTGATGTGTTTTCACATCAAAGGGGGATCGAAGCGACGTTATGCCCACGTGGGCGATGTCATCAAGGCCACGATCAAAGAGGCGATTCCGCAGGGGAGCGTCAAGAAGGGCGAGGTGGTCAACGCCGTCGTGGTCCGAACGACGAAGGAAATACGCCGGGAAGACGGTTCCTATATCAAGTTTGACCGTAATGCGGCGGTACTCATTAATGCGCAGGGAGAACCGGTCGGGACCCGTATCTTTGGGCCGGTCGCGAGGGAACTTCGTAAAAAGAAGTTCACAAAAATTATTTCTCTCGCGCCGGAGGTGCTATGAGACAACACGCGAAGACGATGATCCGGACGCGGTTGATCAAGGGAGATTCGGTGCGGGTGATGTCCGGTCGCGAACGGGGAAAAGAAGGGCGCGTCGTTCGTGTGCTGCGCGAGACGGGAAAGATCGTTGTCGAGGGGCTCAATCTGGTCAAGAAATGTACAAAACCGAGTCCCCGTAATCAGACCGGAGGGATTCTGGAAAAGGAAGCCCCCATCGCGATCTCGAACGTGCGGGTGGTTTGCGGACATTGCAACAAAGCGACGCGGATTCGTATCCGGCAGTTGGCGGATGGGAAGAAGATACGGGCGTGTCAATCGTGCGGAGACGCGCTGGGGAAGGCAGGTTGATGGAAATAAAAGCGAAGGGGGTCGTTTCTTTACGGGAGCGCTATAAGACCCGCGTGGTTCCGGCCATGATGCAGGCGTTTTCCTATCGGAACGAAATGCAGGTTCCGGGGATTACGAAAGTGGTCCTGAACGTCTGTATGAGTGAAGCAATTAGCAACGTCAAGGTGCTGGATGCCGCAGTCCTGGAGCTTTCGAAAATCACAGGACAAAAGCCGGTCGTGACCCGTGCGAAGAAGTCCATTGCGGGTTTCAAGTTGCGTGAGGGGATGCCGATCGGTTGCAGTGTGACCCTCCGGGGAAAACGGATGTATGAGTTCCTGGATCGGCTGATTCATGCGGCGCTGCCACGTATCCGCGATTTTCGGGGCATTTCACAGAAGGCCTTTGACGGAAGGGGAAACTACACGTTGGGGGTTAAGGAGCAGCTTATTTTTCCAGAAATAAATTATGACGAGATTACCAGTCTGCATGGCATGGACATCGCCGTCGTCACGAGCGCACAGAGTGATGCGGAAGGGAGGGCGCTCCTTGAGAACCTGGGATTTCCGTTCCGGAAGAATTAAGGGAGAGGGGTATGGCAAAGAAGTCAATGATCGCAAAGTTTCAAAGGACGCCGAAGTTTGAAGTGCGGCGGTACCATCGTTGTCTGCACTGCGGGCGGGTGCGTGGCTATTTGAGAAAGTTTGCCACTTGTCGGATCTGTTTCAGGATGTTGAGTCTGCGCGGTGAGATTCCGGGCGTAACAAAATCCAGTTGGTAAGAGATAAAAGGTAATCAAGATGGCCGATCCGATTGCAGATATGTTGACCCGCATACGCAATGCAAAACAGCGTAAGCATGCGGAGGTGTCCATTCCATTCTCCAACCTCAAGTTGGCAATGGTCCAGATTTTCAGGGACGAAGGACTGATCCGAAGCTACCGGGTGAGGGGAGAGTCGTACAAGCGTTCGCTGGAAATCGCCCTGAAATACACGGATCGAGAAGAGTCGGCGATCGAAGACTTGAAGCGCGTCAGTAAGCAGGGACGGCGTGTCTACGTGGGGGCGGATGCGCTGCCTCGCGTCAAAGGGGGAATGGGGATCGCAATCCTCTCAACCTCCAGGGGGCTGATGACCCAACGCGCTTGCCGTGCTGCAAAAATCGGGGGAGAAGTTCTCTGTTACGTGTGGTAAAGGGATTGATCGAATGTCCAGAGTCGGTCTTAAGAAGATTCAGATTCCGAGTGGGGTGAAAGTGGTCTTCGATGGCCAGGTTTTGCATGTAACCGGCCCGAAGGGGACTTGTGAACGGTCGGTTCGCTCGGAGATCGCGGTCTCGGTGGAGGGTGCGGAGCTTGCGTTTTCGCGAACATCGGAGGATCGCACCGCGCGTGCGCTGCATGGTCTGACGCGAAATGAAGCCCAAAACATGATCGTGGGCGTCACCGAGGGCTATATAAAGGTGCTGGAGATCAACGGGGTGGGTTATCGCGCCGCCGTACAGGGTCGCGAGGTGGTCTTGAACATCGGCTATTCGCATCCGGTGAACTTTCCGCTGCCGGCCGGCATTGACGCCTCGGTGGAAAAGCAGACGATTCTCACAATCAAGGGAACCGACAAATATCGGGTGGGGCAGGTTGCGGCCAACATCCGGGCCTTGAGGGCACCGGAACCCTATAAGGGCAAGGGGATTAAATACCGCGAAGAACGCATCCTGCGCAAAGAAGGCAAGAGCGGCAAGGCAGGCGGGAAATAAAAGACCGATCGCACAGGCGCGGGATAAATCAAGGCAGGAATCTGGATATGCGGTCTGAAGAAAAAGTAATCGCGCGGCAGCGGCGACATCGGCGTGTACGGCGTAAAATCCGTGGAACGGCCCTGCGCCCGCGCCTTTCCGTCTATCGAAGTCTGCGGCATGTTTATGTGCAGCTCATTGACGATGACGCAGGGAAGACGCTGGCATCGGCGTCCAGCTTGACGGGTGCAGGGGCTTCCGCATCGAGCAACGTCAGTACGGCCACGGAAGTTGGGCGTCAGATTGCCGAGAAGGCAAAACAGCTCCAGATCGAACAGGTGGTGTTCGACCGGGGCGGGTATCTCTATCATGGATGCGTTAAGGCCCTTGCGGAGGCGGCCCGAGAAGGTGGATTGAAATTTTAGGAGGCATGGTTGGCACGCATTAGCTCAGAGGGAATGACGCTGAAAGACAAGGTGGTGTTCATCAACCGCGTAGCGAAAGTCGTTAAGGGGGGAAAGCGGTTCTCTTTTGCGGCCGTCGTCGTTGTGGGGGATGCGCAGGGGCACGTCGGTGTTGGCACCGGGAAAGCGGCGGAAGTTCCGGAAGCGATCCGAAAAGGGATCGAGAGCGCCAAGAAAAATCTGGTTTTCGTCCCCCGGAAAGAGACGACGATTCCCTACGAAGTGGTGGGGCATTACGGGGCGGAGGAAGTATTGCTCAAGCCTGCGGCGGATGGAACCGGGATTATTGCCGGGGGACATGTCCGGGCGGTGATGGAAATGGCGGGCATCTCGAATATCCTCAGTAAATGCATGGGGAGCGGAAATCCGCTCAACGTGGTGAAGGCGATCCTGGACGGTTTCTCAAAGCTCAGGAGTCAAGACGATTTGATCGCCATGCGGCAGAGAGAAGCGGTCGGTTAGAGGTTCTCATATGGGAAAAGCATTATCCATCCGGTTGCGCAGGGGTTTGGCGGGGCGGCCCCAGAAACATAAGCGGGTGGCTGCGGGGCTGGGGTTACGTAAGCTCAACCAGGAGATCATCCGCGTGGATACGCCTGAAATTCGGGGAATGGTGAACAAGATTGCATACCTTCTGGAGGTTCACGAGGTTCAAATATAACGCATGAAGATATCGGATTTGGCGCCTGGACCTGGGGCGAAGAAGAAAGAAAAGCGGATTGGGCGCGGGCCGGGGTCGGGGCATGGAAAGACCGCGACAAAGGGGCATAAAGGGCAGGCAGCCCGGTCAGGTGGCACCAAGGCCCCCGGGTTTGAAGGGGGACAGCAGCCGTTGATCCGCCGTGTCCCGAAGGCGGGTTTTATTAGCATCTTCAAAAAGCGTTACAGCCTGGTACACACCTCGCAATTGGCGGCGTTCGATGCGGGGCAGAGCGTGGATGTGTCCGCCCTGAAAGGGGCGGGGATTGTGCGAAAATCGGCCAGGTGGGTTAAAATTCTCTCCGATAGCGAGATCACGAAACCACTCATTGTCTCCGCCCATAAGTTCAGCGAGGGCGCAACACAAACAATCGTTGCGGCGGGTGGCGAAGCGCGGGTGCTCCTCGCCTGAGCCCCCCATAAGGACTTCCTTGTTTCAGCGGTTTGTCACAAGTCTCCAGAATGTGTTTCGCATTTCAGAGCTGCGGCATCGCATTCTCTTTACGGCGGCGATGTTGTTCGTTTACCGAATGGGCGGGCACATTCCGACCCCCGGTATCAACAATGCCGCGCTGAGCGACTTCCTCACGCAGCGTGGCGGCGCCCTGATGGGCTTCCTCGATATCTTCTCAGGCGGTGCGCTCTCTCGGCTGACGATCTTCGCGCTGGGGATCATGCCGTACATCTCGGCCTCGATCATCGTCCAGTTGCTGACCGTGGTGGTGCCGGCCCTCTCGAAGTTGGCAAAAGAGGGGGAGCGCGGGCGCAAGAAAATGACACAATACACACGCCTGGCGACCATCGGGATCGGGTTGGTTCAGGCGATCGGGATTGCGATCGGTCTGGAAGGGATGGAAGAGGGGGCCTTCGTCCGTAATCCTGGCTGGGGATTTCGTCTGACCACGATGATTACGATCACGGCCGGGACGGCCTTTCTGATGTGGCTGGGCGAGCAGATTACGGAACGGGGGATCGGCAATGGCATCTCGATGATCATTTTTGCCGGGATCGTGGCCGGTATTCCAAGCGCGCTCATCAATACCTACCAGCTTTTCGATACCGGTCAGATCGGATTTCCGTTTTTGGTGCTCCTGACCCTGCTCATGATCCTGGTGGTGGTTGCCGTTGTGTTTCTGGAGAGTGGTCGCAGAAAAATTGCGGTGCAGTACGCCAAGCGGGTCGTCGCGCGGAGGGTCTATGGGGGACAGAGCACCTATATCCCACTCAAGATTAACACGGCGGGTGTCATCCCTCCGATCTTTGCCTCTTCCCTGATTGCGTTTCCCGCAACCATTGCCGGTTTCATCACGGTCTCATGGGTGAAGGAGCTTGGGACGAATCTGGCCCCAGGCACGCTTTTCTATACGGTTCTCTATGCAGGTCTGATCATCTTCTTCGCTTTTTTCTACACGGCGGTGGTCTTAAATCCCGTGGATATGGCGGACAACATGAAAAAGCATGGCGGATTTATTCCCGGAATCCGTCCCGGACAACATACCTCCGACTATCTCTACCGCGTCTTGACCCGGATTACCTTCGCAGGCGGTCTCTATCTGGCCTTGGTCGCCATCATTCCGGAAATTTTAATCTATCGCTTCAATGTGCCGTTCATTTTCGGGGGGACATCGCTTCTGATCGTGATCGGGGTCGGGATTGACACGGCCCAGCAGATCGAAACGCATATGCTCAACCGGAACTACGACGGCTTCATGAAGAAGAGCCGCCTCAAAGGACGGGCGTTTTAGGATTGGGGGACCATGCGGCTCGTATTCTTGGGCGCTCCGGGTGTGGGAAAGGGGACGCAGGCGGCCGTACTCGCGGAGGAGTGGGGAATCCCGCAGATTGCGACGGGGAATATCTTGAGGGCGGCGGTCGCACTGAAGACCCCGGTCGGATTGGAGGCGAAATCCTACATTGACGCGGGGAAATTGGTTCCGGACGATCTGATTATTCGGATCATGCGTGAACGTTTCAGCATGCCGGATGCCTCGGCGGGGTATATCTTGGATGGCTTTCCCAGGACGATACAGCAGGCAGAGGTCCTCTCCGAGATGTTGTCGGAAGGTGCTGAGTCACTTGACCGTGTGTTCTATTTCGAGCTGAACGACGCCTCGCTGGTGGATCGGATCGCGGGTCGGAGGAGCTGTTCCGTCTGCCAGCGGGTGTACCACGTGTCCTATCATCCGCCTCCGAACGGGGTGTGTGCGTGCGGTGCGCCCCTCGTGCAGCGGAAGGATGACCTCCCGGAGACGGTGAAGGCGCGGCTGGAAGTCTACCGGCGCGAAACGGCGCCGCTCATCCAGTACTACAGGGGGCAGGGGATTTTAACGCAGATTGACGCAGCCCAGGCGATCTCCGAGGTGACCCGGCAGGTTCGGGATATGGTGCGTCCGTCGGGGCCCGTGCCTTGATTATTTTAAAGTCGCGCAGTGAGATCGAAAAAATTACGAAGGCCTGTCGGATCGTTCGCAACACCCTGGATGGACTCAAGCAGTTGATCAAAGTTGGAGTGACGACACGGGAGCTAGACCGATTTTCGGAATCGAAGATTCGTGAAATGGGGGGTGTCCCGGCCTTCAAGGGATATCGGAAGTTTCCGGCCAGTCTGTGTGTTTCGATCAATGACGAAGTAATTCATGGAATCCCATCGGATCGTGTCATCCGGGAGGGGGCCGTGGTCAGCCTTGACCTGGGTGTGATCTACGATGGTTTTTACGGGGATGCCGCCGTGACGGTGGCGGTCGGGGAGGCGACGCCGGAGGTTCGGAAGCTCCTCCAGGTCACGGAGGCCTCTCTCTACCGGGGCATCGAAGCGGCACGGGAGGGGAATCGCCTGTCCGACATTTCCCACGCGGTGCAGTCGCATGTGGAGGGGGCCGGTTTCTCGGTGGTCACGCAGTACGTGGGCCATGGAATCGGGCGCTCCCTCCATGAAGACCCCCAGATTCCGAATTTTGGCACACCCGGGCGGGGTCCCAGATTGAGGGAGGGAATGGTGCTGGCCATCGAGCCGATGGTCAACATGGGGAGACCGGGGGTGCGGACGCTCAAGGATGGGTGGACGGTGGTTACGGAAGATGGGAGTCTGTCGGCCCATTTCGAACATACCGTCGCGGTTACAAAAGGTGGCCCGGTCGTCCTGAGCAAACCGTAACGCGACGATGTCATATGGCGAAAGAGGACCTCATTGAAGTTCAGGGTACGATCCTGGAGACGCTTCCCAATGCCATGTTCAGAGTGGAACTCGAAAACGGGCATCGGGTATTGGCCCATATCTCCGGAAAAATGAGGATGC
>CAZOFZ010000018.1:0-18779 GCA_964579175.1 uncultured Nitrospirota bacterium | reverse complement strand
CCCTGCGTCACTTCAAACTCCACGAGGTTGCCTTCCTGAAGAGAGCGATAGCCGTCCCCTGCGATTGCAGAAAAATGGACAAACACATCCGGTTCCCCATCTTCTCGTGTGATAAAGCCATAACCCTTGCTGCTGTTGAACCATTTGACGCGACCCTTAATCATGGTGCTCTTTCTCCTGTTTTTGTGGCCGCTCGACTGACAAGCGCTATACCTGCAACACTGCGGCCTACGTACGTGAAACCCCTTCTACATTGAAGAGGCCATTGTCATATAGCACAGTCCATTCGCAAAGGTCAACAGAAATTTGGGCGTATGCTGGCGATATTCTGTAGATGTCATCGCCATTCCCTCCCGCAAAAAGCGGACAGATTATTTGCCACGTCAGGTGGACATATCGTGCCGGCCGATAAGACAAGTCGTCGAGCAATACGGCCGCCGCGTGACACGAATCCGGATGGTGCGGGCGGTCTGCACCGCTTGACAACGATTTTGACGTTGTAAGAGAATGCACGGGAGTCGGAATCTCCCGTCTTCTACCGTTTAAGAACAACCAATTGTCGAGGTTTTCATGTCGGTCACGTATCGTCAGCCCAGTAACTTGAAACGGAAACGTACCCACGGATTTTTAAAGCGCATGGCCACCGCCGATGGAAGAAGATTGCTCAAGAGAAGGCGCGACAAAGGCAGAAAGCGCCTCACCGTCTAGCGACGCGCCGTCTTCACCGTCTCATGGACGGCGCGTCGTACGATTGCCGCCGGGACGCAACGCGACGCAAGCGGTCTTTGAAGGGGGCAAGAAGGCCGTCTGCGGGCCCATGGTCGTCTATCTGCTCAAGAACGACCTGCCACAGCTCCGGTTTGCCGTCCATGGGCGCAAGGTGCTTGGCATTGCGGTGGAGCGCAACCGGATCAAACGCCTCTTCAGGGAGGCCGTGCGAAAAGAGGCCCCGCTGCTCGTTGGCTATGACGTCATTCTCGTTCCCAGGCAGGCATCCAAGGGTTTGTCTCTATCTCGCCTGACGCAGCAACTGCATCGTATGGTTTCTCAAGCCCGCTAAATGGTCTTCCTCTTCACTTCAGTGGTACGGCTCTACCAGCGTCTTCTCTCGCCGCTGCTTCCGCCCCTCTGCCGGTTTCACCCTACCTGTTCGGACTATGCCTGTCAGTCCGTGCGCCGTCACGGGTTTTTGCGGGGTTTTGGCATGACCCTGAAACGTCTCGCCCGGTGTCATCCCGATACACCCGGGGGTTATGATCCCGTTCATTAAAGGAGTTTCATGGAACCACGGCTGGTCCTCTTTCTGATTCTCTCTGTCTCTATCATCTTGATCTACCCTTCCCTGATGGAGCGGTTCATCGGGCCCACAAACCCGCCGTTGGAACAGACGCAGGTTGCCGGGACGAAGCCGAACCCCGTGGCGAATCAAGGGACGGCGTCGGGTGTGGCCGCGACCCCATCGGCCGCTGGCGCAGTCACGGCGGCCACGGTGGCCACGGCAGATCGGAAGGAGAAGGTGGTCGAAACCGATTTGTATCGCGCCGTTCTGGTCAACATGGGGGGGGCGATTAAAACATGGGAGCTGAAGCAATTTAACAAAAAAGACGCAGAAGGCCGAACCCGCCCGATTACCTTGATTCCGGAGGGGGCGGCCGTTCTCCCCCTCACCCTGATCGGGGCGTCGGCCCCCCCTTTAAGTGGCGGGGCCGGGGGGGAGGCCCTCTATCAATTGGACGAGACCCCGCTTCGCCTTAGTGCCGCACGTCCGGACGGGGTTGTCGAGATGGCCTACACCGCGCCGGATGGACGGCGCGTCAAGAAAATGCTCCATTTCCACAATGACGACTACCGGGTGGATGTGGACATCCAGATCACCGGCTCGGATCGGGAGGACTCCCTTTCGCTCGGGACGAATTTTGGGGCGCAGGACTGGACGCAGCAATATGGCGGCAGCGTGGGCGCAATCAGCCTGATCGACAACGAAGTGGTGCGGGACACGTTGGAAGCGGGACAGACGCAGACCTACAGCGGCCAGGCGTCGTGGCTGGCCATCCAGGACAAATATTTCATCGGGGCTCTGATCCCCAAGCAGGCCAAGGTGACAGGCCCGGTGACCGTGCGGCAGTCCAGCGCGGACGAGGTGACCATGCAGGTGCGGCTCCCCAAAGCGGGGGCCTCTTTTTCCCTCTATGCCGGGCCTAAGGCGTATGACCGCCTGGCCGCGCTTCAGGTTCAACTGGAGGAGACCATTGACTTCGGATGGTTTATTTTTGGAAGCTGGCTGCCGGTGCGCCTGGTGGCCAAGCCGCTTTTTTACATTCTCAACTTTATTTACCAATTCAGTTACAACTACGGGATCGCAATCATTCTCCTGACCGTGCTGGTCAAGACCCTCTTTTTCCCGTTGACCCGAAAAAGCGCCGTTTCGATGAAGGCGATGGCCACCCTTCAGCCGAAGGTGACTGCCATTCGTGAAAAATGGGCCAAGGACAAAGAGAAGATGAATCGCGAGTTGATGGAGCTCTACAAGACGGAGAAGATCAATCCGATGGGAGGCTGTCTGCCGGTGCTGCTGCAAATTCCGGTCTTTATTGCCCTTTTCAACGTCCTCTATGTCACCATCGAACTGCGCAATGCCCCCTTCTTCCTCTGGATTCAGGACCTGTCGGACAAAGACCCCTACTATGTCCTGCCCATCATCATGGGGGTGAGCATGTTGTTGCAGCAACTGACCCAGCCCAACACGATGGACCCGGTGCAGGCCAAGATCATGTTGTTCCTCCCCGTCGTCTACACCTTCTTTTCACTCAGTTTCCCATCCGGCCTGATCCTCTACTGGATCGTCAACAACTTCCTCACGGTGGGGCAGCAGTATCTGATTAACAGAGAGCCTGCGCCTGCCTCCGCATGACCCGCCCGTCCCACGGACAAGACGACACGATTTGCGCCATCGCGACCCCGATGGGCCACGCCGGCGTCGGCGTGATCCGCATCAGCGGCCCCGATGCCATCCCCATCGTGGCGCCCCTCTTCGTGGGACGCGGCACCTTTTCCGAATTTCAAACCCATACCGTTCACTACGGCAAGCTGTTTGACCCACGCGAAAAAAGCGTCCTGGACGAGGCCCTCTTTCTCATTATGAAGTCGCCGCGCACCTACACCGGGGACGACATCGTGGAGATTCAGGCGCATGGGAGTCCGTTCGTCTTGCAGAAAATCGTGGCCCTGCTGATTGCGCGGGGTGCGCGCCTGGCCCTGCCGGGGGAGTTTACGCGCCGGGCCTTTCTGGCGGGCCGGATGGACCTTGCGCAGGCGGAAGCGGTCATGGAGCTGATTGCGTCGCAGAACGATGCGCATCACCGGTGGGCCCTGGGTCAGTTAAAAGGGGCGCTTTCGGAGGAGATTGGCCGCCTGCGGGCGCAGCTGCTGACCCTCCTGTGCGGGGTGGAGGCCGACATTGACTTTCCGGAAGAGGGGATTGCCCCTGTCGCCGCCGCAGAGCGGATGGCCCAGGTCATCGCGGTGCGGGAGGAGGTCGGACGACTCCTTGCAGACTATGCGTCGGGGCGGAGGGTCCGGGATGGGTGGACCGTGGCCATCGCGGGCCGTCCCAACGTGGGAAAATCGAGCCTGTTCAATCGTCTGCTGGGAGAGGAACGGGCCATTGTCACCCCCCACCCCGGCACCACGCGAGACCTGCTGCGGGAATGGATGCGGATCGAGCACCTCTCGGTCCAGTTGGTAGATACGGCGGGCGAGCGTGACACCTCCGACCCGATCGAGTCGGAAGGGGTACGGCGTGGGCGGGCGGCTGTCCAGGAGGCCGATCTGACGCTCCTTGTTTTGGACGCCTCCCAACCGCTGCAGCCGGAGGATATTCGCCGGATGCGTCCCGCTTGCCCCGGTGGGAACAAAACGGTCATAATCCTGAACAAGTGCGACCTCCCGCGCCGCATGGACATCGCCGAGGTGGCCGCGTGCCGTCCGGAGGATGTCGTTCTTCCCCTCTCCGCCCGTACCGGCGCGGGGATGGACGATCTGAAAGGGACGATCCGGGACGCCCTGGGGGGTGCCGTGGAGAAAGAGCCGCCCCGCGTGGCCCTGTTGCGGCATCGCAATGCCCTGTTGCTGGCCCATGACGCACTGGAGCGGGCCGTGACGGCGGCACGGGAATCGTCCGACGCGGGGGGGGAATTCCTGGCCGCAGACCTGCACGATGCCCTGCAATCGCTGGGGGAGATCACCGGCGAGACGACACCGGACGAGGTATTGGAGCAAATCTTCAGCCAATTTTGCATCGGGAAGTAACCCGCCGCCCGCTATGAGATATGCCTACTATCCAGGATGTGCCGCCAAGGGGGCCGCGCCCGAGTTGCATCGCTCCACGATGGCCGTGGTTGCGCATCTGGGCATTGAAGTGGTGGAGATTGACGACTTCAACTGCTGCGGCGCGGGCGTGATTACCGAGGCCGATCCGGAGCTGGCCTATCTTTTAAACGCCCGCACACTGGCCACGGCGGAGGCGTTGAATCTGCCGATCATGACCGTCTGCGGCACCTGCCAGGGGGTGCTGGGGGGCGCCAATCAAACATTGCAGCAGGACGCGCCGCTGCGACAACGGATCAACGTGGAGTTGCAGAGGACGACGGGGCTCTCCTACGGCGGAACGGTGGCGGTCAAACATCTGCAATGGATTTTGGTGAAGGATTTCGGGCTTTCGGCGCTTGCGGCGCGGATCACCCACCCGCTCTCGGAGTTGTCGGTGGCCCCTTTTTATGGCTGCTATATCCTGCGGCCCGCCTCCGCAACCGGATTCGACGACTGGGAAGACCCCACCTCCCTCGAAAAGCTGATCCGCACGATCGGCGCGCATCCGGTGGCCTACGACGGACGGACGAAATGTTGCGGATTCCCGGTCTTTCTGGAAAAAGAGGAGATTGCGCTGGAGATGGTAGGCCGGCATGTGGGGGAGGCCAAATCGAAGGGGAGCGACGTGATGGTCACCCCCTGTCCCCTCTGCCATATGAGTCTGGACATTTATCAGGGGCGCGCGGAACAAAAACAGCGGCGCGAGAAAGACCCCGGCGCCACGCTGGGGCTCCCGATTCTGCACCTTCCACAGCTCTTGGGGCTGGCGATGGGGATTCCCGCAGAGAAACTGGGTCTGGCGCGACACCTGACTTCCACCACTCCGCTGATTCAGATATTACAGGGCCGGCAAGCGCGTTAAGAACGTTAAACGAGGAGGAGCACAAATGAGACGGCAAAGGGAGACGGTCTGTGGCATCGTGGGTATCATGGGCATCATGACCTGGGCCTGTCTGGCAGGGGCAGCCTGGGCCTTCGAGGTATCGGGGCTTCAAACGCCGGAGAGCGTGCTCCCGGATCCGGAGACGGGGGGTTACTATGTCTCCAACATCCAGGGCGCCCCGGCGGAACGGGACAATAACGGCTTCATTACACGACTGGATAAAACGGGGAAGGTCGTTGCCCTCCAGTTTGTGGCGGGAGGAAAGGGGACAGAGCTGCATGCCCCCAAGGGGTTGGCGATCGTTGGCAACGTACTCTACGTCAGCGACATTGACCGCGTCCGCGGCTTTGATAAAATCACCGGCGCGCCCCTGCACGACATTGACCTGAAAAAACTGGGGGCCCTGTTTCTCAATGACCTGGCCTCGGATGGACAGGGGAACCTCTATGTGTCGGATACGGCCACGTTCCTGGACCCCAAGGCGGTCGGTACGATCTTTAGAATCGAAACCCGTGTCCAGCATCGCGCCAGCATCTACGTGCGCGACCCGGCCCTGGGAAGCCCGAACGGGTTGATGATCCAACCCAAAACGAAGCGGCTCCTGGCCAATACCTGGGGAACGGGGAAAATTCTGGAAATCGGCCACGATAAACGGATCAAAACACTCGTGGAAGATGCCGCGTGGAAAGACCTGGACGGCATGGATTACGACAACGCCGGGAACATCTATCTTTCAAGTTTCACGGGGGGCGCCATCTACAAGGTGGATTCGATGCTTAAAGTCTCGCTGGTCAAAGGTGGACTGACCACCCCTGCGGACGTTCAGGTGGATCGGCAGGCCAACCTGCTTCTGATTCCCTCTTTCAACGGCAACACCGTCACCACGATCGCGCTTCCGTAACGGGTCCTCTTTATCTTCCGAAGTCGGGTTGCCGATAGAATACGCATGAAGATTCTCATCGTCGGCGGGGGGGGCAGAGAGCATGCCCTTGCCTGGAAAATCTCGCAAAGTCCACGCGTGAAGCAGATTTTCTGCGCACCGGGAAGCGCGGGGATGGAGCGGGTGGCAAAACCGATCCCGATCGGGAGCGACGCCGTGGAACGGCTCCTCCTCTTCGCCCAGGATCGCGGCATTGATCTAACGGTGGTCGGCCCTGAAATTCCCCTGGCCCTGGGGCTTGTAGACCGGTTCGAGGAAAACGGTCTGCCGGTCTTTGGACCCCGGCGCACCGCGGCGGAACTCGAAACCAACAAGGCCTTTGCCAAGGCCTTTATGCAGCGCCACCAGATTCCGACCGCCCCATTCGAGGTCGTCACGCTTGAGGAGGCACGGCGGCGGGCCCCCTCGCTTCGGATGCCGATCGTGCTCAAGGCTGCGGGGCTGGCCGCCGGGAAAGGGGTGGTCGTGGCCCGGCATCCGGACGACGCCATCCAGGCCCTTTCCGATTTCGGCAGTCTGGGCGATGCGGCGGCGCAGGTGGTGTTGGAACAATGCCTGACCGGGCCGGAGGTCAGCTTCTTTGTGGTGACCGACGGCGAGACCGTCATCCCCCTCACGACCGCGCAGGATCACAAGACCATTTTCGACGGCAACCGGGGGCCGAATACGGGCGGCATGGGGGCCATCTCCCCCGCCCCGCACGTCACCCCCGCGCTCCAGGACGAAATCATGTCCACGATCATCCTCCCCGCGATTCGGGGGATGGCATCGGAGGGGCGGCCCTACACCGGTGTTTTATACGCGGGCCTGATGCTCACCGAATCCGGCCCGTATGTGCTGGAGTTCAATGCACGCTTCGGCGATCCGGAGGCCCAGGCCATTCTCTTTCGGATGCAGACCGACTGGGTTTCGGTCATGGAGGCGGCCCTCGACCATCGGCTGGGGGAGTGCACCTTGACGTGGAACAGCGAGACATCGGTCTGCGTGGTTCTCGCGGCCCACGGATACCCCGGCCGTTATCGCAGGGAAGACGTGATCGTTGGGCTGGATGACGTGGCCTCGATGCCGAACGTCATGGTCTATCATGCGGGGACGGACCGCCGCGAACAGACCTGGGTGACGCAGGGCGGGCGTGTGTTGGGTGTCACGGCGCGGGGCCGCCATGCGCGAGAGGCGCGCCGTCTGGCCTATCAGGCAGTCGAAAAAATCTCGTTCCTGGGAATGCAATACCGCCGTGACATTGGGGCGGACGGGGGCCGATCATGATTCGCCCCCATCCAAGCCCTCCGCATGGGCGCGCCGCATCTCCGCGACCGACAGGTAAAGACAGGCGGCATGGGCCAGCGTGATTTCCAGGGCATCGCCGCAGGTTTCGCCCAGCCGTGTGTGTGGCACGCCGGCAGTCCGTAGATGCTGCACAAAGGCAGGGTAGTCATCGGGCGGGACGGTCACGACGAACCGCGATTGCGATTCGCCAAAGAGCCAGGCGTCCAGCCGGAGGTTGCCGGGGTCGGCGTGCAAGCGCGCGCCCACCCCGGACGGTGCGTGGATCGCGCATTCGGCCAGGGCCACGGCCAGCCCCCCCTCGGCGCAGTCCTGAATGCAGGTGAGCCATCCGTTGCGCGCGGCGGCCAGCACCGCAGATTGAACCGCCGCCTCCCGTTCAAAATGGAGGATCGGCGGGAAACCCCGCTCCTGCGAATGGATCGTCTTGAGATATTCGCTGCCGCCCAACTCCTCCAGGGTCTGCCCGACCAGCACGACCTGCTCGCCTGCGGCCTTGAATCCGGGCGCGATCGGGGCCTCGTCCATCAGACCGACCATCGCCACGATCGGCGTGGGGTAAATCCCCATCCCCCGCGTTTCGTTATAAAAACTGACGTTGCCGCTGACGATCGGCACGTTCAACTTGCGGCACGCCTCTCCCATCCCTTCCAGGCAGAGGCCGAACTGCCACATCACCTCCGGGCGCTCCGGATTGCCAAAGTTCAGGCCATCGGACATCGCAATCGGCCGGGCCCCGACCGAGATCAGGTTGCGCGCCGCCTCCGCCACGGCAATCGCCCCGCCATAGTAGGGGTTTAGCAGGCAGTAGACGCTGTTCCCGTCCACGGTCATCGCCAGATACCGCCCGGTCTCCTTGATCCGGATCACGGCGGCGCCCGCGCCCGGACCGAGCACGGTGTTCGTCCCCACCATGTGGTCGTATTGCCGGTAGACCCACGCGCGGCTGGACAGGTTGGGCGACGCAAGCAGCGTGCGCAGCGTATCGGAGTAGGACTTGGGTTGCGGAATGGCATCCAGCGACAGCGACTGGATCAGGTCGTGGTAGCGGGGCGGCTCGGCCGGACGCTCGAGCACGGGTGCCGCGGAGGTCAGCGCCGAGACCGGCACCGACGCCGCGACCCGATCCCCTTCCCGAATCGTGAGCATACCGGTGTCGGTCACACGTCCGATGGCGACGCAGGCCAGTCCCCACTTTTTGAAGATGGCGGCCACGTCCGCCTCGCGTCCGGCCTGCGTGACCAGCAGCATCCGCTCCTGCGACTCGGAAAGGAACAGATCAGAAGGCGTCATGCCCGCCTCGCGTTGGGGCACCCGGCGCGCGTCAATCTCGATGCCGCAGCCGCCGCGATGGGCCATCTCGGACGACGAACTGGTCAGCCCCGCGGCCCCCATGTCCTGAAGGGCGATCACATATCCCGTGGCCCGCGCTTCCAGGCACGCCTCCAACAGGCGCTTTCCGCAAAACGGATCGCCGACCTGCACGGTGTGGCGCTTCTCCTCCGTCTGCCCCAGGGCGGCGGAGGCCATCGTGGCGCCATGGATGCCGTCCCGCCCGGTCGCGGAGCCGACGTAAAGCAGCGGATTGCCCACGCCGCCCGCCGCGGCCAGGACGATCTCCGACCGGCGGGCGATCCCCAGGCAAAAGGCGTTGACCAGCGGATTGTGGGCGTAAATCTCGTTGAAATAAATCTCGCCGCCGACCGTCGGCACGCCAACGCAGTTGCCGTAGCCCCCGATGCCAGCCACGACCTGCTCCATCAGGTAGCGGTTCTTCGGGATGGAAAGGGGGCCGAAGCGGAGCGAATTGAGCAGCGCCACCGGACGCGCGCCCATCGTGAAGATGTCGCGCAGGATGCCGCCGACGCCGGTGGCCGCCCCCTGGTAGGGTTCGATGTAGGAGGGGTGGTTGTGAGACTCGATTTTGAAGACGGCCACCCAGCCGTCACCGATGTCCACCGCGCCCGCGTTTTCGCCCGGCCCCTGGACGACATACTCCCCCTCGGTCGGCAGCCGTGCAAGGTAGCGCTTGGAGCTCTTGTAGCTGCAATGCTCGCTCCACATGGCCGAGAAGAGGGCGCGTTCCAGGTCGTTGGGCGCACGCCCCAGCAGTTCCACAACCTTTTTGAGTTCGTCGTCAGTCAGGGGATGGGCCATGGGGTTTCTCTCATCGAACAATAAGCAGCGCCGCCAGGGGCAGCGCAATGATCCTCGGATCGAACACGGCGGGTGGCGCGGCCACGGCGGGGGTATCGCCCCGGGTAATCAAAAGGCCGAACGGTGCGTTATTGACGGCCTTCTCCAGAAAGGTGCGCAGGCCGATGGTATCGCACAGCGGATCGATAACCCGGCGGTATTTGACCTCCACCGGAATACGCTTCTCGCCGAGGGTGAGCACAAAATCCACCTCCGGGTCGCAACCCCGCTCCGGCAGATGGGCCACCGACAGCCCGGTGAGAGAAGCGAAACAATATCCCACCACGCTTTCGGCAATGCGACCCGCCAGATCGGAAAGATGCGGCGCGCGGTCGAGCGCCTCGGGGTCGAGCGGGAGGATCTCCTGCAACCATGCGGCACGGATCGCATGATCGCACAAACACAACTTACTGTAACCGCGCCGCTTTTTGAGGCGACTCTCCAGCGGCTCGATGGCGCGCAAAAGCAGGCTGCCATCGAGAAAGTCCAGATAGTGGCGAATGCGCTGTGGGCCGATATTGGCGTTCAACTGTTGTTGCGCCTCTCGTGCCAACGTGAGGGGATTCGGACTTTGCCCGATATAGCGGCAGCCCATCCGAAAGACCGCTTCGAGCAACTGTTTGTCCCGCTTTCGGCCCCGTTCCCCGACGCGGAGGTCGTGTTCGATCACGCGGCGGACGACGGTTTCGTTCAATTGAGCCGCGATGTCTTGCCATGAAATATCGGCATGGGTTTGCGCCAGCGGATAAGCGCCGCGCTCGGAAAACGCGGTAAACGCCAGTTTCAATGTTTCCGATTGACGTTCGGCATGGACAGGAAGTTCATGCCAGAACTCCGGTTTCAGCCAGTCCGGCCAACCGTTCTCTTCCTGCATCGGCTGAAGGCGACCGAAACCGCGCAGTGCCGCAATTTCGTGCAAGCGCAACGGGCCGACTTCCAGTGAATGAATGCGGCCCGCCAGGCTGTCCCGTCCCATCTCAATCCGCAACGCGGAACTTCCCGTGACCGTCACGCGAACGGTGGAATGATCCACCAGCGACTTGAGCTGAACGTCCCAGGCGTCGAGGTTCTGCACTTCGTCGAAGAAGAGGAAGACCGGCTCCTGCCGCCGTACACTCTCGTTGAGCGTGGCGCGGAGGATGACTTTCTCGAACCAGTCGACGATGCGCAGAATCGGCTCTTCAAACTTCGCGCGGGAGAGCGACGGCAGGTCATCGAATTGAACCCGCAGGATGCGTCGCGGCGACACCCCGTCAGAAAGCAGCGACTGGATCAGTTGCAACTGCAGGGTGGTTTTCCCGATCTGGCGCGGCCCGCGGATGATAATGATCGGCGCGATCGGACGATCGAGCCTCTCCCGCAACTTGTTGTAGGGCCAGCGACGAAAAGCCGGGATGACGGGCAGCGGTTTGTTCTCCCACCAGGGGTTCTGGCGACCGAGATCACGGACGCATTCGCCCGGCAAGCTCATTTCAGAGAATAAAGTGTCCGGCATCGGTTTCACTCTTCGGTGCACTCCATGGACACATTTAAAGACCTGCTGCGTGCCGAGACAGCGGCGTTGTGCGGTGCCAGGAGTCCCCCCCATTTGGAAGAGAGGGATTCCGGCGGGGTTGAAGTCCGTTTGTCTGGCGCTACTGCGGATTCACCTGAATGACGGCATCGTCTCGCAGCCTCTGGAGGTAGGCCCGTCGCTTGTCCGCCTCTTTCTCCGACCGGAGACGATCCCGGATTTCCTGCCGGGCCTCCGCCTCCGACCGATTCGGGTATCGGTCGCGGTGCGCCCCGTAATAGGCCTCCACCTCTTTTTGAGAGATGAAAATGAAGGAGGTGACCCGTTCGTGCAAAAGATGCGCGACCCAGAGCCGCCGCTGCACTGCGTCCCGCAGCCCCGCCTCCGACCAGCCCGTTTTGTGGAGGGCGGCCTCAAACGATCCCTCCCGAAAACCTTGGCGGATTTTCGCCATGCTGGCGGCGATCTCCATGTCGGAGGGGGGTTCCGAAAGAAACCTGCGGGCCTCCACGGCCAGGAGCTGTTGGTCAATTAAATGCTCCAGCAGACGTTCCGGCAGATGCTCCGGCGATGTCATCGGATCGTTCGGCCCGTCAAAAAAAGTGCGGTGTCGCGCAAGATCGGAGAGGAAGATGACCTGACCGTTCACAACGGCTGCAATCCGCTCCACCACCTCCGCGGATGCAACGCTATACCAAACCAGCAGGAGGGCCGCCTGGAGAACGACGCGCACCCCTAACCTTTCGGGTTCCAATGCGGCTCGAACTTCCCGCCGCGTGTGACCCACACAATGTAAGGGGCCTCTTTGACGTCCCCCTTTTCATCGAATTCGACATGGCCGCTGGCGCCATCGTATCGGATGTTACGCAATGCCTGGATGATCGCGGCCCCTTCCGGACGTTCGGCTTGTGCAATGGCCGTCAGCAAGATGTTCGCGGCGTCGTAGGCATAAATGGCATAGGGCGCCAGCTCGTTTCCATATTTCTCCCGATATTTCGTAAGGAAGGCCACGGCGCTGGGAAGCGCCTCGGGATCGGGGGTAAAGGTCAGATAGGTCCCCTCCGCCGACGGGCCGGCGATTTCAATAAATTTGGGGTCATAGACACCATCTCCGCTGATCATCGGCGCCGTGAGGCCCACTTCCTGCGCCTGCCTGGCCAGGAGACTCCCTTCCGGGAAAATCCCTCCGAAGAAGAACACCTCCGGCGTTTTCTCCTTGAGCGTGGTCAAAATGCCGCGAAAATCCTTATCCCCTTGCGTGATCCCATCGAAGGAGACGACCGCCACCCCCTCCGCCGCATAGGGGGCCAGATTCTTTTGTACCTCTTCGGCCAGGCCCTGCCCATAGGTTGTCTTATCATGCAGAATGGCCACCCGTTTTGCCTTCAGCTCCTGCGCAATGAAATCGGCGGCCACCTTCCCCTGCTGATCGTCCCGGCCGCAGACCCGGAACACGTTCTGAAAACCCTGCTCCGTCAGTTTCGGATTGGTGGAGGCGGGGGTAATCATCGGAATCCCCGCGTCGTGATAGACCGATGAAGCGGGAATCGAGGCACTGGAATTGAAGTGCCCCACCATCCCCAGGATGCCGGCATTGACCATCTTGTGCGCTACCGAATTGGCCTGCTTGGGATCGTGCTGGTCGTCCCCCACCTCCAGGCGGATTTGCCGTCCGGAAATGCCCCCCTTCGCGTTCCATTCCTCCACCGCCAGGCGCGCGCCATGCTCGACATCGCCCCCCAGCTTGCTCTGATCGCCGGTCATTGGACCGGCCACGCCGATGAGGATCTCCGGCGCCTTCTCGGAACCCCCTTTTTGGCACCCGGTCAAAATCGTAAGAAACAGCGCCAACACCGCAGTCGCTTTGCGCATCGTCGTCTCCTCTTCAAGTGGGTGGAATTTTGGAAAGCCAGTCCATAATGGAGAGGACCTCTGCCTCCGTCAGTACGGAACGGAACGGGGGCATCCGACCGCGTCCCTCCAGGACGGTGGCAACGAAGCGCTCCGGCGGGAGCGTCTTGCCGGACTGGACAAGGGCGGGCGCGCGGGCGCTTCCTTCTCCTCGGTCGCCGTGACATTTGGCGCAACGGACATCCGCCCGCTTGATCCCGTGAAAAATCTGCCCGCCCGGATGGTCCGGCAGCGGAATCTGTTTCTTTTCGCAACTCATCACGAGCAGGGAGAGAAAAACAGGGAGCAAAACGGGAAGAGTGAACGGGCGGATCGGGAAGGGGAGATGTGTCATTCGCATTTTTCAGTCGGGCTACTTTATCACGTGGGCGGATTATAGTACATTTCCAACCCTGTGTGAATATTCGGAGTGCTTGTACGTGTGGGCCGGATGCTTGATGCGTGCGGGCCTGATGCATGATGATGGACCTCCTGCTTATTCCGGCCCTGTTCTTCAGCGTCGCTTTTCTCTACTCGACCGTGGGGCATGCCGGCGCGTCGGGCTACCTGGCCGTCATGGCCCTTTTGGGATGGGCGCAGGCCGAGATTAAACCCACGGCACTCATCCTCAATGTCGCCGTGGCCGTGATCGGTAGCGTTCGGTTCCGGGGGCATTTTTCTTTCCGCCTGTTCTGGCCATTTTCGCTCTTCTCGATTCCGTGCGCCTTCCTGGGGGGGGCAATCCATCTTCCGACGAGCGGTTTCAGGGCCCTGATCGGGCTGATACTGCTCCTCTCGGCGGGCTGGTTTTTTATTCATCCACGCGAGGGGACAGGAGAGGGAACCGGAGAGGGGGCCGATCCCAAACCCCCTCCCGTCGTCATTGGGCTCACCGTCGGCGGGGGCTTGGGCCTCCTTTCGGGCCTCACGGGCACCGGCGGAGGTATTTTCCTTACACCGCTGGTCATCCTGATGCACTGGGCCGGGGTCAAAAGGGCGGCGGCCGTCTCGGCCCCGTTCATCCTGGTCAATTCCCTGGCGGGGCTGCTGGGGTACGTCAGTACGACCCATCTCCTCTCCCCACCCCCTTGGGGGTCGGTGGTCGCAGTGGTCGCGGGGGGCTGGCTGGGGGCGACCCTGGGGAGCCGCCACTTTTCCCCGGAACGGATCAAACGTTTTCTGGCCATGGTGCTGGCCATCGCCGGCCTGAAACTGATATTTGCCCGATAAGCGCCGTACGGGATACGGGGCCGTCGGGCGCTTTACTTTATCCACTTGTCTACCCCATAATGCCTCCTGCTAATTTGGGGATAAGAACCATGATTCAGGTTTCACAAAAGACGCACATGAGGCTGGCCTTTCTGCTCTGGGCCGTTGTCGGCGCGGGGCTCCTGATCGCCGGCGTCCGGTTCCTCATGCGGGCGGACGCCTCCGGCATGGCCACGGGGATCGGGTGCCTGATCGCCCTGGGCCTCGGTTTTGCCAAGGGCTATTTCGTGTTGCCCAAAATCGCCCGAAAAAACAGCGCCCGCATCCGGCAACTGCCGGTCGAGAGCCCCCTCTGGGCCACCTTCAGCCTCAAGAGCTGGATGCTGGTGCTGCTGATGATCCTGATCGGCCGCACACTCCGCACCTTGGGGGCGCCATTGTTGCCAGTCGGCGTCATCTACCTTGCGGTCGGCCTGGCGCTGCTCCTGGGGAGCCGGGCCTATCTCGAATCGCCGACGCCATCGGCGCGCGGATAAGCCAACGACAGAGGAGAGACACAGAGGAGAGACAATGACTGTTGCCACCGAATCCGAATTCAAGGGAAACCCCATGCTGGTGCTCAGCCAGGGCCCCGAAGACCGCTTCCCGTTCCAGTTCGGTCTTAAAAAGGCCAGGATGATCCTGGAAAACCTGGACGCCATTCGGGCCTTCGTCGAGAAACACGACAAAGGCTCCCCGTCACCCGCCTGACATGCCCAAGCGCACCGATCTTCAAAAAATCTTGATGATCGGGGCGGGCCCGATCGTCATCGGACAGGGCTGCGAATTCGACTATTCCGGCACCCAGGCCTGCAAGGCCCTGCGTGAAGAGGGTTATCGGGTCGTGCTGGTCAACAGCAATCCGGCCACGATCATGACCGATCGCGATCTGGCCGACCGCACCTACATCGAACCGATCACGCCGGAAATCCTTTCGAAGATCATCGAGCGGGAGCGTCCCGACGCCCTTCTCCCCACGATGGGGGGGCAGACGGCCCTGAACATGGCGGTCACGCTCTCGGAGTCGGGTATCCTCGCGAAATATGGCGTCGAACTGATCGGCGCGTCCTGCGCCTCCATCCGTCGCGCGGAACACCGCGAGACATTCAAGCGGGTCGTGCGCGAGGCGGGGCTCCTCTGTCCCGAAAGTGCGTCCGCCCGAAGCCGGGAAGAGGCCCTGGGGGTCATTGACGACATCGGGTTTCCGGCCATCATCCGCAGCTCCTTCACGCTGGGGGGCGCGGGCGGAAGTATCGCTTACAATCGGGAAGAATTCGAACAATGCGTGGAGAACGGTCTTGCGGCCAGCCCGATCCATGAGGTCCTGATCGAGGCGTCGGTGCTGGGCTGGAAGGAATTCGAACTGGAAGTGATGCGGGATCGCCGAGACAATGTGGTGGTTGTCTGCTCGATCGAAAATATGGACCCGATGGGGATTCATACGGGCGATTCGATCACGGTCGCGCCGGCCCAGACCTTGAGCGACCGGGAATATCAAGCGATGCGGGACGCGGCCATCCGTGTCATGCGCGGCGTCGGCGTGGATACGGGCGGTTCCAACATCCAGTTCGCGCTCAATCCCCGAAACGGCGACCTGCGGGTCATCGAGATGAATCCGCGCGTCTCCCGCAGCTCGGCCCTGGCTTCCAAGGCCACCGGCTTCCCCATCGCAAAAATTGCGGCCAAACTGGCCGTCGGTTTCACGCTGGACGAAATCCGAAACGACATCACCCGCGTCACGCCCGCTTCTTTCGAGCCGACATTGGATTACGTCGTGGTCAAAATGCCCCGGTTCGCATTCGAAAAATTCCCGGAGGCCGACCCCACGCTGACCCTTCAGATGAAGTCGGTGGGCGAGGTCATGGCCCTGGGGCGCAACTTCAAAGAAGCCCTGATGAAGGCGCTGCGCTCCCTCGAGGCCACGTACGATTACTTCCATCCGCGCGATCCCCGTCCCGAACGAGAGGAACTTTTGGCCGCGCTGGCGCATCCGACGATGCGCCGCCTCTGGCAGATTGCGGACGCCATCAGATTGGGCGTCCCCGTCCCGGAAATCCACCGGATCACCCAGGTGGACCCCTGGTTTATCCAACAGGTGCTGGAAATTCTTCAGATCGAACCGACCCTGACCGCGCCACTCTCCGAGGCGGCCGTGCGGAAGGCCAAGTCCTCCGGCTATTCCGATCGCGCGATCGGCCGGATTTCCGGCCTCGGAGAAACCGAGGTGGCCGCCTTTCGCGCCGTGCATCGGATCGTGCCGGTCTATAAGCGCGTGGACACCTGCGGTGCCGAGTTCGAGGCCCACACCCCCTACGTCTACTCGACCTATGAGACGGTCTGCGAGGCCGCCCCCACCGCGCGCAAGAAGGTAATCGTCCTGGGGAGCGGCCCCAACCGGATCGGCCAGGGGATCGAATTCGACTACTGCTGTGTCCATGCCGCGATGGCCGTGCGGGAGATGGGCTATGAAAGCGTGATGGTCAACTGCAACCCGGAGACGGTCAGCACCGACTACGACACCTCCGACCGGCTCTATTTCGAGCCGCTCACCTTCGAAGACGTCCTCCATATCGTGCGTCGGGAAAACCCCATCGGCGTGGTCGTGCAGTTCGGCGGGCAGACCCCGTTGAAACTGGCCCTGCCCCTTTCGCGGGCCGGCGTGCCGATCCTGGGCACCCCCCCCGACGCCATTGACTGCGCGGAAGATCGGGAACGCTTCCAGGCGCTCCTCTCGCGGCTTGGATTCAAACAGCCGGCATCGGGGTTGGCGCGCACCCCGCAGGAAGCGGCCGCCGTGGCCGCCGCCATCGGTTACCCCGTGATGGTGCGTCCCTCCTACGTGCTGGGCGGGCGGGCAATGCAAGTGATTTATGACCCGCAGGACCTTCTTGCCTACGTCGCGTCGGCCCTCAACGTCTCCCCCGCACATCCGGTGCTGGTGGATAAATATCTGGAAGATGCGGTGGAAATTGACGTGGACGCCGTTTCGGACGGACAGGAGACGTTCATCGGGGGGATCATGGAGCATATCGAGGAGGCCGGCATCCATTCCGGCGATTCGGCCTGTTCGCTCCCCCCCTTTTCGCTGGATGCGGGGGTCCTGGAGGCGATCCGGCGGCAGACCACGGCATTGGCGCGGGCCCTGTCGGTGGTCGGTCTGATGAACGTTCAGTTCGCGGTCAAAGAAGGAGAGGTTTACATCCTGGAAGTCAATCCGCGTGCCTCCCGGACGATCCCCTTTGTCGGAAAGACCCTGGGTGTCCCGCTGGCACAGGTGGCTATGCGTGCCATGTTGGGGGTCCCGCTGCGTGGGCAGAATATCCGGGAAACCCTCCCTTCGCACGTCGCCGTCAAAGAAGTCGTTCTGCCGTTTCGAAGGCTTCGTGTGGCCCCCCTGCTGGGGCCGGAGATGAAGTCAACGGGCGAGGCGATGGGGATTGACCACGATTTTGGCATGGCCTTCGCCAAGGCCCAGGCGGGTGCGGGAAACGACCTGCCACGCAGCGGACGGGTCTTTGTCAGCGTCAAGGATCGCGACAAGCCGGCGATGTTGCCGGTTGCGGAACGACTCCTCGCATTGGGCTTTGACCTGGTGGCCACCCGCGGCACCGCCGCTTATTTCAACGATCGTCTGGACGGCGTGGTTCAAACGGTCAACAAAGTGGCGGAGGGACGCCCCCATATTGTGGATATGCTCAAAAATGGGGAGATCGCCCTCGTCCTGAACACGGTCGGAGACAGACGGTCGGAGGCCGACTCCCATCCGATTCGGCAGGCGGTGCTCGCCTGCGGCATCCCCTATTTTACAACGGTCGCGGGCGCGCGTGCGGCCGCACGCGCGCTTTCAGCCCTGATCAACACCCCGATGGAGGTCAAAGCCCTCCAGGATTACGCCTAGCGGGCACCTCTAAAACCGCTAGACCGCCCTCCTTGATCCGACCCCCTCGCGACACTTCTCCACCGTCAGACGATTCCATGCTACCTTTAAAACAAAGCATGGCGTCACCTTTCAAAACTGTCATTTTCGGGAAAGGTTCCGGTAACCCACCCCCTGCTATCCTCTGAATCCTGAAGACACGTTGTGTCAACCGGATCAACCTTAAGAAAGGGGGAGGGCAACATGAAGAGACAAGCGACAACCAAAGGTGTGTGGCTAGGGGTGCTGCTGGGCGCGATCCTCGCGGCCTGTGGCGGGGGTGGCGATAACAATAACGACAATGGCGGAGATACGGAAAACGAGAATGCGATTGTTCTGGACGACAACGATGGGGCCAACTATAACCCAACCATCGATCCGGCCCGCTTCGTCAGCGGCATTGACAATCCCTACTTCAGTCTCACGCCCGGAAGGAAATGGGTCTACGAAGGGACGGACGACGAAGGGGTGCTGGAACGGGTGGAAGTGGAAGTGACGCAGGATACGCGCGTCATTCTGGGGGTGACGGCCACGGTCGTGC
>CAZOFZ010000017.1:0-18884 GCA_964579175.1 uncultured Nitrospirota bacterium | reverse complement strand
AAGGCCAGCCGGCTCCCGGCCCATCCCCAGCGATACCGCGCCCCCGAAAGCCAGGCCAGGGGCGCGGCGTCCGGGTCGTTTCCGTCCAGAATGACGGCCAGGTCGTACGGTTCCCGACGCAACGCCCGAATCAATCGCAGGAGCGAGGGGACATCCAGCAGCCGAATCCGTCCGGGGTGGTCAAGCAGACGATCAATGTGCGGATTGTGCAGCAGCACCGATTTTGCCGATGGGCTGACCAGGGCCGTGATGCGCGCCGCAGGAAGGGCGTGCCGGATCGCGCGCAGCGCGGGCGTGGTCAGGAGGGTGTCGCCCAGGGCGGTGGTGTTGAGCAGGAGCACGGAGCGGACGGACGCGGGCGCCCACGGCGGCTCCGGCGCGTCCTGCCTGGCGAAGATTTTAAACAGGCCGGAGACGGCGGTCAGGATAAGACGATTGGGCATGGTACGGCATCCAGCAGCCTGTTCACGTTGCCTGAAACAATTTCTGGTAGAGGGCCAGGATCTGGTCGGTCATCTGCCGCAGCGTCCACTGTGCCAGCACCCGTGCGCGCGCCTGCTCTCCCAGTCGTTCACGCAATGCCGCATCGTCCGCCAGCGTCGCGATACAACGGGCCAGGGCGGGCCCATCGCGCGGGGGGGCAAGGAGGCCGGTCTCGCCGTCTCGCACCACTTCCCGAATGCCGCCGATGTCGGATGCGACCACCCCCCTGGCCATGGCCTGCGCCTGCAGGATGGCCTGCGGGATTCCTTCGTGCGCGTAAGAAGGGAGTACAAACAAATCCAGCGCCGAGAGGACTTCGGGGACATCCCGGCGATGGCCGGTCATCAGGACGGTCTCCTCCAGATGGCGTTCGCGCCGCAGGGCCTCGATAGACGAGCGCGCGGGGCCCTCCCCCACGATGACGAAGGAGAGATGCGGATGCGATTTGCGCAGCCGATCCGCCGCCTCCAGAAAATAGCGGTGCCCCTTCCAGGAGCGCAGCACCGAAACCATCCCCACCAGCAATCGCTCTCTTCCAATGTCGATCTCCTCCCGGAATCGGGAAGGGATGTCCGGATGGAACCGCGTCTCGTCAATGCCGGTCGGGAGGGTCGCAATCCGGTGCTCCGGCACCGCGCATCGTTCGATCAAGTCCCGTCGAATGGCCTCGCTGGTGGTCATGATGTAATGCGGCAGCCGGCCATAGATCAGCCGCCCCCAACGAACCTCCGTCTGAATGTGTCGAGTGCGGAGGATCCGGGGCCGGTGGGGGGAGAGACGCCCGGCCACGGAGGCGATCCAACTGTCGCGTGAACTGTGCGTATTGATAATGTCTATGGAATATTGCGCAATCCATTTTCGGAGTGTTGCCAGCGCGGCCGGGATGGCCGATCGGTGCATGGGCAGGGGAAGCGGGATCAGCGGCAGTCCTCCCGCACGTACCTCTTTAATGAGCAGGCTCTCTTCCGGCGCCGCAATGAGCACCCGATGTCCGTGCCGCGCAACGGCCAGGGCTTCCTGGTAGATGCGGATCTCCTGTCCTCCCCATCCCAGTGAAGACTCCGTGTGGAGCACCGTCAGGGAACGCACGCGAACTCCACCGGGCGGGAGGTTTCGGAAGTCGGGCATGCGGCGCGGATTTCGCAGAGGACCCTGTCCACCGAAATCTTCTCCAGGCAGAGGCAGCGTTTGGTCCGCGTGCATCCGGAAGGACCGGCCGGATCGCATCCGGCGTTGTCTTGAAGGACGCGGTGCCCCGCGCCCCACGGCCGCCACTGCGACGCCCCCGTGGGGCCGAACAGGGCGATCACCTTCGTTCCCACGGCCGCCGCAATGTGCATCGGCGCGGTGTCCACACCCACGAACAGGTTAGACTGCGCGGCAATGGCCGCAAGCTGCGTGAGCGTCGTCTGGCCGATGAGGTCCACCGGCCTGCGTTGTGCCAGCGCCACAATCCGCGCGGCCTTTTGCACTTCGGCCGGGGCCGGCCCGCAAGTGAGGAATATCCGCGCCCCGTCTTCGTCGCTTAAACGGTCAATCAGCGCGGCCATCGCCTCGTCCGGCCAGCACTTGAAAAGCCAGCGCGCCGTGGGATGGAGGTGGATCTTCAGTCGCCCTTTGCCCCCCTTGCCGATGGAATGGCGATCCATCAACGCCCGCGCCCATTCCCGATCTGCGGGCGGAACGGCCATGTAAGGCGAGCGATCCTGCGTGTCCATGCCGATTTGTCGAACGATGTCCAGGTTTTGCTCCACCATATGGGTCTGTCTGCGGGTCATGCACCGATGGGTGTAGAGATATTTCTTGCCCCAGAACCCGGCTCCTTCGGGGTCTGCCCCCACGCGATACCGCGCGCCGGACAAAAACCCCAGCAGGGCCGCGCGATCGCCGGAAGTCAGGTCAATGACCAGGTCGAAGCGCATCTTCCGGATGTGCGCAAGCGATGCGACTTCCGACCGGATGCGCTCAAGCGAATGCCCCGCGCCCCGATCGGACACGATCACCGCGTTGATGAACGGATTGTCCTGGAGCACCGCCTCGGTGCCGCGGGCGACCAGGATTGCCACGTAGGCCGTGGGATGGGCCTCCCGCACGGCGCGAAGGGCTGGCGTCGTCAGCAGGACGTCACCAATGTTGCGGAGCTTAATGATCAAAATGCGTTGAATGTGGCGCATCAAAGACCCTGGAGACTGTCTTAGGACCCGAATGTGGCGCGCAGGGCCAGAATGAAAAGAATGCCCAGCACACCCAGCCAGGTACGGTATTCCCGGTGTCCCATCACACGCCCCCAATCGAATGCCGTTCTGGAGGAGGGGGGTCTGCGGGTGAGCGAGGGGAAGAAGCGGGGCGTTTGCAGGACATACGCCTGGTAGACGGCCCCGAATTTTTGGCGCAGTTTGTCTTCTTCCGCCTGAATGGTGGGGGTGTAAATCAGATAGAAGACGACCAGGTAGAGGATCAGGGCGAGGGGGCTCCGTCCCATGAGCACGATCCCCAGTCCCAGCAGAAAATTCCCCAGATAGAGTGGATTACGGGTCCAGGCATAGGGCCCGTCCATCGCCACGCTGGCATCTTTTCGGATGTGGCCGGAAGACCATATCCGCATGGCCACCCCCAGGAGGACGATCGGCAGCCCCCACAAGATGGAGAAGGGTGTGGGGCACATCAACAGTAAGAGCGGCACCCCGATGGCTATGCTGGTTAGAATCCGATGACCGCGCACCCATGCCGCCCACCCGCGCATCACTTCTTGTGCTCCATTTCCCAGAGCCGTCCGTATTTCAAAAAAGTGTAATAGGCGTAGAGACCGCACAGCAGCAGGCCGTGCAACCCCTCCCGAAATCCCTGTCGAAATAGATACATGCGCAGGAACGTCCAGGCCGGGCGCGCCACCAGGTCCATCAGGCGAAACGACCGTCCTTCCTGCCTCATCTGCAGGGCGGCAAGTGTCGCGTAGCGCCCCGTCCGTGCGTGAAATTCGGCCAGCGTGCGATAGGTGTCATGCAGAAGCGGCTGTTGCAGCCTCCCCGTGCTTCCGGCGACCCGTACCGCCTCGTGCACCGCGCGCGCCTCGAACCGGCCCGCCCTTCGATCGAACAGCCGGAGCGTATGATCGGGAAACCACCCCGCATATCGGATGGGGCGCTTCAAGAAAAAGTTTTGACGCGCAAGATAAAAACCGGCATGCGACGGCCGCGCGGCCAGCACCTCCTGAATTTCGAGCGCCAACCCCGGCGTCACCCGTTCGTCCGCGTCCAGACTCAAAACCCAGTCGTGCGACGCCTGGGAAACGGCGAAGTTTTTCTGATCGGCATACCCCGTCCAGGGATGCTGAATGACTTTATCGGTGTAAGTTCTGGCGATGGCGACGGTCTCATCCCGGCTCCCGCCGTCCACGACGACGATTTCGTCGGCCCAGGCCACGCTCGCAAGACAGGCGCCGATCCGCTCGGCCTCGTTACAGGCGATGATCGTGACCGACAAAGGCAAACGGGTCATGAAACCGGAGTGGCCTCGTCAATCAGCATGACTGGAATCTCGTCCCGGATCGGGTAGGCCAGTTTGCACGCAGCGCAGACCAGCCGGGCGTCCGCCGCGTGGTGCGAGAGTTTCCCCTTGCATTTCGGACAGGCCAGGATGGAAAGCAATGCCGGATCAATACCCATCATAAAGCGCTCCTTATTCTCGAACCACCCCTCGCCCCGCATCCAATAACCCGATGGCGGTTTGGACATCCTCCACCTGGATGGCCTTCATGCACCGGTTCTGGTGAATGCAGGCGTCCCGGTGGCAGCCGATACAATCGTTCCGTTTTCGGATGACGCAATGGCCCATCCCATAGGGCCCCACCCGGTTGGGATCGGTCGGGCCGAACAGGGCCACCACCTTCGTCCCCACGGCGGCAGCCAGGTGCATCGGGCCGGAGTCGTTTCCGATAAAATAGAGCGCCCGCCGTTGCAACTCCGCCAGGCCCGGAAGCGAAAGCCGCCCCGCGCCGTTGACTCCCCCCCCCCGCTCCATTATCGAGAGAATCTGCCGGATGGCGTCATGATCTCCGGATCCGCCGGTAAACACGGGGACTTTCCCCGCTTGAAGCAGCCCGTCCCCCACCTGTGCGAACCGCTCCGGGGGCCACCGCTTATTTTCCCACCGCGCCGCCGGATGGAGCAGGACGAACGGAGCAGAAAGCCCCGCCGTCTCCATAAAACGATCCACTTCCGCCGTCGCCGCTTCGGTCTTTGGCAGACCAAATTGAATGGGTTCCGGATCGGCCCCCAGTGCGATGGCCACATGGAGGCACCGCTCCACGGCATGGACGACCCTCTTCGGTGTCGTGACGGAATCGGTATAAAAAAACGGGGCCCCTTCGCGGGCTTCGGCAAGCCCGATCCGCCGCGCGGCCCCGGTCAGGTATCCCAGCGCGGCACTTCTAAACAACCCCTGAAGGTCAACGACCAGATCGAACGGCCGTTGCCGAATGGCCTGGCGCAGTTGCGGCAACCCCCGCCATCGGAAAGGGACGGCGATGACCTCGTCAATGAAGGGGTGTTCGGTCAATATCTGCGCCCACGCCGGCTTGACCAGCCACGCAATGTGCGCTTCCTTGAAATGCCTCCGGACCGCCCCCACCGCCGGCAGGGCGTGGATGATATCCCCCAGGGAGCTGGGCTTGATAACCAGAATGTTGCGAATGCCGATGGGTGACACGGTAGGAGGGCATTATAGACAATATTCCCGGCGGAAAGCTATAATGCCGACCTGCCGATGAATGATGTCGAATCCATACGCCCCTCGCTGGCCCTGCTGGTCTCGTTGGTGGGAACGGCCCTGATCGTGCTGACACGCAGGCGCCCCAACCTGCGGGAGGCCTGTTCGCTGGTCACGGCGATCTTGAAATTCGGGATCGTGGCCTCGATGCTGCCGATCGTCCTGTCGGGCTATACGATCCACGACACCCTCTTCTCCTTCCTCCCCGGCGTCCGTCTGGAATTCCGCGTGGATGCCCTGGGGATTTTGTTCGCCCTCATCGCTTCGTTTCTGTGGATCGTCACGACGGTCTATTCCATCGGTTACATGCGCGCCCTTTCTGAGCATGCCCAGACCCGCTATTATGCCTGCTTTGCGATCACGCTCTCGGCCACGATGGGGGTCGCCTTTTCGGCCAACCTGGCCACCCTCTACCTTTTTTACGAAATCCTCACGCTGATCACCTATCCCCTGGTGGCGCACAAGGAGACGCCCGAGGCGGTTTCGGGGGCCCGGAAATACCTGGTCTACCTGCTGGGGACATCCAAGCTCTTCTTTCTGGCCGCCATCGTCGGGGTCTACGTCCTGGCGGGGACGCTCGATTTTCGACCGGGGGGGCTCTTCCCCGCAGGGGCCAACGCCACGGCCGTGGCCGTCGTTTATTTCCTCTTCCTGGCGGGGATTGGAAAAGCGGCCATTATGCCCTTCCATGCCTGGCTGCCGGCGGCCATGGTCGCCCCGACGCCGGTCAGCGGCCTGCTTCATGCCGTGGCCGTGGTGAACACGGGGGTCTTCTGTGTCCTGCGGATCATCTTCCACGTGGTGGGGACGCCCCTGATGAAGCAGCTTCATCTGGGGGTCTACACGGCGGTGCTGGTCTCCTTCACGATCCTGTTGGCCTCGTTATATGCCCTCACGCGCGATAATCTCAAGGCCCGGCTGGCCTATTCCACCGTCAGCCAGCTCTCCTACATCATCCTGGGCGGGGCGCTCCTGACGCAAAGCGGTATGACCGGCGGGGTCATGCACATCGCCAACCATGCCTTCTCGAAGATCACCCTCTTCTTTTGCGCCGGCTCGATTTACGTGGCCTCCCACAAGACGAAGGTTTCCGAACTGGCCGGGATCGGGCGACAGATGCCGCTGACGATGGCCGCCTTCTCGATCGGCGCATTGAGCATGATCGGCGTCCCCGCGATGGCCGGATTCACAACCAAATGGTACCTGGCGCTGGGTTCCACCGAGATTTGGGGCGTCCTGGTGGTGCTGTTCGCAAGCACCCTCCTGAATGCGGCCTATTTCATGCCAATCCTTTACAAGGCGTACTTCGAGGCGCCCGATCCGCACGCGGGGGATCCCGCAGGGCATCCCATCGAAGAGGTCTCCTATGCGGTGGTGGTGCCGCTGCTGGTCACCGCGATGATCTCCGTGGTACTGGGGCTTTATCCAGACCTCATCCTGGGCCTGGTACGGAGGGCCATCGCGTGACTTCTCAAAACGAGCTTCTAAAATTTGGAAGAAGCCTCACCGAAGTGGAGGCGGACTTCAGGCGGGGACAGTTCAGGAAGCGAAGAAGCCGCTCGATGCTGTGGGTAACCGTGGCGCTCCTGGCCGCTGCGGGTGCCGATTTCTTCATCGCGCGGGAACATGTGGCCTTCTTCTGGGATACGCTGCCTGGGTTTAACACCCTGTATGGCCTGGCGTCGGTGATCTTGCTGGTCCACATTTCGGCGCGCCTGGGCCGTCATTTTCTGATGAAACACGAACCGGAGGAACGTACTCCGGGCGAGAGGAGACTGTCATGAAGACATGGAAGACATTGGTGGCGGAGGCCCGGCAGGAGGTCGCACTTCTTCAAGTCCGCGATGTCAAGGAGAAGTTGGATGCGGGGGAGACATTCATCCTGGTGGACGTGCGGGAGCCGGACGAACACCAGAAGGGGCGAATTCCCGGAAGCGCCAACGTACCGCGGGGGGTGTTGGAGATGACCGTGGAAGACAACGTCAAAGACCCCGATGCGCTGATCGTCCTGCATTGCGCGGGTGGAGGCCGAAGCGCCGTGGCCGCGCAGGCGCTCAAGCAGATGGGCTATCGGAACGTGGCCTCCATGGAGGGGGGATACCGCGCCTGGATGCAGTCCGGATATCCTGTAGAAACGTCCTCGTAAGCCGAATTGGGCGGGGCCGTTGATGCTGCAAAAAAGACCCTTGCTGGGGCAGATGCTGGTCGAAAGTGGCGTCGTGACTGCCGCACAGCTTTCGGAGGCGCTGGCGCAACAGACGGCAGCCCGTCCCGAAGGCGATGCCGAAAAAGAAGACGGGAGACGGGAGCGGCTGGGCGAAGTCCTGATCCGCCTCCAGTTCCTGACGGAAGAGCGGCTGCTCCAGGCCCTTTCGGAGCAGTGGCAATGCCCCTATCGAGCCGCTTTGACGATGGGGGAGATAGATGTCTCGCTCACCCGATCGGTGCCCATCGCTTATGCCAGGCGGCACCTGCTGCTTCCCATTCGACGGGTGGGGCGCGCGGTGCAGGTGGCCTGCTCCGATCCGCTCGACCTGACGGCACTGGACGATCTGCGACTCCTGCTTTCCGCCCCGATCGAACCGATTTTGGCGCCTCCCCGCGCGGTGATGAGCGCCATCCATCATGCCTACGAACAGACCGCAGAACGCACCGATGCGGCCATTTCCGACCTCTCCGATCTTTCCGAAGCGGGTTTAAGTACGCTGGCGGAAGAGCTCTCCGAGCCGGAAGATCTGCTGGAGTCCGGCAATGAGGCGCCGATGATTCGTCTGGTCAATGCGATTTTGTTTCAGGCGGTGATGCAGCGGGCCTCCGATATCCACCTTGAGCCATTCGAACGGGAGATGAGCATCCGCTACCGAATTGACGGCATCCTCTATCCGATGTTCTCCCCGCCGAAACGGCTCCAGTCACCGCTGACCTCGCGCATTAAAATCATGGCGGGAATGAATATCGCGGAGCGGCGACTCCCGCAGGATGGGCGGATCGGCCTGCGGGCGGGGGGCCGGGAGATTGATGTCCGGGTCTCCGATGTCCCGACGGCGCATGGCGAACGACTCGTCCTGCGCCTCCTGGACAAGTCGAACCTGCTGTTGCGCCTGGAAGAGATCGGTCTCTCCCACCGGGATCAGGCCATGATGACGCAGCTGGTGGGAATGGCGCACGGCATGGTGCTGGTGACGGGGCCGACCGGCAGCGGGAAGACGACCACGCTGTACGCCGCCCTGAACCGGATCAACGCCCCCGACAAGAATATCGTCACGATCGAAGACCCGATCGAATATCAGATCAAAGGGATCGGCCAGGTGCAGGTGAATCCCAAAATTGACCTGACCTTTTCAAACGGTCTGCGATCCATCCTGCGGCAGGACCCCGACGTGATCATGGTGGGCGAGATTCGGGACATGGACACGGCACAGATTGCCATCCATGCCTCATTGACGGGGCATCTGGTCTTCTCCACGCTGCATACCAACGACGCCGCCGGGGCCATTACCCGCCTTCTGGACATGGGGATCGAGCCCTTTTTGGTCTCTTCTTCCGTCGTGGCGATTCTGGCGCAGCGTCTGGTTCGGCTCATTTGTTCCGAATGTAAAACGGCCTACGTTCCCCCCGACGAGGAGGTGCGAAAACTGAATCTGCCGCCGGGCGATCATCGTTTCCATCGCGGCGGCGGTTGCGCACACTGTCTGCAGACCGGATACCGCGGCCGGTCCGGTATCTACGAAATCCTCATGTTGGACGACGAACTGCGCGCCCTGATCCTGGCCAAGGCGGACGCCGCGCAGATTCGGACGCGGGCCATCTCGAAGGGGATGGTGCCCTTGCGCGAAGATGGCGCGAAGCGGGTCTGCGCCGGAATCACGACGGCGGAAGAGGTGCTGCGCGTGACGCAGGAAGAGGTGGAAGTTTGGGCGGGATGACCTATAAAAAGGCGGGAGTGGACATCGAAGCGGGCGCGCAGTTCGTTCAAAAGATTGCGTCGCTGGCCCGAGCCACCCATCGTTCCGAGGTCCTGACCGGTCTGGGAGGATTTGCGGGACTCTTTGCGTTGCGGGCCGCCCGGTTCAAGAAGCCGGTGCTGGTCTCCGGCACCGACGGCGTGGGGACGAAGCTGAAGGTGGCCGAGATGGCGGGTCGGCATGACACCATCGGGATTGACCTGGTGGCGATGTGCGTCAACGATGTGGTCGTCACGGGTGCGGAACCGCTCTTTTTTTTGGACTACCTGGCCACCGGAAAACTGCGTCCCTCGATTGCGGTGCCGGTGATCGCGGGCATCGCGGAGGGATGTAGACAGGCGGGATGCGCCCTCATCGGGGGGGAAACCGCGGAGATGCCGTCGTTTTATACGGATGGCCAATACGATCTGGCCGGGTTTGCCGTCGGCGTGGTGGAGAAATCCCGGATCGTCAACGGCGCGCGGATTTGCCCCGGGGATCGGCTGATCGGCCTTTCCTCGTCGGGTCTGCACAGCAATGGCTATTCCCTGGCGCGCAAGGTGCTGTTCGAGCAGGCAGGTCATACGGTCAAGACGGTGCTGCCCGGATTCTCCAAGCCGCTTTCGGAACTGCTGCTCACCCCCACTACGATCTACGTGAAGGCGCTGCTCAAATTCCAGGAAAAAGTCGCGCTGCTGGGCGCCGCCCATATTACGGGTGGGGGGATTACGCACAACCTGCCCCGGATTCTACCCGACGGCTGCGCCGCGTCGGTGCGCCTCGGAAGCTGGGAAGTCCCCCCCATTTTTGACATTCTAAAGAAGACCGGTAAAATCCCGGAGGCGGAGATGTACAGCAGTTTCAATATGGGGATCGGCATGATCTGGGTCGTGCGGCCGAATGCCCTGAAAGGATCGCTGGCCTACCTGAAGCGGCTTCGCATGGCGGCCTCTCCGATCGGCGAGGTGATTCGAGGCAACCGCGAGGCGATCTATACATAGCGTCACCCACCGGGCGGTGTGCGTCCGACACTTCTTTGCCTTCGAATGGCGGCAATCCCGGCCGAACCGTTGCGTGCAGTTCCGGTTGACCCTCGAAGAGCGCCTCATCCTTGTCGTGTACCGTGATTGGCAGGGAATCGGCGGTCGGGTATCGTTCGGACAAGCGTGTAAGCGCGTTTGACATCATGGCAAAATAGAGACCAGAATAATGCTATGTCCGCGTACGAAATTGTCTTGAAGTCGTCGGCCGTCCACGATCTCGATGGCCTCAGAAAATATGACCGGACGTTGATTGCCGATGGGATGGAGCGGTTCTTGTCCCACACTCCAGCAAGAGAGAACAAGCGCAGAATCAGGCGGCTTCGGGGAATGACCGATCCGGATTACCGCCTTCGGCTGGATGACTACCGGGTTTTCTACAACGTGGATGACACAAAGCGGCGGGTGGATGTGCTCCGGGTTTTGCACAAAGATCGGACGCACGCGTATTACGAGGAGGAACGAGAATGAAAGTGGCCCCGATGGGAGAAGTCAAAAATAATTTCGGTAGATACCTGATCGCTTCTGAAACCGAACCGGTATTTGTGACAAAAAACGGGAAGATTACCGCCGTGATCAAGCATATTGAAAGCGGGGAGATCGAGGATTTTCTTCTGGAACACAGTGCCCGTTTTCGGCAGATGCTCGACCGGGTGAAGAAAGAAAAGGGTGAGACACCTCTTGCGGCTTATCGCAAATCAAGGAACATCTAGTTCCATTTTTAATTCATTAAGGGGGTTGCCGTTTACCGTAGGGGCGACCCGGCGGGTCGCCCCCGTAAAGCCATACGGTCAATGTCTCCGGAACGAAGGGTTTCGATAGATGGACTAAAAAAATAGAAATGGAATGAGGGGTACGGAACCGATGCTCTCGTCAACGCGATCCGACAGTCCCGGAGGAGCGGGCATGCAAAAGCAGACTTACTTTTGCATGCCCGCGTTGCGTCATTTGTTAGCTGTCGCCAAGCCTCCCGTTGTTCATTAGGACATCGTAGTCCACAACGCCCTGGACAGAGGGGGGCACGGTCATGTAGGTGAGTAAGTTTGGACTGGGGTACGCGGGATCAGCGGAAGCGGCAAAGAAATCGGGGTCTCCTCCGCTATAGACGAAGAACGGCTGACCTGGGCACAGCGCATTACCCGTGGCAACGAAATTAACTGGGGCGACCACGAGATTAACCAGCCCAGCGCTAGCCCCAGTTGGTGTGGCGAGGGACAGAGCACCTACGACCATTCCACCGAGCAGGTTGCGAAGAAACTTCGTGCCCTGCGTTTTAACTTTGAATGTGATATTTTCCATTCCTTCCTCCTTTGTGATTGAGTTGTGTGTCATATTGTGTCAGATCCCCCGGCCTAGATTGAGTGCCCCTTTTTTCCACACAGGAGTGGAATTATGCCACGCTCTTTCTCGGTGGCTTATCCCGCGCGGATGGGTGTGATGGATGTCACATAGGGTCAGGCCAAAGCTCACATTGGGCGTTCTGGCGTCGGGTCGGGGGAGCAATCTCCAGGCGATCCTGGATGCCATTGAGCGGGGCGCGTTGCCGGCCAGGGTGGGGATTGTCTTAAGCAACAAGAAGGATGCGCCCGCCCTCTTGCGGGCAAGCCCTTCGTTGTTTGTGGACCCGGCCGGATATGCGAGCCGAAGCGATTACGATGCGTATCTGGCCACGCTGCTCCGGCGGCATGGGGTTGACCTCGTTGTGTTGGCGGGCTATATGCGCCTGATTACGCCCCCGTTGATTGCGGCCTATCCGGGCCGGATCGTCAACGTCCATCCAAGTCTCCTCCCCGCGTTTCCGGGGCTGCATGCGCAACGTCAGGCATTGCACTACGGTGTCCGGGTCAGCGGCTGTACCGTCCATTTCGTGGATGAAGCGGTGGATCACGGTCCGATTATTTTGCAGGCGGCCGTGCCGGTTTTGCCCGACGACACGGAAGAGACGCTCTCCGCACGGATTCTGCTGGAGGAGCACCGCCTGCTTCCCCGCGCGATTTCGCTCTATGCGGAGGGGCGTCTTAAGCCCAATGGAAGAAGCGTCCTGATCGCGGAGTCGCCATGATCTGCCCTGTGTGCGGTTGTGAACAGCGGGAATCGCCCCGGTGCGTCAGCTGTCATTTTGTCTTCTCCGGCCTGACCAAGTCCAAGAAAAGCGCGCCCTTTAACCGCCTTGCCACCCTGGGACCCTCCGGCGGGCCCGCCCCAAAAGCGTCTGTCCCGCCACTCGTGCATACGCCGGTGCAGGAGCGGGTGAATGCGCCGATTCGCGTCGTTAAACCGGCGCGGCCATCGCGGGAAGAGACGGTGTTGGTGACCACCACGCAGACGGTCGAGGGGAAAACCGTCCGCAATTATCAGGGTTTGATTCATGCCAGTCACGTGGCCCGGATTGACCTCTTCCTGATTTCGGAGAAAGAACACCTCGGCGTGGAGTACGAACGACATCTCCATGAAGGGGGGCTCCAGTTGTTGCAGCGGCTGCGCCAGGAGGCGGTACGGGCGGGGGCCAATGCCGTGCTGGCCACCTCGTTTAACTTTCAAAAGCTGGACCCTCAACTGCTGCTGCTGTCGGCCATCGGCACTGCGGTGTGGGTGGAGTAACGCCCCAGCGGGGCGGGCCGTGTACACCCGATCGCGTCCTCACCACGCTTTTCATAGCGAGACCTCCTTCCGATGCCCCTGATCGAGACGCCTGCGATTATTTTGAGCGCCCTGAAACTGGGGGACGCGGACAAACTGATGACGACCTATACGCTCAAGCGGGGCCGTTTGAAGGGGGTGGCAGTGGGGGCGCGACGGATGAAAAGCCGGTTCGGTGCGGCCCTGGAGCCGTTTACGCACTGCACGCTGGCGATTGCGGAAAAGGGGGGGGAAAGATTGGCGCGGATCGGCCAGGCCGATATCGTCCATCCATTTCAGAAGTTGCGTGAGGATTGGGAGGGCCTCTCCCTGGGGGTGCGGATGCTCCGGGCGGTGGAGCGGGTTACGCCGGAAGGGGACCCGAATCCGGGGATCTTCCAACTGTTGTGCGACGGGCTGCATGCCCTGGAAAAGGGGTTGAAAAAGGAGTCGGACCGTGAAAACAAGATTTTGATTTTTACCGCACGCCTCGTGGCCGAAAGCGGCTACCAGCCCCTTTGGGAACATTGCCTGAAATGCCGCGCCGATCTGGCCGACGCCCAGGTCTACTTTTCGGCGCCGGAGGGGGGGTGTCTCTGTCGCGTCTGCGCGGGGCGTAGCCAGGGCCCCCTGCCGCCCGTTTCGCAGGGAACGCTGGCGTATCTTCGGCTCCTCAAAAAAATGGAGGGGGATCGCGCCGATCGCCTGAAGCCCTCCGTATTAATCCGCAAAGAAGTCTCCCTTCTTTTTGGCCGGCATCTGGCCCATATTGCCGGACGACTTTGACGAATCCTGACGGCCCCGTCCACTCCCCCGGCCTCCGTAAAGCGAAACTGCCTGACGTCCGATACAGGCGATATAGGGGACACGGGCCGTCAAGTTGACCATTATTAGAACAGGTGATAAGATCGAAATGTGCCTGCCGCCTTCGACCGATTTGGGTTGAGCGACAGGCAGTTAACGAGGGCACGGACGCAGGGAGAGGAGGTGCAGCGTGGCCGAATCGAAAAAAACGGAAGGGCGTTCGGGTCCATTCAAAGGGGCCGCCAAAAGGCTGTCCCTGCCGTTCGGCGATAAAGAGGCGGAGATGAGGCTGGTTGAGTACGAACGGGAGATCGAAAAACTCCAGGTTCAAGTCGCTTCCATGGAACAGGAAATTGGCCAGTCCGCGCAGGTGCGCGTGCAGTTGGAGCAGTCGTTTCGACAGAACGAAAAACTGGCTGCGGCGCTGGTCGAGGCCAAACACCGGATCGAGGCGCTGAAGATCGAGGTGGAAAAACTGGCGGCGCCACCCGCCAGTTACGCCACTTTTTCGGAAGTCAATCAGGACGGCACGATCAACGTTTATGTGTCCGGTCGAAAGATGAAGATTAACGTTCACCCGGACATCTCGGTCCGAGATCTGCGCAAGGGCCAGCAGTTGGTCCTGAACGAGGCACTCAATGCCGTGGAGGTCGCAGGCTTTGACATCCAGGGTGAAGTGGTACACGTTAAGGATGTGTTGGGCGATGGGCGCGTGATCGTTCAGCTTCGCACGGAAGAGGAGCGCGTCGTGGAGTTGGCCGAGCCGCTCCTGAAAGGCGAGTTGGGTATCGGAGACCCCCTTCTTTTTGACGGGCGTTCCGGCTATGCTGTCGAAAAACTTCCGCGCACCGAAGTGGAGGAGGTGGTTCTGGAAGAGATTCCGGATGTCACCTACAATGATATCGGGGGGCTCGATGCGCAGATCGAGTTGGTGCGGGATGCCGTGGAGCTCCCGTTCCTGCATCAGGAACTTTACGCCGAGTACAGATTACTTCCCCCCAAAGGGGTCTTGTTATATGGTCCGCCAGGATGTGGAAAAACCCTGATTGCCAAGGCCGTGGCTGCCTCGCTTGCCAGGAAGCTGGAAGATCGGCGTGGGAAGGAAGTGCGCAGTTTCTTTCTCCACGTGAAAGGCCCCGAGTTGCTGGACAAATACGTGGGGGAGAGCGAACGCAAAATTCGGGAGATTTTCAAGAAGGCCCGCGATCGGGCCGAGGAGGGTGTTCCGGTTATCATCTTCTTCGATGAGATGGACGCCCTTTTCAGGACACGTGGGACGGGGGTCTCTTCCGACATGGAAGCCACCATTGTCCCGCAGTTTCTTTCCGAAATTGATGGCCTGGAACGTCTTCGTAACGTGATTGTCATCGGTGCCACCAACCGCCAGGACCTGTTGGACCCCGCCATCTTGAGGGCCGGACGCCTCGACATCAAGATCAAAATCGATCGGCCGGATCAAAAGGCCGCCGAGGCCATTTTCCGGAAATATCTGACGGCCGATCTGCCCTACCACGCACGGGAGATCGAGACGCGTCGAGGGAATCGGGAGAGCGTGGTTACGGAATTGATTGAGGCGTCGGTGGCCGAAATGTACAGCCTGCGGGAGGAAAATAAATTCCTCGAAGTGGGCTACGCAAACGGAGAGCGGGAAATTCTCTACTTCAAGGATTTTGCGAGCGGGGCCATGATGGAAGGGATCGTCTCCAGGGCCAAAAAATATGCCATCAAACGGATGATCGAAACCGGCGAAGCAGGTCTCACGGAGCAGGATTTGGTGCGCGCCATTCGGGATGAATTCCGAGAAAACGAAGACCTGCCGAACACTACGAATCCGGACGATTGGGCCAAGATTGCAGGACGCAGGAGCGAAAAGATCGTCCATGTGCGTCCGATTGCGGGGCAGACGGAGGGCCGGTCTCCCGCCGTCGAAACGGTCTCCACGGGTCACTACTTGTAAAGCCCACCGATCCGACAAACGCCAATGAAATCCATCCTGGGTACGGAGACGGAGTTTGGTCTATCCGTCAGGAACGCAGATTCTCCCGACCCCGTCTCCAACGCGATTTTCCTCGTCAACAGCTATCCGCGTCTCACTTCCACCTCCGTGCTCTGGGACTACGAGAACGAGAATCCCCTCGTGGATGCGCGCGGTTTCGAAGTGGAAGGGGAGCGGGAGCGTCCCGGTCCGGAATACAATCGCCTCCTCAACAAGCCGCTTTTGAACGGTGGGCGCCTTTATGTGGACGGCGCGCATCCCGAATACGCCACGCCGGAGTGCACCAACCCACGGGATGTCGTTGCCTATGAGAAAGCGGGAGAGCGCATCCTGGCGCAATGTAGCGAGATGGCGGATCGGCGAAGGAATGGGGAGGGCCGATTCTCCGTTTACAAGAACAATACCGACAGCAAAGGGAACAGCTATGGCTATCACGAGAACTATCTGGTCTCGCGCGCCGTTCCATTCGATGCGATCGTGGCCCAGTTGACACCGTTTTTGGTCACCCGGCAGATTTTTGCGGGGGCGGGCAAGGTCGGCGCGGAGAACAGAACGCCTTGGGTGGATTATCAGATTTCACAACGCGCCGACTTTTTTGAAGTCCTGATTGACCTCAACACGATGGTCAAACGGCCGATCATCAATACGCGCGACGAACCCCACGCCGACCCCGCGCGTTATCGGCGTTTCCACGTGATTGTGGGCGATGCGAATATGTCGGAAATCTCCACCTATCTGAAGGTGGGAACGGCCGCCCTGGTGCTGAAGATGCTGGAGGAAGGGCGGTCCGTCCAAGGGGTCGCCCTTGAAAATCCGGTCCAAAGCATTAAAGACATCTCCCGCGATCTGACGCTCAAAGAGCCGGTCAAATTGGTGCGGGGCGTCCAGTGGCGGGCGGTCGAAATCCAGCGTGCCTACTGGGAGGCGGCGCGTCTCCACTTTGAGGGCAGCGACGATCCGGCGGTAGGCGAGGTGATCGAGCGATGGGGTGCCGTGCTTGCGGCGCTGGACAAGGACCCCATGCAGTTGGATCGGGAGTTGGACTGGGTCATCAAAAAGCGTCTGATCGAATCGTACATGGCGCGCAAAGGGTGTGGATGGAAAGACCCGCGCGTCTCCATGATGAACCTGCAATATCACGATGTCGTTGAAGAGCGAGGTCTCTATTACGCGCTGGAACGGGGGGGGCACGTCGCGCGACTCCTTACGGACGATGCGCGACGGCACGCGGAAGAGGAGGCTCCCCTGGACAGTCGCGCCTATTTTCGGGGGGCTTGTCTGAAAAAATTTCCCAAGGAGGTTTACGCCACCAGCTGGACTTCCGTCCTGTTCGAAATGGGAAATCGGACGGTGAAGCGCGTCCCCCTCATGGACCCGTTGAAGGGAAGCGCCGCATTCGTGCAGTCACTGCTTTCCCAGTCCCGGACGGTTTCAGAACTGCTCGCAAAGATGGCAATGTGATCCTTCCCCCGATACCCCCCGAAGGGGGCAGGGGAGGGGATAAGGGAGGGCCGGAATATGGCAAAACAGGAACGAAAGAAAAAGAAAGAATCCGAGCAAACAGAGGAGGAGACGACTGCCAGCGCGGAGGTGATCGAGAAAGGAAAAAAAGCAGAGGAAGAACTGGATGCGCTGATGGATGAAATAGACGATGTGCTGGAAGAAAATGCGGAAGAATTCATCAAAAACTACGTTCAAAAAGGAGGTCAATAGGCGCGATGCTTCCATATGAAGATTGGGGCTCCAGCTTTCACCAGTGGATGACCTCGCAATATCCGCACCTGCTCCCTGTGTCTGCGCCCACCTCTGTGCGGCACGATTTTCCACAGGTTCCACACGGCACGACGGTGCTGGCCCTCCGCTGTGCGGACGGCGCGGTGATCGCCGGGGATCGAAGGGCCACCGAGGGCTATTCCATCGCGGAGCGCCGCATTCAGAAGGTGCATAACGTGGATCGCGCCTGTGCGGTGGCCTTTGCGGGTGCCGCCGGGCCTTGCCTGGAGTTGACCCGTCTTCTCCAGATCGAGCTGGAGCATTACGAGAAAATCGAAGGAATGTGCCTTTCGATGGAGGGCAAGGCCAACAAACTGGCGCAGATGGTTCGGGGAAACCTTCCGATGGCGATGCAGGGAATGGTCGTTGTCCCGATCCTGGCAGGTTTCGACGATCAACACGGATGCGGGCGGATTTTTAAATATGACGTCGCGGGGGGGCAGTACGAGGAATTGGAATATTGCTCCGTCGGTTCCGGTGGGAAGGACGCCCGGGGGACGCTCAAAAAGATTTTCAAGAAGGATGCGTCGCGGGAAGAGGCGGTGCGGATTGCCGTGGAGGCCCTGTATGACGCGGCGGAAGGGGACATTGCAACGGGCGGACCGGACATCGTTCGGGGAATTTTCCCCACCGTTAAAGTGATCCACGCGGACGGGATTCTGGATGTTCCGGAAGATCACATTAAAAACTGTGTCCACGCGATCATGGCACACCAGATGGAGAACAAATAGATGCCCGCGCCCTATTACGTGTCGCCAGAACAGATGATGCAGGACAAGGCGGAGTACGCCAGGAAGGGGATCGCACGTGGCCGCTCCATTATCGCCATGGGATATGACGACGGTATTCTCCTGCTGGCGGACAATGCCAGTTCGCTGAACAAAATTTCAGAGGTGTACGACAAGATTGGCTTTGCCGGAGCGGGGAAGTACAGCGAATTCGAAAACTTGAGAAAAGCAGGCATCCGCCATGCGGATATGAGAGGCTACCTCTACAGCCGGCAGGATGTCACGGCCCGTTCCCTGGCGAATGCCTATTCGCAGATGTTGGGGACGATCTTCAGTCAGGACGTCAAACCGTTCGAAGTCGAGATTCTGGTGGCTGAAGTGGGGGCGGACCCGGATGCCGACGGGCTCTACCGCATCTCATTCGACGGCAGCATTTTTGACGAAAAAGGGTTTACCGTGATCGGTGGGAAGGCCGATACGCTCTATACGTATCTGAAAGGTCGCTACACCCGTGCACCCTTGAAAGAGACACTGAACCTTGCCATGAAGACGCTGGGAGAAGGTTACCAACAGGAAGTGACGGAGTCTGGACTGGAGGTGGCCGTTCTTTCACGCAGCCAAGCCGGCCGGGCGTTCCGCAGGCTCTCTCCCGCTACCCTCAAAGGATTTCTGTCAAATCCCGACGCCACGGGATTGATGTCCTCGATGCGCATGCCGTAGGACGCTTCCG
>CAZOFZ010000016.1:2621-20523 GCA_964579175.1 uncultured Nitrospirota bacterium | reverse complement strand
GGGGCAGCTTTCGTTCCCCGGCACGCAAGTCTTGTTGAGCGGAAGATGGAGCCGGAACGAAGGACTCCACATCGAAACGGATGTTCAGGCCACCGAAATCGCGGCCGTCGCCGAGGCGCTCCATCTTCCCGCAACCGGCACCCTAAATCTGAAGGGGGGCCTCTCCGTGGGGCCGACGACAGGTACGGGAGATGCGGGTTCACCCCATTTCGAGGGCGATCTTGCCCTGGATGGGTGGACACTTAAAGGACGGCGATTCGGCCCCGCCACCGCCACGATTCTCTACGGGGATCGGCGGCTCTCGTTCCAAAAAGGCCGGATACAGGCGGCCCGTCAATCCCCCCCGCTGGAAGAGGGAAAGAGGGGAGGGGACTATCGCTTCAGGGGAGAGGTGCGGTTGTCCACCCCCCCCACGTTCGATTTCAAAACGGAAGTGGCCGCAGCCGATCCGCAGGACATCCTGACCCTCTTTAATCTGTCCATCCCGCTTGAGACCACGGCCACCGGCCCCCTCTCCATTCAAGGAACGCCCCACGCCTTTTCGGTGGACGGGCCGCTGACGCTGGGCGCGGGGCGCCTGTATGGAGAACCCTTCCAGAAGGGGCGTCTGATGCTGACGGTCACGCAGGAAGCCGTCTCCCTGAAGCAGGTGGTGCTGGAAGGGGCTGCCGGCCTCCGCCTCCAGGGGGATGCGGCCATTGCGTATCGGGGAGACGATCGGGAAGGCTATCGGATTGACGCGCGGCTGGCCCATGCCGAAAAAAGCGAAATCTTCCAATCCAAACTCCCAGGGCTTTCGGGAGAGGTTGCGCTGACCGTGGCAGGAGAAGGGGCCCTGAAGCGTCCGACCCTCAAGGTAATCGCGGACGGAAAACGGCTTCGATATGACACGTTCCAGATGGGAGAAGTCGCCCTGACCGCCGATTTCATGGAGGGGGAGGTGCTCCTCAACGGTCAATTCCAGGAGGCGTCCAGAACGGGTTCCATCACCGGCACGATGGGGCTTTCGGCACCCCATCCGTTCTCTTTCCAAAGCCACTTCTCGGAGTTGCCCCTTTCTCCGTGGATGCCCCTCCTGGCCCGTTCCGATACCTCGGTGATCGTCACGGGGGCCGTTTCCGGACAAGGGGATTTCCAGCGGTTGGATCGGGCCAGCCTGACGTTCTCCCTCACCGATGTCGAGGCAAGGGTACAGGGCTATGCGCTGCGCAACAATGGCCCCATTTTGGTCCGGGCGGAGCGGGGCGTTTATGCCATTGAGAGCGCGGGCTTTGTCGGAGAGAATACACAGCTTGCGTTCCAAGGCGGGTTCACGCCCCTGTCCCGCTGGGACCTATATCTGGAAGGGGAGGCCGATTTGAGCCTCCTCCCGCTTCTGGTACCACGGGTGGAAACCGCACGGGGCGTGGCCCGACTCGACCTGCAAGTGTTGGATGACTGGAAGACGCCCCGCATCCAGGGCGAGGTCTCCCTGGCCCAGGGGCTGATCCGTATCCCACCCTTTCCGGATGCGATCTATCTTGCGTCGTTGTCGGCGATTTTCAACGAACGAATGCTGCTGCTGGAGACGATGCGCGGGCGAGCGGGGGGGGGGGCGTTTCACGGGGGGGGGCGAGCCGATCTGTCCGGATGGGGCGTGTCGAAGTTCGGATTCCAGATCGGCCTGGAAGGGGTTGGGGTGCCGCTCCTTACGGAATTGTCCGCCGTGGCGTCGGGCGAACTGCTCATTCGGGGAGATCTGCAGGCGCAGCAGGTCACGGGCGAGATCGTCCTCAAGAACGCCGTCTACGATAAACGGGTGGAAGTCAAACCCTTTATCGAAAAGCTGCTCTTGCGGAATGAGGCAGAGACGCCCTCCGAGCCCACCGGTTTGGATGCCGTCGCCCTGAACGTGCTGTTGCGGGGCGCGGAGAATATGCGGGTGGACAACAACGTGGCCAGGGCATCGCTGGAGTTGGACCTCTCCCTGAAAGGAACCTTGCGGCGTCCCTGGCTGGTGGGGAGGGTGGCCATTCCGGAAGGACACCTCTATTTCCAGAACAACGATTTTCGGATCGCCTCCGGATCGGTGGAGTTTTTGACGTTGGATCGGATCGATCCCACGTTCAACATCCGGGCCAACACCACCACGCGCAACGCCGTGGACGACCAGACGTATGCCATTGACCTGACGCTGTCCGGCACCCTGTCGCAATTCACGCTGGATTTGACGGCCTCCCCCCCGCTGCCCGAAAAGGACGTGCTGGCGCTCCTTTCGGGCGAGGCCACCGCCTTCGTTGTCTCCGAAATTTTCGAGGGGCCGATCCAGAAAATCACCGGCATTGACAGAATCCGGATCGCACCCGATGACGCACAATCGGAAAACGCGCGCGTCATCGCGGAGAAACGATTCCTCAAGGATCGTCTCTCCGTCACCTATGCCACGCCCGGTTCGGCCTCCGAAGCGCCGCAAATCCGGATGGTCTACGAACTGAGTCCGCGTATCTCACTGATCGGAGAGCAGGACGAAAAGGGACGGAAGGGGGGGGACATCCGATTCCGCTTCGACTTTCGATAACATCCGTCATTTCTCACCCCGCGTTGGGTGCGGTGACGTTGTGGTGGAGATGCCTCCTGATCGCAGGGTGCTTCGGGGTCTTTCCGGCCTACGCGGAGGAGGTCGTCTGGGAAGGACGGACGATCGCGCGGATCGAGACGGAACCGCCCGCCTTTCTCACGCATCCGGCCATGACCCTGCGCGTGGGCGACCCCTATCGCGCGGAGGCGATCCGGACGACCCTTTCGGCGCTCCATGCCACGGGTCTCCTGGAAGATGCACGGGTTTCGGCGACGCTGTCGGCCCAGGGGGAGGTGGCGCTGCACCTGCGATTGACGGAGAAACGGATCATCGCCGTAATCGCCGTCACGGGCAACCATTTCGTCTCCGACGCCCGGATTCGAAAGGCCGCGGGGTTTCAGCCCGGCGAGGCCTTTACGGAGTCCAGATGGGAGACGTCCGCCGCAAACTTGACGGCCCTCTACCGAGGGGAAGGTTATTACCAGGCCCGTTCAACGCCCCGTTTTTCGGCCGATTCGAAGGGGGGGCGTCTGACCCTCGAGATCGAGGAGGGAAACCGGGCCAGAATCCGCGAGCTCCGTTTTACGGGCACGCCGCGCGTTTCCGTAAGATCGCTCAAACTGCAGATCCGTTCCCGACCGGGGGAATATTTCCACGCCGAGACCCTGGAGAAAGATTTACAGCGGCTCCGTTCGTTTTACGTCCAGCGCGGATATCTGAAGGCCGAGATCGGCCAGCCGACGATCGAGTTTCTTGCACGTACGGGGGAAATTGCGCTGACAGTGCCGATTGCCGCTTCCGACCGCATCGATCTGGTCTTTGAAAATCCGGCCCCCTTCTCTCCCAAAACGTTACGGGAGCAGGTGCGCATTCAGGAGGAGCGGCGCGACGACAACGAAGCGCTGGAAGAGAGCGCCCGGCGAATGGCCCAAGCCTATCGGGAGATCGGCTACGCCCAGGCCGGGGTCACGGTCTCATCCAGGTGGATTGCAGAGGGGCATCGGGAAGTCCGCTTTGCGATCCAGAGCGGCCCGCAGACCCACGTCGCGGAGATTCTGGTCGTTGGAAACGGCGCGGGAAACGGCGCGCGCCTTTCGCTTGTAGACGCGATCCCGATGAAAGTGGGCGATCCCTATCGCGCGGATCGGTTGGGCCGAAACGTGGCCGCACTGACGCAGGTTTATCGGCAGGCCGGTTTTGGAGCGGCGCACGTCACCGGCGAGGTCGAGTTCGGTGAAGGCGGGGAGGCGGCCCGGATCACCTTCCGCGTCGAGGAGGGGACGCAGACACGGATCGGCACCGTTCGGGTTGTGGGCGACGTGCAGATTTCGGATACGACGTTTGAGGAAGCCCTCCGCTCCGGTGCTCCATATAACCCGGCGCTGCAGAAGGAGGGGGAACGCCTGCTGGCGATGGCCTATGCGCGGCAAGGCTATCTCCAGGCAACGATCGAAACGGAAGTCCAACAGACGCAGGATCGGGTGCTGGCCGATCTGATCTATACCGTCCGCGCGGGGCCGCAGGTCCATTTAGGCAAGACGACGCTTGAAGGGAACCTGAAGACGCAGGACGCGGTGCTCCTGCGGGAAGTCTCCTTGAAATCGGGGGCGCTCTATGCGCCCCAGGAAATCTTGACGGCGCAGCGGCGGCTCTATCGCACCGGGCTCTTCTCCTCGGTTCGTCTGGAGCCGGTCGCGACTGCGGACCCAACGATTCAGGACCTTCATATTCAGGTCGTGGAGCGGCCTTCCGTGACCCTTTCGTTCGGCGCGGGCTATGCCGAGCATGAACGCGTTCGAGGATTCCTGGAAGGGGCGCATCGAAATCTCTGGGGCACCGGCAACGAAATCAGTGCGCGCGCCGAGGCCAATCATCTGGAGGAGACCTATTCGCTCAATTTCCGGCAACCCTGGTTTTTTTCGCAAAATCTGGAAGGACGGGCCAGCCTGGCCAGGGTCAAGGAAAAGGAGGTCACCTTCGATCTGGAAACGCTTCGGGCCACGGCCGGCATTGACAAATATTTTTCGGAAACGCTGAAGGGAAGCGTGCGCTATGAGTATGAACAGCACAGCACGCGCTCCGTCTCGCCGGAGGCGCTGCAGGCGCTGGAAGATACGGGTAAGTTAAATATCGCCACGATCAATCTATCGCTCATTCGAGACACGCGGGACGATCCCTTCCAGCCCCGAAGCGGCAGGGTCTATAGTGCCACGCTGCGGAATGCCGCCAGGGTCTTGGGGTCGGAGGTGCAACTTATCAAGCTCAGCCTTCAGGGAAGCGGATATCGCGCGTTGGGGGATCGCTTTGTCCTGGCCGCATCGGCGCGTGTCGGCCTTGCGGATCGGTTTGGAGAGACGGCGCTGATTCCCCTTCCGGAACGGTTCTTCCTGGGCGGACGCAACAGCGTGCGCGGCTACCCCACGGACCAAGTGGGCATCCAGGAAGGCCCCCTTTCGGAATGGACTCGCATTGACGGACAACCGACCGGCGGGAATGCCTTCCTGGTTTTTAACGAAGAGCTTCGGGTGGCCCTCCCGCGCTCCCTGGGGCTGGTCTTTTTTCTGGATCATGGGAACGTCTGGCAAGGCTACACGGACATGGCGCTGTCGCAAATCAAATCCACCGTCGGCGTCGGCGTGCGTTATAATACGCCGGTGGGCCCGCTGCGCCTGGACTGGGGCTATAAATTAAACCGGGAGACGGACGAAGATGCCGGCGCCCTCCACTTCACGTTGGGCCATGCCTTTTAAAGGTTGCATCCGACGCCAACTCGTTTTGATCGTGGCGATGCTGATCATTCCCTCGGTGCCGTGCGCCGCCGATCTGCCTCGGATGACCGCCGTCAAGACCGAAATCGTCAACGGGCAGATCCTGGCCTCGGCGGAGCTCCTGCATGGGTTCCAGCCCGACGTGCTGCGGGATCTGCACAACGGTATTCCCAAGGATTTTTATTACTACTTCGTCCTCAACCGAAAATATAAAAACTGGATTGACGAGGAGGTCTATGAAAAAACCATCCGCCACACCGTCCTCTACGATACCCTGAAAAAACAGTATCGCGTGACGCGACACGACGGCGTCGGTCACCCAGAAGAAATCTATGACGACTTGGAGTCGTTGCGGCGGGCCGCGCTGCGTCTTTCCAATGTCGTGCTGCTGCCGGTTCGGCGTCTTCGGCCCGACCGCCGCTATTACCTGGGGGTCAAGGCGCAAATGAAGGCCGCCAACCTCCCAATTTATCTAAAATATTTCCTCTTTTTTATCCCCGTCCTGGAGATGGACACCCCCTGGGCCAATTCCGACATCATCCAAGGTATCCCATGAAGGTATCCCATGCGTGAGCCAACATTGCGTGAGCCCACCTCCGCGCGGCTGCGCCCCTATGGGGGTGCTCTCCTGCTCCTGCTCTGTTCCGGGGCCATTAGCGTGGCGCTCTTTCGGGGGGGGCGTTCCTTCAACAGTATCCTGGTCCTCACCCTGATTAACGTCAACATCGTCCTGACTTTCATCGCGCTCCTGCTCCTTTTCCGCAATCTCGTGAAACTCTATTACGAAAAGCGGCAACGGCGCGCCACGTTCAAGGGGCGGTTGGTGGCGGCTTTTTTGGGTCTTTCCATGATCCCGACCCTCCTGTTATTCGTTGTGGCGGGGGGGTTTCTCACCAACAGTATCGAAAACTGGTTCTCGGTCCAGGTCGAGCAGTCGCTGGATCGCTCCCTGGAGGTGGCGCAGCAATATTATCAAGAGACACAAAACGACCTGACCACGCAGGCCCGGCATCTGGCCGTCCTGATTGCGGAGCGGAATCTCCTCTCCGCCCCCCCTTCGGTGTGGGAGACGTTCAGACGGGAGAAGATGGAGGAATATGGCATTCGGCAGATGCATCTTGTTTCATCCCTGTCCCCGGACGCAGAGAGGAAGCGTTATCCGCCACTCCGTCCCGAATTCCTCGCGCGCGCCCTGCGCGCCACCGGTCCGGTGAGTACGATCCAGTCCACATTCGAAGGGGATTGGGTGCGGGCGGCGGTTCGGGTGGGTGCGGAGACCGGCAACACCCTGTTGGTCATAGACACGTTGATCCCGGCCGGTTTCGTGGCAAAAATGGAGCAGATCAAACGGGCCTCCGAGTCGTATGCGCAGCTTTCGGCGTTTAAAAACCCGATCAAGTGGAGTTATCTGCTCTCGTTTTTTATCATCGCGTTACTGATCCTCTTCTCGGCCGTCTGGTTTGGAATCTATCTGGCCCGCAGCATCACGGTCCCCATTCAGCGGCTGGCGGAGGGGACGCAGAAAATCGCGCGGGGCGATCTGGATGTCCGGATTGACGTGCATCCCACCGATGAGTTCGGGATGTTGGTGGACGCCTTCAACCGGATGGCCGCAGACCTGAAGCAGAGTCAGGATGCCCTGGTTCGGGCGCAAAAACTTGCGACCTGGCAGGAGATGGCCCGGCAGATCGCCCACGAGATCAAAAACCCGCTGACCCCCATTCAGTTGGCCACGGAGCGTTTACGGAAAAAATATGCGGAGGGCGCGCCCGATTTCGACCGGGTCTTCGACGAGGCCACTCGGACGGTCATTGCCGAAGTGCACGGCTTAAAAACATTGGTGGACGCCTTCTCCCAATTTGCGCGGATGCCCGCCCCGCAGCCCATGCCCCAGGCGATCGCCCCGATCATCCGGGAGGCCGTGGCGTTGTACGAAACGGGAGGGGTCCATTTCCTGACCCGGTTCGATCCGACCACGCCGCTGCTGAATCTGGATCGGGATCAGATCAAACGGCTCTTCGTCAATTTGTTCGAGAATGCCATTGACGCCATGAACGGACAGGGAAGCCTTTCGGTCGTCACGGCGCATCGGGACCGGACGGTTTCCGTGGAGGTCTCGGACGAGGGGGCGGGGGTTGCGCCGGACGATTTGGAGAAGCTGTTTCTCCCGTATTTCTCGCGAAAAAAGACAGGCACCGGCCTGGGGCTGGCCATTGTGCAGCGGATCGTTCTGGATCATCATGCACGGATTCGTGTGGCCCCCAGGGCGCCGAAGGGCACCACGTTCACCCTGGAGTTCCCGGTCTGTACATAGGTGAAACATTGCATTGACAACTCCCCTGGCCCCTCTTTGGTAAAGAGGGGGAACTTCAGCTCGTAGTCCATGTTGCGCTCCTCCCCTTTACCAAAGGGGAGGTTGGGGGGTTTTTAAAACTCAAAAGAGCCCATACTAATGATGGATGGTTCGAAAGATGGAAACGATTCTAATCGTGGATGATGCGCCGGCGATCCTGGCCACGCTGTCCGGTGTGCTGATGGACGAGGGTTATGACGTCCAGGTGGCTTCGAGCGGCGCCGAGGCGATCCGTCTGGTGCAGGCCCATCCGCCCGCGATCGTTATTTTGGACATCTGGATGCCGGAGATGGACGGTCTGGAGGTGCTCAAGACGTTGAAGGACCTCTTCCATGAGGTGATCGTCATTATGATGTCGGGACACGGCTCCATCGAGACGGCGGTCCGCGCGATCAAACTGGGGGCCTACGACTATCTCGAAAAACCGGTCTCTCTGGAAAAAATCGTCCTGATGATCCGCCATGCCCTCGCCGAGTTTCGGCTCCAGCGCGAGAACCAGACGCTCAAGGATCAACTCGGCCGGAAACAAACCCTGATCGGGAACACGCCGGAGATCGCGCGTCTGTTGGAGGAGATCCGGCGCGCGGGGCCTTCACAGAGCCGCGTCCTCGTCACCGGAGAAAATGGCACAGGAAAAGAGTTGGTAGCCCGCAGAATTCACGCGTGCAGCAGCCGAAGGGCCCGGCCGTTCGTGGCCATCAACTGCGCCGCCATCCCGGAAGGTTTAATCGAGAGCGAACTGTTCGGCTATGAACGGGGGGCGTTTACCGGGGCACAACGCCGGAAGATCGGACAGTTCGAATGGGCCCACGGGGGCACCCTGTTTCTGGATGAAGTGGCGGACATGGCCCTCTCCACACAGGCCAAATTGCTGCGCGTGCTGGAGGAACAGGCGTTCCAACGTCTGGGCGGGAACGAACCGATCCGAACGGATGTGCGGGTGATTGCCGCGTCCAACAAGCATCTCCCCCAGGAGGTGGAAAGCGGGCGATTTCGGGAAGACCTCTACTATCGCCTGAATGTCATCCCCCTGCACCTTCCCCCGTTGCGGGAGCGTCGCGCGGATATCCCCCTGCTGGTCTCTCATTTCATGGAGGAGATCGCGCGGGATCAGGGCATCCCGCCCAAACGGGTGGAGCCGGATGCGATGGCCGCGCTGTCGGAATATGCCTGGCCTGGCAATATCCGGGAGCTTCGGAATACGATGGAGCGGTTGACGATCATGACCCACGGGCCGCGCATTGCCTGTTCGGACCTGCCCCCCTTCATCGCGCCGCCTTCGCTTCTTCTCCCGTTTTCCCTGCCGCCGACCCGATTGAAGGAGGCGCGGCGTCATTTTGAAAAGGGGTGGATGATCGAACGTCTCAAGGCGTGCGGATGGAACGTCCAGCAGGCGTCGGAGGCGATGGGCCTGGATCGGACCCACCTTTATCGGAAGATGAAGGCGCTGGGGATCGAAGCGCCCCCCCCCACCGAGGGAGGACCGCCGTGAAGAAACATTGGCGCCGCAATCGAATGAAGTATTACTTTATATTTTCGATCACGGCGTTCTTCGGGTTAATTCTGGTCCATCTGATTTTCCTGCGCCGGTATTTTTAAGCGTCTCACGGCCTATTGCCCCGGACGATTTTGGCCGTTGTTTTTCGGGTGAACGCATGATAGTTTTACGGCCTGATCGTTCCTTCCGGAACGAGGAGATTACACTAACGCTACGTTATCGAGTGGGAGACAGATTATGAATATCAAACCGTTGCAGGATTGGGTGGTGGTGGTTCCGGATGAGGCCCCTGAACAGAGCCATGGGGGGATCATCATCCCCGACACGGCCAGGGAACGCCCCGAGCAGGGGAAGGTCGTTGCGGTGGGGGAAGGGCGATGGATCGAGGATGAGAAAACCCGGAAGAAGCGCACCGCAAAAGAAAAAGAGAAAAAGTTTGTCCCGATGACGCTCAAGCCGGGCGACCACGTTTTGTATGAGCAGTATGCCGCCAGACGGATGGAGATTGATCACAAAGAATGGGTCCTCGTCCGCGAATCGGATGTGTTGGGTTGCTGCTGATGGCAATCTCCATTGTGAATTCGTTCACATCTCACAGACGAACCTGACCGCCCTGAAGGCCCCGCGTTTATCTGTCTACCTGCACCCCGCAAGTTCCCTCTCCGCCAAAAAAGTGTGGCAAAATTCCCCACGGATGTATCTAAAAAGATACACCCGTGGGGATAAAAATATCATTCAACACTTTAATTTTTAATGTAACATATTAATATTAAATATTTTTTTTATCTGCTTTCTAATTCCATAGGATGGCATGAATATTGCTCTTAATTTAGGGTATGGGGCCTGAAAATGGAGTGTCTCGGCCTCGGGAGGACGAACCGTAACGCACATACAAGGAGGAACTGCCATGAAGCAAAATCGTCAGCATCGTCACTCGATTTTTTGTTTGTTGCCCCCCCATGTACTGGACAAGATTATCCAGAATGGGACGCCGCAGCAGAGAGAACGGGCTTTGAAGACGAAGTCGGTTGACAACACCTTCCGCGCCTTGCGTCTTGCCACGCAGCAGGCGCGCTTTGCACCGCAGCGGCTGAAGGGCGCAATGGATGTCGCCACCGTGGCGCAGAAAGCCCGGACGATCTATACGGCCAATCAGACGGAAAACCTGCCGGGGACCGTCGTGCGGACGGAAGGACAGGGGCCGACCGGAGACATCTCCGTGAACGAGGCCTACGACGGCCTGGGCATGACGTTCGATCTTCTTGAACAGGCATACGGGCGAAATTCGATTGACGACGAAGGGATGCCGCTGAATGCCACCGTCCACTTCGGACAGGCGTACAACAACGCCTTCTGGAACTCGGAGCAGATGGTGTTCGGGGATGGGGATGGGCAGATTTTCAATCGTTTTACGGCTGCCATTGACGTCATCGGCCATGAACTGGCCCACGGCGTGACGGAAGACGAGGCCCAGTTGATCTACTTCAGACAATCGGGTGCGCTCAACGAGTCCATCTCGGATGTCTTCGGATCGCTTGTCAAACAATATTCCATGAAACAGTCGGCCAGCCAGGCCGACTGGCTGATTGGAGCGGGGCTTTTCACTTCCAACGTCAACGGGGTCGCACTCCGATCCATGAAAGCGCCCGGAACGGCGTACAACGATCCCCTGTTGGGGACAGACCCGCAGCCGGCCCATATGGACGACTACGTCTCCACGTTCGCCGACAATGGCGGGGTGCATATCAACTCCGGCATTCCGAACCACGCGTTCTATCAGGCGGCCATCGGCATTGGCGGCTACGCGTGGGAAAAAACGGGGCGTATCTGGTATGACGCATTGCGCAATGCCTCCGTCCGGCCCAATACCGGATTTCGGCGGTTTGCGCGCGTGACGGTGGATGTGGCCGGCAGCCTCTACGGTTCCGGAAGCTCGGAACAGCAGGCCGTGCGCAACGGCTGGAACACGGTCGGCATCAGCGTGTAAGGCGTGTTAAGAAATGACGGGCACCTCACGGTCGGTTCTTAAGAGGTGCCCCGATGTGGTGCGGTGGGTGGGTTTGTGCTCCCGCCCTCCGCACCGCAAGTTCGAGGAGGTGGACAAGAGCGCACAGGTAGGGTCAGTTACCCGCGTAATTTTCGGGATGTCAAGACCCGTATAATTATGTGTCAAACCAAAATAGAAATGTCCGGTTTTTTGGATTTCAGACCCCGCCTCTTTTTTCTTCTGTAACACGAAGGTTTGCCTCCAGGGATGATCCGGAGATGGCTTCGGCGGATGAAGGTTCAAGATGACTTTCGGTAACGCCGCCACGTTCACCGGCCTTGCAGCGATCTCCCGATACCGAAGTCGCCGTCCCTGATGCGTGATCCGCAGCGATCCATCCAGCCATTCTTCGACCGTCACCCGTTGCGCCCGGAGGTTATCCTGAACCGTAAATGGGCAGACAGCCGATCGGCAAAGATGACATTTCTATTTTGGTTTGACACGCCTAATACAGTGGGTTGTTTTATCCGGAGACGTTCGCTAGAATGCGGCCCACTATTTTCCGACGGAAATTTTCCGATAAGGGCGGTATGCGATTCCTTACAATGTCCGTGGGCATGAAAATACGGAGTAGGCTGTTCTCCCTGGGGCTGATCGCCGCTGCCTTCCTGCTGTCGGCCTGCGGCGTGGGGGATGCGGGCGTGGAGTTGCTCGTCATCCAAAAGAAGGGGTCTGGCAAGGGAACGGTCACCGTGGTCTCCGACGAAAATAAGCGTCCCAACAAGCAGGAGGGGGGGATTGAGTGCGGGTCGCGCTGTCAGGATTGGTACTTCGAAGGAGACGCGCTCACACTGACGGCGACGCCGGATACGGATTCGCTCTTTTCCGGATGGTCGGGCGACTGCACCGGCGATGCCTCGCCCCTCTCCATCACCCTGGGCGATCATGGCAATACCTGCATCGCCACATTCGCCTCGACGCTCGTCCAAGTGTTGTCCCCCGCCGTTGTTGTCTGGGAAGAGGACGGCGATATTCTTTCCGCCCATTCCAGCGACGATGGGCGGACCTTCGAAGCGCCGCAGAATCTTTCCAAAAGCAGATTGGCCGCAGAACCCCAGCTTGTTATTGAGGGGGAAATCGTCTTAGTCGCCTGGCAGGAAACGAGTGGCAGCGTCGGTCATGTTTTCGTCGTCCGTTCCGAGGATGGCGGAGCGACTTTTGGGAGTCCCATTCCACTCGAAAGCAGTGGGACTGCCTTCTCACATCGGATCGCCATCGAAGGAAACACGGTCGTCGTGGCCTGGCTCGAAGACCTTGCGGGCGATATTTTTACGGCCCGCTCCACCGATGGCGGCATCACCTTCGACACGCCGCGCAATCGGTCCAACACGGTCGGTTACTCTTACAGCCCCAATCTGGCCATCGGGAATAATGTCGTTGTGCTCACATGGACGGACGACACCCCCGGAAGCGACGATATCCTTATGGTTCGTTCCACCGATGGGGGTGCCACGTTCGATACCGATTTTCTCAATCTCTCCGACAGTGCGGGTGTGGAGTCGTTCAGTTCCCAACCGGCCATTGCGGGAGGCACTGTCCTGGTCGCCTGGGAGGAGGACAATGAAGGCTTTCGGATCATCCGTTCCACGGATGGCGGTGTCAGCTTCGGTGCCCCAGAAACGCTCTCCGACAGCGGCGATCTGGCATTTTTCCCGCAGATTAGGGTGGATGGGGACAATGTCCTCGTCGTATGGGAAGAGGAAAGTGGCGATGTGTTTGCGGCCCATTCCGGAGATGCCGGTGTCAGTTTTGGCAGTCCCGTCAATCTGTCCAATAGCGACGGGTCTTCCTTTGCGACATTTGCGGCACCCGTTACGGGTGGTGGTGTCGCCCTGGTGACTTGGGTGGACATTGACGATGACACGGGGGTGGGCGATATTTTTGCGGCCTACTCTACGGACGGCGGGGCCCACTTTGGGGTGCCGGTGAATGTCTCCAACACCTTCGGAGACTCCTCGCTGCCGCACGCGGCCCGATCGGGCAACACCCTCCTCGTCGCATGGGGGGACGATACCGCCGGTGGAAACGATGTCTACGTGGCCCGTTCCGATGATGGAGGCACGACGTTCGAGAGCGCGGTGAATGTCTCAAACGGCTCCGGGTTCGCAAGCAATCCGCGGATCGGCTTCGTTCCGTAGCAGGCATGGTTTAACGGGAGGTGATTTGTGGATCATCTTGGAGAGAGGGCACGGTAAAACAGGAGGAAGCATGGGTCGGGGGTCTCTATTTTTGATGGGGATGGTTTTGGGTTTCGCAATGGATGCATTGGCTGGAGAGAAAATGACGGAGAAAACAGCGGAGAAGAAGCTTCCGGCGGGGTTGTATGCCGTCATGGAAACAACGCAGGGGACGATGACGCTGCAGCTTTTCGAGAAGGAATCCCCCAAGACCGTGGCGAACTTCGTCAGCCTGGCCGAAGGCACAAAGGAATGGAGCGACCCGAAAACGGGGAAACCGAGTAAGAAGCCGCTGTACGATGGCCTCATTTTTCATCGGGTCATTCCGGGCTTTATGATCCAGGGGGGCGACCCGCTGGGAAGCGGTATGGGCGGGCCGGGCTATCAGTTCGAAGATGAGTTCGCGTCGGGACTCAAATTTGACCAGCCTGGACGTCTGGCCATGGCCAACTCCGGCCCCAACACGAATGGCAGCCAATTTTTTATCACCGACGGATTGACCCCCTGGCTGAACAATCGCCATACGATCTTCGGGCAGGTCATCGAAGGGATGGAGATTGTCTCGAAAATCGCCAATGTGGTCAGGGGACCAAACGACAAACCCAAAACCAACGTGGTGATTAAGAAGGTCAAAATCATCCGCTCGAAATAGAATGGGGGGTGCTTTGCGGGGTGCAAGGCGCCCCTCATTCGGGAAAATCCCATTCCATCGGAAGCTGGTTTCGCTTGTGGTTGTTGCAGGTTTTACAGGCAGGAACCAGATTCCCCCGGACGCTCTGCCCGCCGCGGACGAGGGGAATCAGATGATCCATCGTTAAATCTGCGGGTTTTACCTGCACGCCGCAGTAATGACAAAGACCGCGCGCGCACTTTCTCCGCCACCAGGGGCTGCCCCTTAAAAGACGGGCCCTCGCGCGTTCCCTGCGGATAGCCTCATCCGTGGCATCGGGCGCGAACCGCTCCTCCATTTTCCACCTCCCATCCGCGCAGATTGTACCGCGCGGCATCCCGCATCTCAAGCGGCCGTCATGACCGCGGGGCCTTCTCTTTGCGCAGATTTTGGTGGGGTGCCGCGAGGGGATCGTGTGCGGCACGGAGGCGGGATGGGGGGTGGTCCTTCCGGCAGACGTTCCGAACCGCACAGGTGTTGCAGTAGTCTCCCGGGAGGATGAAGAAGCGACCTTCCCGGATACCGGTCAGCAGCAGCGAAACGGTTCGTTGGATGCGGGCCTCTTCGTCAGACCGTAGCGGCGTTACCACCAGCGGCCCCTCCGGCCATCGGGGTGCCAGAAAATAAAAGGCGGCCTCCGGCATCTCGATGGGCTGCCCCCCCTCGGCGGCCACACCCTGGAGGGCGTTCCGACTCATCCATCGGTAGAGGGGAAGTTGCAGCCGCAGCCCCCGGATGGCGGCCAACGTGGGGTCTTGGTCGTGGGTCGTGGGCTTCTTTCCGGCCTTGAACTTGTAATCAATCACCCGGAACCGCACCCGAGGCTGACCCCCCTCGGATTCCGTCGCTTCGATGCGGTCTATTCGGTCAATCCGGCCACGGATCGGAAGCCCCACGAGATGGGGAGGCCAGGTGCCATCCAACGTCGCCGCGCAATCCATTTCCAGGGCCACGGGGTGGGACGGCACGTCCCGCGCAACGATCGCGGATAGCATCGTCACCAGTCCCTCCTGAAACAGCTCCCAGAACAGTGCCGGACCGACCGGATATCTTTCGGCATAATCGTCAAAGACCTTCCGACTCACCCGCCGAAGCAGCGCCTCCGTGGTCATCGTTCCTCGCCCGGATCGCATATCCCTTTGCACCTGCCGCGCCCGATGGAACCCCTTCAGGATGGCATGACAGAGCCACCCCGCGGCCTGGGGGCCGGGCATCTCCGGGTCGTCCGGCTCCACGGCTTCGATGCCCAGCACCTGCGTGGCAAAGAACTGGAAGGGACATCGTCCGTAAGACTCCAACGCCGTGGGACTGATGCCGTTTTGCCGCAGCGACTCCCAGTATCCGGGGAGCGGGCCGGTGATACCGTCGTAGGCGGTCATTTCGGATGTCCGTGCCAACCGATCACCGGGGTCGGTTGCGGGAAGGAGCGTGGGAGAGACGCGCGCCAGCATCGGTAAGATTGGGGAGAGGGCTTGTCCCCTGAGACAATGTGACAGGGCCCATTCACGTGGCAGAAGCGTATCCGGCGGATGAAACAGGGACGCCGGGGGCAAGGGATGGATGCCGGGCTTTGGAAGAGAGATCGCGACCCGTTCCGGGATGTCGGATAACCCATCCAGATACCAGGAGCGAATTCGGGTCCTGCCCGATGCGTCGCAGCGCTGGTAGAGGTAGTAGAGATGTTCGCTGGCCGCCTCCGAAAGCAGTGTAAAGAGTAGTTTCTCCTCATCGTAGCCCGCCTGTTTTTCGCCGACCTTGCATCCCAGCGTCGTTTCGATTTCACGTCGAGCCCGGTCTTTCAGGAAAGGGTCTTCGCGGATGGCGCGGGGGAACACCCCTTCATTGAGACCCAGCATGAAGAGGGCGCGAAAGGGGAAGCCGCGGGCCGACATCGCATCCATCACGGCCACCCCCCGTTCCGCGCCTGGCAGGACGACCGTGGCACGCGACAGGGCCCGTTGTGCCGCCTCTAAAAAATCGGCCAGCGTCACGTTTCCGAGGACCCGATCCATATCGCACAGCTTTGCCAATGTCTCGGTCAGGGCCACCTCGACCCGATGCACGTCCAGTGCGGCGGCGTCACGCTCCAGGAATCGAGACCAGAGGGCCGAAAAGCCGGACACATATTCCGACCAGTCCGCGCGCGCCGGCACCGCATCGAAGGCCGCGTGCAGGGCCTCGATCGTCTGCAGGAGGGGCTCCAACCGTTGTGCGGTTTCGGCATCCTGCACAGAGAGACGTTCCAACCGTCGCCAGTCTTTCCATCCTTTGACAATGCCGCGTGTCAGGGTTTCCCAGAGCGGGATATCCGGAGTGCAGGCCGGAGTGCAGGAAAGAGGCCGGAAATAGGGGGAGGCGAAGAGTTCCATCATCTCGGCGCGCGGGTAATCATGCAGCGGGAGTTGCATCAGCAGCAGGGCCACCCTGGCCCGTGGAAAACGGAGCAGCGGCATCGCCCGGGCGCCCGTCATCGGAATTCCCTGTTCGGCAAAGCGGGTGCGGCAGAGGTCGCCGTAGGGGTCCAAGGTCCTTGCGACCACGCCGATTTCCTCGAAAGCGATCCCTTCCTCCTCGACCAGGCGGACAATCTCTCCCGCCACGACGGCCACCTCTTCTTCCGCGCCGGCGCAACTGACGATCGTACGGGCGGGCGACCGTGCCGGCGGGGGGCGCTTCCGAACGTGGGCGGAATCGCTCACCAGGCCCTGGACATACCGTTCGTAGAACCGCTGCGCGAAGAGAGACGCCGGTCTCCCCTCGATCAGGGGGAAGAGGAGGGTGGTCGGGAAATGGCGCACGACCGACTGGAAAATATCCACCTGTGCCTGTGTCAGGTCATAAAATCCGTAGTAAAAGATACGTCGAAACGTCATGAGGAAGGTGGAGAATGGAAGGTCGCCCAACACCGTCCGATCCAGATCGCTATAGCCCTGGAAACCCCAGCGAGTACTTTGCGCGCACCATTGCCGATAAACCCCGAAGAGGGCGCGACTGGAAGTGTCCCAGGGCCCTTCCGCCATCGCTGCGGCGGCCATCTCCGGGTCTACACAACCGTCTCGTAAATCGCGCAGGGTCTGCCAGAGGGCTGGGCATCCCCCTTCCGTTCGATCCAGGTCCGCAAAGGGAGGGCGCTTTTGTGCGCGCAGCAGATGTCGCAGGGCTTCTTCAAAGAAGAAATCGTCCCGAAGCATGGGGTCACGGTGTCCCGCCTGTTCTTCGAATAATCGCTGCGAAAAGGCGTAGAAGGTGAGGATGTAGAGGTTGAGAAGGGCGCATCCCCTCTCCAGGGCCAGTAATATCTTGAGGCGGTGGCGGAGGTCTTCCGAGGGGACGAGTACCAGCAGGGGTGCCATCGGGTCGGCGGCCTTGTAGCGGTAGATTTCCGAAACCAGCGTCTCTTCGAGATCGGGCTGGTAGGGGCCCAAAACGACGGTAAACGGGGCATCCACGATTTAACGGCTCCGGGACTCAAGACACGCGGCTTTACGCAGTTTGAGGGGAAGGCTCCACGCGATTTCAGTCGTTGAGGCTTCCCCCAGCATGGTGGTGCGGCTTCTACGCAGTTTGAGGGGGAGGCTCCACGGGCTTTGCCCGTGGAGGGGGACGGGAAGGTCCCCTGGTGATCGCCTAAGCCTCATCGAGCACGAGACCCTTCCTTCACGTTGGACTACGTCTATGCGAGCGGAAACGGAGGATGAGCGGCGTCCCCGCAAAGCCACATTGGGCACGTATCTCATGGGCCAAGTAGCGCTGGTAGGAGACAGGAACCTTCTGGCCATTCGTCGAGATGACGAACGTGGGGGGAGCCGATTGGGTTTGAGCAATGTAATAA
>CAZOFZ010000016.1:0-2611 GCA_964579175.1 uncultured Nitrospirota bacterium | reverse complement strand
GGGGTGCGACCCCTGCGAGGGGCGACGCGAGCCCCTCTAATCTGTAGCTTGCGCAGGACTTGGGCGTCTCCCAGAGGCGGACGGCGACAACGGGCAACTGCTGCGAGGTGGCGTAGTCATAAATCAGCCGCGCGATTGCCTCGGCGGTGGGATTTTCGTCCATGATGTAGTGGGACTCTTTCATCTCCTGGAGAACGGGGACGAGCGGATCGCGTTTGCAGAGAATCAACTGGTGATCCAGATTCTCGTCAATCCAGACCTGCACCACCTTCTTGATTTCTTCAAAATCGCGCACCATCCCCAGACTGTTCAAGGTTTCCGAGGCCAGTTCGATTTCGATTCGGCCGTTGTGACCGTGGAGGTGTCGGCACTTGCCACTGTAATTAAGTAAGCGATGGCCATAGCAAAAATGAATTTCACGTACAACCGTATACATAATGCTTTCCTTTAAGTATTTGGGGCGCGCTGTCAGGCAATGAGGCGTCCACCGTCTATCGTGAGCGTGGCGCCGGTCATAAAATCGGTGCCCTTCATCAGAAAGAGGACGGCGTTGACGATGTCGTCCGGTGTGCCGAGCCGCCGAAGCGGTGTGTGCCGGATAATCGTCTCCCGTTCCTCCGCATCGAAGTCGGCGGGGAGCAGCACCGGCCCGGGGGCGATGGCATTGACGGCAATTTTAGGGGCGAGGGTACGCGCCAAGCCCCGTGTCATCGCAATCACCCCGGCCTTTGAAATGCAGTATGGCAGGTAATCCTGATAAGGACGGACACCCGACCAGTCTGCAATGTTGATGATTTTACCCCCCCGTTCCTGCATCCGCGCCGCTGCGGCTTGGGCGCAAAAAAAACTGCCCTTCAGGTTCAGATCGAAGATGCGGTTCCAATCCTCCTCTGTGACCCGGAAAAGGGGTGTCTTAAAGAAGATGGCCGCATTGTTGACCAGCACATCCAGGCGTCCGAAGGCCGCGTAACTCTCCTCCACGATCCGCTTGCATTCGTCCGGACGGGTGAGGTCGCCGCAGACCCCATGTGCCGCGCCACCCCCTTCCCGAATCTCCGCAATCACGGCTTGTGCCTCGGAACCGGATTGATTAGAATGAACGGCGACGGCGGCGCCACGGCGCGCCACGGCCAGGGCCAGGGCCTTTCCAATGCGGCGTCCCGCTCCCGTGATGAGGATGACGCTCCCGTCCAGTTTCAGCATAAGGCGACATCATAGTCCACGCACGAACGGGATGGCAACCCAATGGAAGCGTAACCCTGACGGAAGGAAACCCCATGAAGCTTTTCAAGATCGTGTATCTGCTCTACCTCCTGCTCTCGCTTTCCGCGTGTCGTACCACGCCGATTACCGGCCGCTCCCAATTGATTTTAATGTCGGAACCGCAGGAAATCGCGATGGGTTTCTCGTCGTATAAAACGGCGCTGTCCGAGGCCAAATTGTCCACCGATCGGGCGCGCGTGGCGCAGGTACGCAGGGTCGGAGAGCGGATCGCGGCGGTGGCCAATCGTCCCGACTATCAATGGGAGTTCAATCTCATTGAGGACGACAAGATGGTGAATGCCTTTGCGCTCCCAGGTGGAAAGGTGGCCGTTTATACGGGCATTCTGAAGGTTACGCAGGACGACGCAGGTCTGGCCACGGTCATGTCCCACGAGATTGCCCATGCCATTGCCCGCCACGGCGGGGAGCGAATGACGACGGGGATGCTGGCCCAGTTGGGCCAGGCGGCCCTGAACGCGGGGCTCTCCGGAAAAGACCCGGAAACGGTCCGGAGCTTCAACAACGCCTACGGCCTGGGCGCGCAATTCGGTGTCCTGCTTCCCTTCAGCCGCAATCAGGAGTCGGAGGCAGACCAAATCGGACTGACGCTGATGGCGCGGGCGGGATACGACCCCAAGGCGGCAATCGCATTCTGGCAGCGCATGTCCAAGGTGGGCCAGAACGACGTCCCGGAATTTGCGGCCACACACCCCAGCGACGCAACCCGAATCCGCAAGATACGGGAATGGCTCCCGGAGGCCGAATCGGAATATCGCCGGAAATAAGCGGAAGGCGAGGTAATACCGCAGCCACTTCCTGTAATTGCCTTGACGTAGGACGAGAACGGCCCGCTTTTTAAGAACGGTATCGAAGGGCTCCAAAATATCGGATGGAATGACCTGCACCGGCTCTCCCTGAAATGACTAACATTCAGTTTTACATGTTAGTCGCCCGGAGATGCTAATGGAACGAATCGGGATTAATCAAGACACTGCCGATTGACAACCTATTGATAATATGGTGTAGTCCTAACGCGCGTGGCGTGCACGCGTCCAGCTAATAACTGGTTGTCCCTCCGCTTCGCGAACGGAGGGACAATAGGGCGGTAAGCGTAAACCCGTCCCCAGCGGTCGTCCCTCCGCTACGCTACGGGACAACCAGGCACTGGAGACGGGCGGCCTCTGGGCGAGAGCAAAAACCGCTCTCACCCAGAGGCCGCCGCTCACCGCCCTGTTGGGCCGCCGATGTCGGATGTCTTGCCGTAGGCTGGGGCGCGAAGAGAGCAGGAGCAACGCTAGTGTAGTGTAACGTAATTAGCTTTACAATATCTCATAGAGGGGAGTACACT
>CAZOFZ010000015.1:0-21632 GCA_964579175.1 uncultured Nitrospirota bacterium | reverse complement strand
AAGCTGTTTCAAAGACTTACCATGTATTTCCAAAAAGTTTATTGGACAGTAGTGGTATCCGTTATTAGTTAAACGTCAATAATATGCAACGTTGAATGTTCGTTATGAGGAACCCTTCCCGTTGCGGAAGAAGTAAAGAGTCGGGGGCGGAAATCCCCTAAAACCGGACATTTCCATTCCGGTTTGGCAGATCAAGGGCGGAGGATTTACTTTAATCGAGGCTGCGTTGTATAATCCCGCCACTTTATTTTCCCCTCCGCGATATGGCTGAAAGAATGGGTGCGCGTCAGATTCTCTCCGAACGGGCCAGGGCCGCAATCGAGGCCGAATTTTCGAAATATCCCGACAAGCGCTCGGTGTTGCTGCCGGCCCTCTGGATCGCCCAGGACGAAGTCGGATACCTGCCCGAAGCCGCGCTGCTGGAAGTCGCGGCCATTCTGGACCTCTCCCCCGTCCAGGTCTATGAGGTGGCCACCTTCTATACCATGTACAATCTGTCGCCGGTGGGGCGGTATCATATCCAGTTTTGTAAAACCCTCTCCTGCGTCCTGGTGGGGGCGGGGCCGCTCATCGAACACCTCCAAAAACGATTGCAGATCGAAATCGGAGAAGTCACCCCGGACGGTCTCTTCAGCCTCAAACTGGTGGAATGTCTGGCCGCGTGCGGCAGCGGGCCTGCGATGCAGATCAACGAGGATTATTACGAGTACCTGACGCCCGGAAAAATAGATCAAATTCTGGACGATTTAAAAAACAAGGGGCAGAGCCCCCTGGCCAGCGGGCCGTACAGAATCCCGTTGGAAGTTGTTTCGTGAGTTCGTGAGACTGCGCCATGCCCGTTTATGAAAAAATCCTGACGAAGAATATGGATCGGCCCGGATATACCGGCACGCTTTCCGACTATCGGGCGACGGGCGGTTATACGGCCCTTGAAAAGGTGCTCAAGGAGGTTCCGCCTGCGGAGGTGATCGAGATTGTCAGGAAGTCCGGGCTGCGCGGACGGGGGGGGGCTGGGTTTCCGACCGGGGTGAAGTGGAGTTTTATCCCCAAAACCTACGCGGGCCCCAAATATCTCTGCTGCAACGCCGACGAGAGCGAGCCGGGCACATTTAAGGATCGCCAATTGATCGAAAGAGACCCCCACCAGATGATCGAGGGGATCGCCATTGCCTGCTACGCGATCGGGGCGCGGGTGGCCTATATTTACATCCGGGGCGAGTTCATCCGGGGGGCCCAGATCATCCAAAAGGCCCTGGATGAGGCCTATGGCGCAGGATTTTTGGGGAAAAACATCCTGGGGGGCGATTTTAGCCTTGCGCTCTCTATCCACCGTGGCGCGGGGGCGTACATCTGCGGCGAGGAGACGGCGCTTTTGGAGTCCATCGAGGGCAAGCGGGGAAAACCTCGGACAAAGCCCCCCTTCCCGGCCATCCACGGCCTCTATCAGGAGCCCACGGTCATCAACAACGTGGAGACCTTGGCGAATGTGCCGCATATCATCAATCGGGGCGCCGAGTGGTATGCCTCGTTCGGGACGCAAAAGAGCACCGGTACGCGCCTCTTTTCGGTCAGCGGCCATGTCAAACGCCCCGGCAATTACGAGGTGCCGCTGGGGATCACCCTGCGCGAGATGATTTATGAACATGCAGGCGGCATGCGGGACGACAAACCGCTGAAGGCCATTATCCCCGGAGGGGCCTCCGCCGCATTTTTTACGGTGGAGCATCTGGATGTCCGGATGGATTTCGAGTCCATTGCCGCTGCCGGTTCCATGCTGGGTTCCGGCGGGGTCACGGTGATGGACGAAGAGACCTGCATGGTACGGTCGGCCATGAACCTCCTGGAGTTTTTCCATCATGAATCGTGCGGAAAGTGCACGCCGTGCCGGGAGGGGAGCGCCTGGATTTTACAGGTATTGCGCCGCATCGAGTCCGGTCGCGGCAGGATGGAAGACCTGGAGCTGCTGGTCACCCTCTCCAAGCGGATCGAGGGGATGACGGTCTGCGCCTTCGGTGACGCGGAGGTGGCGCCGGTGCTCTCCACGCTCAAGCATTTCAGGGCCGAATACGAGGCGCACATCCGGGAACGGCAGTGTCCCTTCAGCCCGACGCTCCAGTTGGCGATGGCGCACTAAAAAACTCCCGGTTCTCTCGTCTCACCGTCCCCCACTCTTTCCGTTACCACAACCGAAGCCGCAACCGAAGCCCTCCGGCCTCCCCAAAGGCGTGAAGCGCCGCCCTATTCATCGCCAACAGAAAGGACCTCGCGTGAATCCATCCCGTCACAAACAAGAACCGGTCACCGGCGGCTTTGACAAGGCATGGGCAGGGCGCTTTTCTGAAGCGACCGATCCGGCGGTCGAACAATTTACCGCCTCGTTTGCCTTCGACCGCCGCCTCTACGCCTACGACATTCAGGGGAGTGTGGCCCATGTCCATGCCCTGCATCGCGCGAGGTTACTGACCCGGACGGAGGCCACGACGCTGATTCGCGGCCTGCACGACATCCAGAGCGAGATGGAGCGGGGTCTGTGGGAAGTCGCGCCCTCGGACGAAGACATTCACATGCACGTCGAGCGGCGGCTGACCGAGAAGGTCGGCCCCGTCGGCGGCAAGCTCCACACAGGCCGCAGCCGAAACGACCAGGTGGCGCTCGACCTGCGGCTCTATCTGCGGGCGGAGACGCGGGCGATTCTTTCGCACCTCCGCACCGTTCAGGAGCACCTCGTCGCGCAGGCGGAGACCCATCTCGATGTGATCCTGCCCGGCTACACCCACCTGCAACGGGCGCAGCCGATCTCCCTCGCCCACGCCCTGTTGGCCTATTATGAAATGCTGGAACGGGATCGCCTCCGCTTTCTGGACAGCCTCACGCGGTTGGACCGGATGCCATTGGGCGCGGGCGCCCTGGCCGGGAACAGTTTTGCGCTGGATCGTGCCGCCGTGGCCCGCGAGCTGGGATTTTCGCGCGTGACGGCCAACAGTCTGGATGCGGTGTCGGATCGGGATTTTGTAATCGAGTTTCTTGCGGCGGCCTCCCTCCTGATGATGCACCTGTCGCGCTGGGCGGAGGATTGGATTCTATGGGCCTCGTCCGAGTTTGGCTTCGTGGACCTGCCCGATGCCTATTGCACCGGCAGCAGCATGATGCCCCAGAAGAAAAACCCCGATGTCCTGGAGCTGATCCGGGGCCGGACCGGTCGGGTCTATGGCGCGCTGATGACGCTGCTGACCGTTTTGAAGGGGCTGCCACTTTCCTATAACCGCGACCTTCAGGAAGACAAGGAGCCGCTCTTCGACACGGTAGACACGCTCAAGAACGCCCTCTTCCATACCGCGCGCATCATTCAAGCCGCCCGCTTCAACACGCAGCGGATGGAGGCGGCAGTCGGCGACGATTTTATTCTGGCCACCGATCTGGCCGACTATCTGGTGACGCGCGGCCTTCCGTTTCGGCAGGCGCACCACGTGGTGGGTCGGATCGTGCAACAAGGCCTGGCGGAGGGGAAACCGCTCGCGAGTTGGAGCTTGGACGAATTCCGCGCCTTCTCCGATCTGTTTGAGCGCGATCTGTTCGAGCGCCTCTCCCCCGCAGGATCCTGTGCGCAGCGTGGCGGCATCGGCGGTACGGCCATCGCCTCCATTCGACAGGCGATCCGAAAGATCAAAAAACAGTGGAAAGAGGAGGCCAGGGGCAAGTAATGCGTGCAACCTGTACGGGCCCCGTGCGCTTCGTCTGGGTGCTTCTCTGCGCGCTCTCCCTCTCCGCCTGTGGCCGAAAAGGAGACCCCGTCCATACGGGGGGCGATCCCCTGCGCGCGAGCCGTGATGCCCCCTTTTTTCGTAACGCGAGTCGGGCAGACCTCCGCCACACTGTGGGACAACCAGGCGCCGGAGACGGGTGGCCTCCGGGCAAGAACAAAAACCACTCTCACCCGAGGCCTTCGTTCACCGCCGTGTTGGGTATAACGGAAAAGACATGGAGCTTCTGAAAGTTTTCGGGCTTTTCGTCATCACCGCCGTCGCAGAAATCGTCGGCTGCTATCTGCCGTATCTCTGGCTCAAGCAGGGTCGCAGTGCGTGGTTGCTGGTTCCCGCTGCATTGAGCCTCGCTGCGTTTGCCTGGCTCCTCACGCTGCATCCTCACGCAGCCGGCCGCGTTTACGCCGCATACGGTGGCGTCTATATTGGCGTGGCGCTCATCTGGCTCTGGGCCGTAGATTCCGTTCGGCCCACCCTCACAGACTTCGTCGGGGTCGCTGTGTGCCTGCTGGGCATGGCCATCATCATGTTCGGGCCGCGTCATACCCAACAAGGCACTCCAGCCGACCGTCCTGCCTCCGCTTCACGGACGGAGGGACAACAAGAGCGGTAAGCGTAAACCCGGCCCCAGTGATCGTCTCACAGCGAAACTACGGGACAACCAGGCACTGGAGACGGGCGGCCTCGTTCACCCGGAAGAGATACGGGGCGACATGGCCGCAATGACGATATGCGTTAAGGATGACCATGTTTGAACAAGCCTTCAAGAACATCGACGACGTGCTCTGGAAGGATGCGGGGTGTACGAGCGAACTCGATTACACGGAGCAGACATCCTGGCTTTTGTTCCTGAAGTACCTCGACGCGCTGGAGGCCGACCGCGCCACGGCCGCCGCCCTGGACGGCAAGGTCTACGTCCATATCCTCGACCCGCCCTACCGCTGGGAAACTTGGGCCGCGCCCAAGGCCCCTTCGACAGGCTCAGGACAGGCGGGCCGGATAGATCACAACGCCCAGACCGGCGACGACCTCATCGCCTTCGTCAACGGCAGGCTTTTTCCCTACCTGCACGGCTTCAAGCAGAAGGCCACCGGCCCCAACACCATCGAATACAAAATCGGCGAAATATTCGGCGAGATCAAGAACCGCATCCAGAGCGGCTATAACCTGCGCGAGATCATTGACCACATAGACGAACTGCGCTTTGCGTCGCAGTTAGAGAAGCACGCGCTTTCGCACCTCTACGAGGCCAAGATCAAGAACATGGGCAACGCCGGGCGCAACGGCGGCGAGTATTACACCCCGCGTCCGCTCATTCGCGCCATCGTCGCCGTCACCGCGCCGAAGCTGGGCGAGACCCTTTGCGACCCGGCCGTCGGATCGGCGGGCTTCCTGTGCGAAGCCTTCGAATACTTGCGCGCCCAGAATCCCAGCCGCACCACCGCCCAGGACCGCGTCTTGCAGGAGCGCACCTTCTACGGCAAGGAGAAGAAGTCGCTCGCCTATGTCATCGCGATCATGAACATGATCCTGCACGGCATCGAAGCGCCCAACATCCTCCACACCAACACGCTCGCCGAGAACCTGGCCGACGTGCAGGAGAAGGACCGCTTCCACATCATCGTCGCCAATCCGCCCTTCGGCGGCAAAGAGCGCAAGGAGGTCCAGCAGAACTTCCCCATCCGCACCGGCGAGACCGCGTTCCTCTTCCTCCAGCACTTCATCAAAGTCCTCAAGGCCGGCGGCCGCGCGGGGATCGTGATCAAGAACACCTTCCTCTCCAACACCGACAACGCCTCCGTCAGCCTGCGCCAGAAACTTTTGGAAGAATGCAACCTCCACACCGTGCTCGACTGCCCCGGCGGCACGTTTCAAGGCGCGGGCGTGAAGACCGTCGTGCTGTTCTTCGAGAAAGGGACGAAGACGCGCAAGGTCTGGTTTTATCAACTCGATCCGGGCCGCAACATGGGCAAGACGAACCCGCTCAACGACGACGACCTCGCCGAGTTCGTGACGCTGCAAAAGACCTTCGCCGACTCGCCCAGGAGCTGGAGCGTGGACGCCAAAGACATAGACCAGAAGACGTTTGATTTGTCCGTGAAGAACCCCAATGGCGGCGAGGCACTTGCACACCGCAGCCCGCAGGAAATCATGGACGAAATCGCCGCGCTGGACGCCGAGAGCGCGGAAGTTCTGGGGAAGATTAAGGGGCTGCTACAGGGAGAAACGAACGATGACTGACATTCGATGGAAACGGCGGTTCGATAACTACGGCAAGGCATTTCTTGAACTCAAGGAAAGCATGGAACTCACCCATGCAAGGCCGCTAACCAAACTGGAAAAACAGGGTGTCATTCAGGGATTTGAATACACCCATGAGCTGGCGTGGAATCTTCTTAAGGACTATCTCGAACTTCAGGGGCATGTTGGTTTAATAGGGTCTCGCGATACCACGCGCGAAGCCTTTAAGCGCGGACTGATTAGTGACGGCGAAACGTGGATGGAGATGATCAAGTCCAGAAATCTGACTTCACATGCCTATGATAGAGAGACGGCTGATCGGATTTACGCCGCAATTTTTCCTCGATTTTTCCAGGAATTCCAGGCGCTATACACGAGTTTCTCGCAGCGTAGCGCAGAGGAAAGCTGATGGAATTTGGCCTCTCGGAGCAAACCTGCGTCGCCATCCGCAAGATTCTCGATCAGCACCCTATGATCGAGAAGGCTGTGATCTACGGTTCGCGCGCCAAAGGAAATTACAAAAACGGCTCGGACATTGACCTGACCCTGATGGGTGATGCGCTGGATTACAAAACACTGTCTGCGGTTGCCTGGGCGCTGGATGAATCGTTGATTCCCTATACCGTTGATTTGTCCCTGTTTGAAAAAATAGAGAATCCCGCGCTGCGCGAGCATATCAACCGCGTCGGCGTCGTTTTCTATGAGCGGCAAGGGATAATGGACAATGGATAATGGACAATGGACAATTGAAAATGTAAGCAGAGGGTTCACTGTCCATTGCCCACTGTCCATTGTCCATTGTCCATTGATGAAAGGGCGCTGCTATGAGGAAGGGGTGGCAGACAAAGACTCTCGGCGATGTGTGCGACGTGATGAACGGTGGCACACCCAAGACTGGCGTGCCCGAATACTGGGACGGCAGTCTTCGCTGGATTACGCCTGCTGAAATGGGGAAGCGTTTCAGCCCATACGTCAGTGACACCGAACGGAAGATTACCGACTTGGGCCTGCGTGATAGCTCGGCACGGATGCTGCCGCCAAACTCCGTGATTCTTTCGTCTCGCGCTCCAATCGGGCACTTGGTCATCAACACCGAACCGATGGGGACGAACCAAGGCTGCAAAGGCTTGATTCCCCGCGGCCAAATCGAACACAAGTTTCTCTATTACTACCTCAGCAGCATTGTTGATCTGCTGAACTCACTCGGAACGGGCGCGACCTTCAAAGAGTTGTCGGGCGGCAAGCTCAAGGAAGTCACCGTTCCCGTCCCCCCGCTGGCCGAACAGCAGCGGATCGTCGGGGTGCTGGACGAAGCGTTTGATGGCCTCGCCACCGCCAAAGCCAACGCCGAAAAGAACCTCCAAAACGCCCGCGCCCTCTTCGAAAGCCACCTCCAATCCGTCTTCACCCAGCGCGGCAAGGGGTGGGTGACGACGACGATTGGAGCGGAAATCAAGTTCATCGACTATCGCGGCAAGACGCCGGTGAAGACCACGAGCGGCGTCCGGTTGATCACGGCCAAGAACGTAAAGATGGGCTACCTCCAAGAGACGCCAATGGAGTTCATCGCTGCCCCAAGTTACAAAGGCTGGATGACTCGCGGCATTCCGCAGAAGGGCGATGTGCTTTTCACGACGGAAGCACCGCTCGCGAATGTCGCGCAGCTCGACACGGACGAGAAGGTGGCCTTTGCCCAGCGTATTATCATCATGCAGCCCAACGCGGCGAAGCTCGACAGCACGTTCCTAAAATACCTTCTGCTTTCCCAGCCCGTGCAGCAACGCATCCGCACCAAAGGAACAGGCGCAACGGTGCAAGGCATCAAGGCAAGTCTCCTGAAACTGATTGAGATTTCGTTTCCGAAGTCGCTCACCACTCAAGAGGAGATTGTCAATAGGCTCGACGACCTCCGCGAAGAAACCCAACGCCTCGCCCGCCTCTACGAGCGGAAGCTCGCGGCGCTTTCGGCGTTGAAGAAGTCGCTGCTGCACCAAGCCTTCACGGGGCAATTAACAATGGACAATGGATAATGGATAATTGACAATGGATCGCGAAAGGCGAAAAGACAAAGGCGACGACTCCTCCGTTGTCAATTCTCAATTGCCAACTGTCAATTCGGGTTTCAGTGGACAATGACACAAGGAGCGTTAAAACAGTGGGCAATGGATAATGGACAATGAAAAGCGGGCCGTTACAAGTGAAGTCGTTTGCGTTTGCGGTGCGGGTTGTGAACCTGTACAAACATCTTTGCGCCGAGAAGAAGGAGTATGTGCTATCCAAGCAGTTGTTGCGTTCCGGGACGGCGATTGGCGCATTGACTCGCGAGGCGGAGCAAGCGGAAAGCAAACCCGATTTCGTTCACAAGATGGCCATTGCCCTCAAGGAGGCCAACGAAACGGAATACTGGATTATGCTGCTCCAGGATACCGGTTACCTGAAGGAAAGCGAAGCGGAATCGATGATCACCGACAACAAAGAACTCCTGAAACTGTTGACCAGCATCATCAATACCACCAAAAAGGGAATGGCTCAATGACCGTTGTCCATTGTCAACTGTCCATTGTCCATTGAATAACATGAACGAAGCCGAAACCCGCGCCGAGCAGATTGATCCCGCGCTTGCGGCTTCGGGCTGGGGCGTCGTTTCGGGCAGCCGTATCCGGCGGGAATATCCCATCACGCCGGGCCGCATCGAAGGGCTTGGCCGGCGCGGGAAGCCGCTGACCGCCGATTATGTGCTGGAATATCGCAACCGCAAGCTGGCTGTGGTCGAGGCCAAGGCGTGGGATGAGGCGCTGACCGAGGGCGTGGCGCAGGCCAAGAACTACGCGGGCAAGCTCGCCGTCCGGTTTGCCTTTTCCACCAATGGCCAGGGCGTCTACCGGGTGGATCTGTCCCCTCCGCTCCATTCTTCCCATCCCGCTGAAGGCGAAATTGCCGCCTATCCGACGCCGGACGAACTCTGGGCGATGACCTTTGCCGAAGAGAACGCCTGGCGAGACCGGTTCGCGGCGGTGCCGTTCGAGGACAAGGGCGGTTCGCATCCGACCCGGTATTATCAGGACATCGCCATCGAGCGCGTAATGCAGGCCATCGCACAGAACAAGACCCGCATTCTGCTGACGCTCGCCACCGGCACGGGCAAGACCTTTATCGCGTTCCAGATCGCATGGAAACTGTTTCACGCCCGCTGGAATTTGAGCAATGGACAATTGACAACTGACAATGGACAATCGGCGGAAAGTACTGTCCATTCTCCATTGCCCCTTGCCCATTCTCCATTGATTGACCGCCGGCCGCGCATCCTGTTCCTGGCCGACCGGAACATCCTGGCGAATCAGGCGTACAACGCCTTCTCCGCGTTCCCCGAAGACGCGCTGGTGCGGATCGCGCCGGGCGACATCAAGAAGAAGGGCAAGGTGCCGAAGAACGGCAGCCTGTTCTTTACCATTTTTCAGACGTTTATGTCGGGGTTGGGTGAGACCCCCTATTTTGGCGAATACCCGCCGGACTTTTTCGACTTCATCGTCATTGACGAGTGCCATCGCGGCGGGGCAAACGACGAGAGCACCTGGCGCGACATCCTGGACTACTTCGCGCCGGCCGTGCAACTGGGACTCACCGCCACGCCCAAGCGCGACGAGAACGTGGACACCTACCGCTACTTCGGCGATCCGGTCTATCTCTATTCGCTCAAGGACGGGATCAACGACGGCTTCCTGACCCCCTTCAAGGTGAAGCAGATTCAGACCACGCTCGACGACTATGTGTACACGGCGGACGACACGGTGATCGAAGGCGAGATCGAGCAGGGCAAGCGCTACGAGGAGGCGGACTTCAACCGCATCATCGAGATCGGGAAGCGCGAGGCGTACCGGGTCCGGCTCTTCATGGAGCAGATCAACCAGAACGAGAAGACGCTGGTCTTCTGCGCGAGCCAGGCCCACGCCCTGGCCGTGCGCGACCTGATCAACCAGGTGAAGACGAGCCGGGACCCGAACTACTGCCAGCGGGTGACGGCGCACGACGGCGAGCTGGGCGAGCAGCATTTGCGCGACTTCCAGGACAACGAGAAGACGATCCCGACCGTCCTGACCACCTCGCAGAAACTTTCGACAGGGGTGGACGCCCGCAACGTCCGCAACATCGTCCTGATGCGACCCATCCACCGGATCATCGAGTTCAAGCAGATCATCGGCCGCGGCACACGGCTCTACGACGGCAAGGACTACTTCACGATTTACGACTTCGTGAAGGCGTACCAGCATTTCAGTGACCCGGAGTGGGACGGTGAACCGATCGAACCGGAACCCTGCCCGAAGTGCGGATGCCAGCCGTGTGCGTGCGAGAAACCGCCACCGAAACCGTGCCCTGTCTGCGGCCAAACGCCCTGTATCTGTCCGCCGGAACCTTGTCCGAAATGCGGCCAGCGCCCCTGCGTGTGCGAGAAGCGAAAGAAGGTGAAGGTGAAGCTGGCGGACGGCAAGGAGCGTACCCTCCAGCACATGATGATGACGAGCTTCTGGCATCCCGACGGCACGCCGATGTCCGCGCAACAGTTCATGGAGCTGCTCTTCGGCAAGCTGCCGGACTTCTTCAAAGACGAGATGGAGCTCCGCGCCATCTGGAGCGCGCCTGACACACGCAAGAAACTGTTGCGGGGCTTAGCCGAGAAAGGCTTCGGGCATGACCAACTGTCCGAGATGCAGAAGATCATCGATGCCGAGAAGAGCGACCTCTTTGACGTGCTCGCCCATATTGCCTACGCCTTGCCGCCGGTCACCCGTGAAGTCCGGGCCGCGAACGCACGCGTCCATATCCACACCCTCAGCGCCAAGCAGCAGGCGTTCCTCGATTTCGTCCTCCAGCACTACATCACGGTCGGCGTGGAAGAACTCGACACGGAAAAGCTCACCCCACTGCTCCGGCTCAAGTACCACGACTCCCTGACGGATGCCGTCGCCGACCTCGGAGGCCGGCCCGAAGTAATCAACCAGGCCTTCGTCGGCTTCCAGAAGTATCTTTACCAGCCAGCCGTTGCAGCATGGCAGTGACGACAGCAAAGAGGGCGTTGCCCCTCCGCTACGCTGCGGGACAAGCAAGCACTGGAGAGAGTGGTGCGGCCACGCCACGAGGCACGAAGTCGAGCATGGCGGAAAACCGTGGAGATACCTATTGATCCCACACGACGCAATCGCGGACAATAAGACCCTGCAAGGTCTGGCCGTATCTTACACGAGGAGACGATGAACGATTTTCGCTATCTACGGGGGAAGCTCCATTGCGAGCAGGTGGCGGTGGAAGAGATTGCCGGGCAGGTCGGCACACCGTTTTACCTCTACAGTCACAAAAGCCTGACACGTCACTTTTCGGACTATCGGCGCGCTTTCTCCGAGGTGCCGCATCTGATTGCCTATGCCATGAAGGCCAATTCCAATCTCGCCATCCTGCGCGGCTTCGCGGCGGCGGGCGGCGGGGCCGATATCGTCTCCGAAGGGGAACTGCACCGGGCCCTTGCGGCGGGGGTGGACCCGACCCGGATCGTCTTTGCCGGTGTGGGCAAGACGCGTGGCGAGATGCGCGCGGCGCTCCGCGCGGGCATCCTGATGTTCAATATCGAGTCCACACAGGAACTGATCGCCCTCGATGCGGTGGCAAAAGAACTCGGCGCGATTGCGCCCGTGGCCCTGCGGGTCAATCCCGACATCAATCCCAGGACGCATCCGTATATTTCCACCGGTCTGAAACAGAGCAAATTCGGGATCGAGATCGCGCACGCGGCGGCGCAATACAAAGCGGCGGCGCGGTTGCGGCATCTCCGCGTGGTCGGCATCCATTCGCATATCGGCTCGCAACTGACGCAGGTCAAACCGTTCGTGGATGCCCTCAAACGGGTGTCGGCGCTGATTGTCCAACTGCGCACCGAAGGGCTGAAGATCGAAAACTGGGACATCGGCGGGGGTCTGGGAATCACCTACCACGCCGAGACGACGCCGCCGCCGCAGGCGCTGGCCGCCGCGATCCTGCCGCTGCTCCAAAAAAGTGGCTGCCGGATTATTCTGGAACCGGGTCGGTCTCTGGTCGGGAACGCGGGAATCCTGGTGACGCGCGTCCTCTACACGAAGGAGGGAGAGGCGAAAAACTTCGTGATCGTGGATGCGGGGATGAACGACCTGATCCGTCCCAGCCTCTACGGGGCGTACCATGACATTCTGCCGGTCATCAAACGGCGACGCAAAAGCGTCAGGGTGGATGTCGTGGGGCCAGTCTGCGAGTCGGGCGACTTTCTGGCGCAGGATCGGACGATGCCGGAGGCGCGGCCCGACGAATTGCTGGCCGTGATGAGCGCCGGGGCCTACGGCTTCTCGATGGCCTCCAACTATAACGCCCGCCCGCGTGCCGCCGAGGTGTTGGTCAACGGCAAGGCGTTCGACATTATCCGATCGCGCGAGACGCTGGACGACCTCGTGCGTGGCGAGCGGATTCCGGCGTATCTGGCGTGAGTGCGATGCGGAAAGAAGGACGGGGGTTTTTCATCGCGCTGCTTCTGACCAGCGGCATCCTGTTTATCGCGCTCTTCGTGCTCTTCAGCAAGTCGTTCACCCTCTTCACATTCAAGAAGTTCGTCGTCAACAAGGCGTTTGTTTCGCTCCTCCCGAAGGACTATACTCTGGAGCAGGCCGAAGCCGTTCGCGAGCGGGTCTACCTGTTCTACGACACGGCGGGCGAGCGGGGCCTCTCCGATACTGCGGTGTTTGGGGTCAGCCGGAAAATGCAGGAGATCATGCGCGACGAAGCCATCACCCACGAAGAAATCGAATCGCTGTTTTCGGCCATCGAATCGGTGGAGAAACCATGAACATTCCGTTTTGGAAAATGAGCGGCAGCGGCAATGACTTTATCGTGGTGGACCATCGCAAGCCGTTGATCCAGGCCGCGTGCCTGTCCGCTTTTGTCATCAAGGTCTGTCGGCGGGGTCTGTCGGTGGGGGCCGACGGCGTGATCCTGATCGAATCGTCGGAGAAATGCGATTACGCCTGGCGCTTTTTCAATGCCGACGGCGGCGAGGCCGAGATGTGCGGAAACGGCAGCCGCTGTGTCGCCCGCTTTGCCTACCTTCAGGGGATTGCCCCCGCGCAACATCGCTTCGAGACGCGCGTCGGAGTGGTTTCGGCCCACGGGCTGCCTGAGGGGGAGGGGGGGGGGCGCGTGCGGGTCCGACTCCCCGACCCGTCCGATGTTCGGATGAACCTGTCGCTGGAAATATCGGGGAAGCCTTACGAAGGGCACTTCATCAACACCGGCGTGCCGCATCTGGTCTATTTCGTGGAAGATGTAGACGGGGTGGAGGTGGTGCCCCTGGGTCGGGCCACACGACATCATCCCCGCTTTGCCCCGCAGGGGACGAATGTCAATTTTGTGCAGGTGCAAGACGCCCGAACGCTCAAAATCCGCACCTACGAACGCGGCGTCGAAGACGAGACGCTGGCCTGCGGCACGGGCTCCATCGCGGCGGCCATCCTGGGCGCGATGCTGGGGAAAGTGACGCCGTCCGTGCAGATTCGGACACGCAGCGGCATCCTGCTGGGGGTGGACTTTACCCGGACGGGAAACACCGTCACGGACGTCTCTCTGGAAGGGGACGCCCGAATTATCTACAAGGGGGAAATGCAGGACGAGGCGTGGCAATAATTTTTACATCCCCCGCTCCTCCTTCATGAAGGAGGAGCGTATAGACAGGAGGTTTCCATGTTTTCGGGTTCGATTGTGGCGCTGGTCACCCCGTTTAAAAAGGGGAAGGTGGACGAGAAGGGATTGGAGCGGCTGATTGACTTCCACGTCCGCGCGGGTACGCAGGGGATCGTGCCGTGCGGGACGACCGGAGAGTCGGCCACGCTGACCTACGAGGAACATCAACGGGTCATCGAGGTCACAGTATCGGCGGCGGGCGGGCGTGTCCCGGTGATTGCCGGGACCGGTTCCAACAGCACCGATGAGGCGATCCTGCTCACCCGTCGCGCCAAGGCCGCCGGGGCCGAAGGCGCCCTGCTGATCTCTCCGTATTACAACAAACCGACGCAGGAGGGGCTCTATCAACATTACAAGGCCGTGGCCAGGGCCGTGGACCTGCCGCTGCTGCTCTACAATATTCCCAGTCGCACCGGCGTCAACATCCTCCCCGCGACGGTCGCGCGACTTGCGGCCCTTGACGGCATCGTCGGCATCAAGGAGGGGACGGGATCGCTTCAGCAGGTCAGCGATCTTGTACAATGTTGCCCCAAAGCGTTCGCGATCATATCCGGAGACGATTTCACCGCGCTGCCCACGATGGCGGTCGGCGGCGTGGGGGTGATTTCGGTGACGGCCAACATCGTTCCGTCGGAGATGGCGCAGATGATGGCAGCCGCCGCGAAGGGAGATTACGTCACGGCCAGGCATCTGCATGATCGGGTCTATCCCCTGCACGGCGCGATGTTCATGGAGACCAATCCGGGGCCGGTCAAGGCGGCGCTGGCCCTGATGGGGAAATGCAGCGCCGAAGTGCGGCTGCCGCTCTGCGGGCTGTCGGCGGAAAACGCCGCCGTATTGAGCAAAATTATTTCGGACTACGGCTTGATTCCGAAAGCCAAAGCGGGCGTGGCGCGGGGGGGGAAGGTACGCCGCAAGGCGGTTTGAGGGGGAAGCGTATGTTGAAATTAGTTGTGTCAGGCGCTGCGGGGCGCATGGGGCGGGCCATTATCGCGCTGTTGGGTCGGGAAGAGGGGCTCACGCTGGGCGCGGCGCTGGAGAAAAAGGGGCGCGCCGGCGTGGAGGAGCGGACGGGAGAGACCTCCTGTTCCATCGAAATCCTGGACAAGCCCCGATTGGCGGTCCAGAAGGGGGACGTGATTATAGACTTCACCCATCCGACCGCCACGATGATTTTGCTGCAAGAGGCATTGAAGTTCGAAAAACCGATGGTCATTGGCACCACCGGCGTTTCTGAAGAGGACAAGGAAAAGGTCCGGAAGGCCGCGAAAAAGATTCCGATCGTCTTTTCGCCCAATATGAGTGTGGGCATGAACGTGATGTTCAAGCTGGTGGCCGACGCGGCGGCAGCGCTGGGGGAGGAGTATGACGCCGAAGTGGTGGAAGTGCATCACCGCAACAAACAGGACGCCCCCAGCGGCACGGCGCTCCGTTTGGGAGAGGCCATCGCCTTTGCACGTGGGACGCGGCTGTCACGCGTGGGGCGCTTTGTCCGCCAGGGGATGATCGGTGCCCGTGCTGCGGGAGAAATCGGCATCCAGAGCCTGCGGGCGGGGGACGTGGTCGGTGAACATACCGTGCTGTTCGCGGGTGTCGGGGAGCGAATCGAGCTGACCCACCACGCCCATAACCGTGACAATTTCGCGCGAGGCGCGCTCCTGGCGGCCCGATGGGTCGTCCACCAGAAGCCTGGCCTCTACACCATGATGGACGTGCTCAATCTGAGATAAAAGGCTGAAGGCAGGCTGCCCGAACTTTTGAGTTCGATACGTCGTCCTCGCTGGAAATCGGAAAATACCTGGATCATGGCTGTCAGGTTCTGAAAAACATCCAATATGGGGTGGATGCTTGGAACAGTATCGTAATTTGGTTATGCGGCTGTCGTGTAATTGAGAGAACTCATGACGATACTTGGACCACATGTTGCGCGCGTTCAACCAGTGGGTGACAAGCGATTTAAAATTCTACATTGTTATCCCTCCGCTTCGCGAACGGAGAGACACATTAACCCCCCTCCTTATCCTCAAGGAGGGGCCGGGGGTGGTTGAAAAGTCAGACGCTTTGCGCACAACGGAACAATTGAGCAAGGAGTATCTATGTTGCATACGTACAAAGCAATTCTTCACGGCGATCAGGTTCAGTGGCTTGAAAAGTCGCCTGAAAAATCCCAGATGATTCAGGTTCATATTACCGTTTTGGAGGAACCGGCATCCGAACCGGTCCGTGAACGCGGACGCGTGATGGCTGAATCTCTGGCAGAGCTTGCACGCAGAGGAACTTTTACTGCTGTCTCCAATCCTGTCGCTTGGCAACGAGCGCTGCGAGATGAACGCGCATTGCCTGATCGAGTGGCGTGATGCTCGTAGATAGCAACATCATCGTCTACGCGGCGCAGCCCGAACACGCTGCGTTGCGACGTTTCATGGAAACGCATACCCCCGCCGTCTCGGTGATCAGCTATATCGAAGTGCTCGGATATCACCGATTGAATGAGGACGATCGGAAATCTTTAGAGCAATTTTCCAGATTGTGGAGCGGTTACCGCTGTCAGAGGCAGTGATGCAATGGGCCGTTAGGCTGCGACAGCGTCGGAGGATGAGCCTCGGAGATTCCATCGTTGCGGGCACGGCGATCATCAATGACCGGACGCTGATAACGCACAACACCGAGGATTTTCACTGGATTGAAGGAATCAAGCTGCTTGATCCACTGATAGAACGTGTCTAACCGACCGCTGAATATGGACGCGCAAAACCCGCGCGCCGCTCACCGATCCGTTCGATTTTGAAATCAGAATCTCGTATTGAGAGGTGAATGGGGTGTTGCTCCGAAGGTGTGGTCTGACACTGCTAACGATTGTACTGCTTGTGTTCGCCCAGAGCACGTCGTGTGTCGCTCAGGATCCGCCCGCGAGGCAAGACATCCAAAAAGAAGAACCGCCTCGGAAACAGGAGGATATAGATGCGTTCTATCGGTCGCTTCGTACACTGGACAAAATGGCCTTGTCCGACAGGCCATCCATGACCATTTTCAAGTGGGTCGTGGCCTGGGTGCTTTATCTGTTCCTGCCGCTCACCGCGCTGACCTACTACTTCTCCCGACGACGCCGAAGAGTGGCCGAGGTTGAACGCATCCTTTCGATCCTGAAAGTCGATCCTGCCTGCCGGGAAGCCTATGCGCATGAGAACTTCTTTTATTGATCTTTAAGTAATAATGGGTACGATTCATTCCCCTCCTTATCCAAGGAGGGGTGAGGGGTGGTTTGAGAGGGCGCTCGAAGGCGGACACGTAAAACATGACGGGAAGAAGTCACCGGAGCAACCACCCCCTGCCCCTCCTCGAATGAGGAGGGGAGCAAGAAATGTATCCGTTATTCGTTAAACGTCAATATTACGTCTGGGCGGTTGCCTATGCCGCCGGGGTGTTTTGTGTGGGCCTCATGCTGCTGTTCTTCAGTGACGAGATGGGATTTTTGGAACTCCCCGACGTGAAACTGGGGGAGGTGGCGTTTCCGCAAGCAGGATCGAGGCTCGTGTTGGCGATGGCGTTTCTGGGTGCCTATATATGGGGACTCCAGCACATTTTGCGACGATATGCGCTAAACGATCTGACCCCCAACGTCTATTACGGCCTCAGCATGAGAATGATCCTGGCCGCCATAACGGCACTGGTCGTCTACAATGCGTACGCAGCTTTGGCGGGCGACATCTCCTCCCAGGGCGGGATTACCGCGAATATCTGGCCATCCCTGGCCTTTCTGATCGGGATGTTTCCCCAACGCGGACTCCGTTTGCTCACGGAGCGTCTCCCTATGTTACCTTCGGGAAAAGAGAACTCCGTGCGGGAAGTACCACGGGAGATGATCGAAGGCATCGAGAGCCATGACGTCCAACGTTTGGAGGAACTGGGGATCGACACTTGCTACGATCTTGCCACCGCCGATTTCATCCCGCTCACCCTCAACACCCCCTACAGCGCACGGCAGTTGATTGATTGCATTCTGCAAGCGAAAGTGTGCGTCTATTTCGGTGAAGCCGTCAAAGATCTCCGACGGCACGGTATCCGGACCATCGTTGACTTGGAGCCGCTGACGCCGGAGGAGATCGAGATACTGGCCAAAGAAACCAGCGTGACCAAATACGTTCTGGAGCGAGCCCAACAATCGGTCAAGTCCGATCCGGAAATCAAGCGCTTGCGCGAGGTCGGGTTGTTGCTGGACAAGTTCTGGGAGCGCGAGGGCAGGTCAGCGCGGCCATCAGAGACACAGGAGAAAATCACCTAAAACCATCAAGGAGTCTTTCAGTGAATCGTACGACCATTCAGTTGGCGGATCGGATCAAGGACCTGCCCCCCTATCTCTTCGCGGCGATTGACCGGATGAAACAGGAGGCCATTCGGCAGGGGAAGGATATTATCAACCTGGGTGTTGGCGATCCCGATCTGCCGACCCCCGCAGCGATCGTTCAGCGATTGAAAAAGGCGGCGGAAGAGCCGAGGCATCACCAATACCCTTCTTACGAGGGGATGCTCTCGTTCCGGCAGGCGGTGTCCGACTGGTATCGGCGGCGCTTTCAGGTGACCCTCGATCCCGCCACGGAGGTTTTAACCCTGATCGGATCGAAGGAGGGGATCGGGCACTTTCCACTGGCCTTCCTCAATCCGGGCGACATGGCGCTGATGACCAGCCCCGGCTATCCGGTCTATCATGCCGGCACCCTCTTTGCCGGCGGCCGATCCTGGTTCCTGCCGCTACGGGAAGAGAACGGTTTTCTGCCCGACCTCTCCGAAATCCCGGACGCGGTCCTCAAGGCCGCAAAAATTCTCTTTATCAACTCCCCGAACAATCCGACGGCGGCCGTGGCCGATGCGGCCTTTTTCGAGTCGGTGGTCGCTTTTGCCCGCCGGCACCGGATCGTCGTCTGCCACGACGCGGCCTACTCCGAGATTTATTATGACGGGCATCGACCGATAAGTTTCCTCTCGGTGGAGGGGGCGAAGGAGGTGGGGGTCGAATTCCACTCCCTCTCCAAGACCTTCAACATGACCGGATGGCGAATCGGTTTTGTGGTCGGCAATGCCGAGGTCGTGGCGGGTCTGGGCAAGATCAAGAGCAATCTGGATTCCGGCGTCTTCCAGGCGATTCAGGAAGCGGGGATCGCGGCCCTTGCAATGGCGGACGCAGACCTCTCGGCCATCCGGAAAATCTACCAGGAGCGCCGCGACGTGCTGATCCCCGGACTACGGCGTCTGGGATTCCGGGTCACGCCGCCGCCAGCCAGTTTTTACGCCTGGATCCGGACGCCGGACGGCGTTTCCTCGTCCGATCTGACGGCGCGGCTCATTTCGGAGGCGGCCATCGTCACGACACCGGGAAGCGGCTTCGGCGAGGCCGGCGAAGGCTATATCCGGATGACGCTGACGGTCTCCGCCGAACGGATGGAAGAGGCCCTCGCGCGGATGGAATCCGCCGGAATCCATGCCGGAATCCATGGATGATGCATGAAGGGGTTTTGATCGGCATCGGATCGAACGTGGGCGATCGGCTGGCCTTCTGCCAACGTGCCGTCCTGCAACTGGGCCAGGTGGCCACGCTTCGCCACATTTCCTCTCTCTACGAAACCGATCCGGTGGATGCCCCACCCCAGGCGCGGTTCTACAACGCCGTCGTGGAGGTGGCCGCATCGCTCTCCCCCCGCCAAATGCTGACCCACTGCCGGGAGATCGAACACGCCTGCGGCAGAACGCGCACGGTTCCGAAAGGGCCGCGCACCCTCGATCTGGATATTCTTTTCTGGGGTTCGGAAATTCTGAATGAGACAGACCTGATCGTCCCGCATCCGGAAGCGCACCGTCGCAGTTTTGTCCTGATCCCCCTTGCGGAAATCGCCCCGACATTCCGTCACCCCCTCCTCCTTGAAACGGTGGAATCCCTCCTTTTGCGTGCGGGCCCTTGTGCCTCCAGAAAAATCAGCCAAACGTGGGCGCTCGTATGAAAGTGATTTCCCGCATCCAAACTATCCGACGGCTCTTGGCGCCGATGCACGGGAAGAGGCGGATCGGACTGGTTCCGACAATGGGGGCCTTTCACGCGGGGCACCTGGCCCTCATGAAGCGGGCCAAAAAAGAGTGCGACATCGTTGTCGTCTCCCTCTTCGTCAATCCCACGCAGTTCGGGCCGGACGAAGATTTTGCGGCCTATCCCCGCGACCTGGATACGGATCGAAAAAAGGCAAAAGAGGCGGGCGTAGACCTCCTCTGGACGCCAACATCCAAAGAACTCTACCCCCCACCGTACGACACGTTCATCGATCCGGGAGAAATTGGGCAGCGCTGGGAGGGGGAAATACGCCCCGGTCATTTTCGGGGCGTGGCCACCATCGTCGCCAAGCTGTTCCAGGTGGTTCGACCCGATGCGGCCTACTTTGGGCAAAAGGATTACCAGCAGACCTGCGTGATCCGCCAGGTGACCCGCGACCTCCACTTCAATATCGCCATTAAAGTGCTTCCGACGGTGCGCGAGGCGGACGGCCTGGCGATGAGCTCCCGCAACGTGCGGCTATCGGAAGAGGCACGCGCGGCGGCCCCCGTCGTCTACCGTACCCTTTGTCTTACGGCGCGGAAGGTAGAAGAGGGGGAGTTGCGGGGGGCCGTCCTTGCGCGCCGGATGATCGCCTCGATCCGCCGCGCCGTTCCCGACGCGCGGGTGGATTACGCCGCCCTTTGCGACCCCAAAACGCTCCGGCCGATCGGTCGGATGCAGTCCGGAGAGACGGGGATCCTTCTGCTGGCCGTGCGGATCGGCCCGGTGCGTCTTATAGACAACCTGCCCCTTTTGGCCATTTCAGGATGAGGGCACCTTGTATGTTAAAAAGCCGGGGTTGGCGGCGGGTTTTCGGCCCGCCACATCGGTCCTGTAATCGAACGTCTGTCGTTGCTCGCGCCGCTTGTTCGTGCGGGTTAGCTCGGTCGTTGAGCCTGTAGGAAAAGCCAAAAAGTCCTAAAAGTGCTATCTGTTTTCTCCTGTTTTTTGTAGAATGGGGTCTGTCCGATTTCACCCGAACAAGGAGGAATAGATGGCCCGCTATAAAGACTACTCATATGCGCAAGGGAGACTGATCCCCCTCTACTTTAAAGAGCAGATATTACCGGGGACCTTTGAATATGCGCTCAATCATATCATTGACCATGAACTGGATTTATCCATTTTTGAACCCCGGTATAAGAACGACAAAACCGGCGCCCCCGCGTTTGATCCGGCACTTTTATTAAAGATTATTCTGTACGCCTATTCCCGCGGGATCACCTCCAGTCGTCGGATCGCCGAGTGCTGCGAGAACAATATTATCTTCATGGCGTTGTCCGCCGACACCCAACCCCACTTTACGACCCTGGCCGACTTTATCTCGGGCATGGAGAAGGAGATCATCCCGCTGTTTCGGAATGTGCTTTTGATCTGTGATGAGATGGGGTTGATTGGGAAAGAGATGTTTGCGATCGATGGTTGTAAACGTTCATCGAATGCGTCGAAGGAGTGGAGTGGGACGCGAGCGGACCTGATCCGGAAGAAAGAGAAGATGGAGAAGACGATCGCGTACATCGTCAGGAAGCATCGCTCTGAGGATCAGAGAGAATCGGATGAAACGATGAAGCAAAAAGAGGAGAAGCATCCGGTCCGTCTTCGAGAGAAGTCGGAGAAGATCAAGAGATGGCTGGGTGAGCATGAGGACAAGATCGGGAAGAGCGGGAAGGCGAAGAAGAGCAATATTACGGATAATGAAAGTGCGAAGATGGCGACGTCACATGGGGTGATTCAGGGGTATAACGGGGTGGTGGCGGCCGACAGTAAGCATCAGATCATTGTACATGCGGAGGCGTTTTGGG
>CAZOFZ010000014.1:21203-22450 GCA_964579175.1 uncultured Nitrospirota bacterium | reverse complement strand
ATCCTTGGCTGGCGCTCCGGCGGGGCGGCGGGCCCTTCGGAGGAGAGGGCTTCCGATGGATCGGCAGCCTCATCCGTCACGGTTTCCGCTCGTGGTTTAAACAACGTCGCCACCGATTCGGGAAGGGACGCGACAAACCGGTGGAAGGTCGCAGCCTCCGCGACGGACAACACGCTCTCCGCGCTCGAAATCGGGTTGGGCGGGCTGCGGCCTTCTCCCGCAGCCGCGATCGTTTCTGACAAGAAGGCCGCAGCCACTTTGATCCGTACATGTCGCCCCGTTTGTCCCGGACGGCTAAATAAGACAGAGAAGACTTGCGTTAGGAACGGCTGCCATTCCCCTGGAAATTTCTCGGACAAAACGGCTGCGGTAGAAGCGGCCTCCTCGTCGGAGAGAAGTTGGAAGAGCCGGAAATAGCAAGCCGCGTCCACGTCGCCGACACGCTGGCTCAGAGAAGAAAGCAGCGACGGCCACTGCCGACGCGCCGTCTCCTCAAGCGTCGGCACCAGCTCCGATGAGGGAATATCCGTCATTTGCCACGGCATCCCGCCGGTGCGCAGGTAGTGGAGCAGGACGTCAAACCGATTTTGTGGCCCGGATGTGACTTTCCAGCCTTCTTGCCTTTGATCCGATTGCGCGGGATGGCCTGGGACAGACCGAAATCGAAGGGCGATCTCCCGATCCAGTGACTCGGTTAACAGGCTGGGAAGTTCTTCTTCTGAAGCGATTTTGAGGCAGAGTTCAAGTTTTGGAATGTGTACCAGCGCTTCATCCCCTTCCTGGCCCGCGATCTCATTAAACCCTTTTTCAAGGGCGGGCAACAGCCAACTTTCCCAGGAATCATGCAAACGCTGCCGCATCGAAAAAGGGTCCCCTGCCGAAGGGATTTGGACCTTCCAGGAGAGCTTGCGAATCCGATGGGAAAGGTGCGCTGCCATGGCATCACTATTTCGACAGACTGTCTATGGCCCATTTAACAGTTAACTTGTTTCGGAGGGTCCTTCCTTTACACTTTTCCTCCGGCTGGCGCGGACAGTGCTTCCCACAGACTTACCTTGCTTTTCCGTTGACAGACCGGTCGTGTCCAGTCTGCCTGGCGTTTCCGTTGTAGGCAGACTGGTCGTGTCCTTGAGTTGAAGCGATATTGACGCGAGCGCTTTCTCGGATTCAGCAGAGATTGATGCGAGCGCTTTCTCGGATTCAGCAGAGATTGATGCGAGCGCTTTCTCGGATTCAGCAGAGATTGA
>CAZOFZ010000014.1:0-21103 GCA_964579175.1 uncultured Nitrospirota bacterium | reverse complement strand
CGGATTCAGCAGAGATTGATGCGAGCGCTTTCTCGGATTCAGCAGAGATTGATGCTGACACCGACTGCGTGGTTCCCGCCGCCACAGTTTTCGTCAGTTCCAGTATTGTATTCGTCAGCCCCGATACATCCTGGGTTAGATATGTTTTGAGAAAATCAACCTGTGCCGCTTGCGCAGTCAACGCCGTAGTGAACTCTGTCCTCAGACCCGCCGATAAGACCGCGCTGTTGTCTTCGAAAAATTTATCGCGGGACGACAGCACTTTAACCCCATTCTCCACAACCCAGGCGTTCTTGAGTTGCGCCGGCTTGGACAGGGGTGCCTCTTCCGGCTCTTCTTCGGAAGTTTCGCAACACAGATCGGGCAACATGAAATCGGCGACGACGTTCTGGTCGGTATCGTACACCAGCACAAACGTTCCACCGCGCGTCACGCCGCCAAAATGTTCGATACTCGGATGCAAAGGAAGAAACCGTTCAAAGAGGAGTTTATCGTCCTCGCCCTCCTCTCTCTTTTTGATAATCTCGTCGAGCCAACCCAACCAATATATTTTGCTATCGCCGATGATCGCGTCGAAGGGGGTCGTGAATTCCGTTTTCACAACCTTGCCGAGATCGGCTTTGAATTCCCCCGAGGCCGTAATCAGGTCCCCCACGTCGCTCATCCAGGAGGGGTCCTGAATATAGCCGGAGTAACCCAGGTTGAGTTTGGTGGATGCAGACGCGGCTTTCGTGTTGATCGTGTCATTTTTCGATCGAGCGGTTTCCGTGACGGGGACGCCATCACTCCGTGTGTCCGTAACGATCGCGTCCCGCACGGCCTGATCCACCTGGGCCTTGAACGTACCGCTAAACTGCGCAACTTCACCCAACTGATAACTGACGTCTTGTCGCACCATATGGTGGAGACGATGTAAGTCCGTGTAACGGATGCCGGGCTTCTTCACGACCTTTGTTCTGTCCGTTCCAAGAAAAACAGAAAGGACGGTAAAGGGGAGATTTTTGGCCTTGATTTCGTCCTCGATGAAGGAAATCACGGTGGAAACATTTGTTCCCAAATGCCCCTCGATGCGGAAGAAGGAAAACTTCCCGATCTGTGCGGCGAGCGGATTGAGGTTGGCGGCGCCCCTTTGGGTCTGGTACGAAGCGGCATGGTAAGAATAGTTGGAGAGGTCCATCCCACGTTGATGCAGGCGATAGTTCCAGTGTTGATGGATGGGGGTTCTCGTATTGACCGGGTAGTAGTAGGGAATGGCCCGCTCTTCCAGGGGGCGATCTTCAAACAGGCTGGGTGTGATACGGATCACGGCGGTGCGGGAAGGAGCGGGTATGGCAAAGGACTGGATCAGCGCGTCGAGTTTCAAGGCCAGGAATCGGGCATGTTCCAACTGATCCGCCGTTTTGCTCACCGCCGGTGAAGGATAAAAACCGGTCCGATGTTCATTCGGGTCCGTACCCGAAACCAGGCGACCCAGCAACAGGTGTTTCGGAAAAAGGGCCGCGTCAGGGTAGCACCAGGTGGTATCGCCAAAGAGAAGATCGCGAAACTGATGGTAGGTCTCCACGACATCTTTCAAAAAATCATAATAATATTGGATTCCCTGGGCGTTCGAGGCAAACCCCGTAGTTATTTCCAATAGCCGGGCGCGCCATGTTTCGAAAGGGTCCGAGGGGAATATATCCGCGAGAAACGTTGAACAAAGGGGATAGAGCTTGGATAGCTCTCCCGACTTTCCAGCCAATGCTTCGACAATTGCCTCGCACGCGGTGAGATAAACGTCTTTCAGTTGGGCAAGGCTGCCGATGGATGAAGAGATTAACGGCCGACTCACGACGACTTCATTAAGTTGATGGAATGCCGCATCGGGCGTTGCAGGCGTCGTTTCCAATAGGCCTACGTCCGCGAGATCCACGAGCAAAAGCCGGGGCGTGTGCACACAATCCATCCCCAGGTTATCGCAGTCTGTGGCCAAACAAATATCCGGGTCGTGGATGACGCTTTCCATAAACAACACCGCAACCTGATTTCCTAATTCACGATCCGTCTGCAGGGAAAATTGCTCAAGGGGTGTTGCGAGGCTATCTTCGACCCCTTGTTCCACCAATTCGTGGAGTGTAATCGGGGTATCTCCCACGTAGAAGAAGGGGGTATAGGAAAGATTCGTGTGCGCGTAGGGTTTGAACCGATCGAACAGGGTGTCCTTGCCAAAGTGTAACAGGTCGCCGTCGGTCGTGACGCCGACCCCCTTCGTCACTTTCAGGAAATTTCCCTGATTTGAAAGGTGTAATCCGCAGACGATTCCCACGCCCAATAACCGGGTGCGCGTCAGACGGGTTTGATCGTCGGAAAAGCTTGCAAGGCTGTTTAGCTGATCGTGCGTCAGCACCTGATTTTCTTCAAAAACCGTATAACGGGTTGAAATCTGCTCAAGACTTCTGATGTGTGTGATTCCGTTTGCCATGGTCGCACTCCTTATGAATGTAGAGGACGATGTATTTCTTTCTGTTTATGTCTCTTCCGTTTTTTGGGTGCCAAGCGCAGTTTGTCCGAGGATGAATTTTTTCCCTTCTCCACTACACGGGCTTAGCTTCTCGGAGGGATAGACGTTTTTGACCTTGAACAATTGTTCGATGAATCGCGCAAGTTTTGTCTGTCGTTCCTCCGGCGCCACCCCCGCTTTTAAGTCAATCCAATCCCGGTAAGCCGTTTCGAAATCGCCCATCGCTTCCTGGCTGATCCAACAGATTTTCGGAAGGATATGGGCCGGGGTCTCTTCCCGGATCACCGTTTCCGTGAAGTTCCTGAAGGCGATGTTGCTAAAACGATTCCCATCGGCCGGTAGAACGATATGTATCCGATAGGAATAGGGATCGGCTGCCGCGCAACTTGTACAATTGGGATCGGGACAGATCGGCAGAAAAGGATCGCCCTCCTGTTCCGGACGGAGCAGGATATTCTCAATCAGGTACATCCCCTCTCCAGGGGGCTCCGAAAGATTTCGGCGGGTGGAGTCCTGGATGCCCAATAATTTGGCCAGCCGCTTTTCCAGACCGGAGATGTTGTTCGTGTTCCAAAGATCGCCCGGATTGGTCAGGCTGGCATCATACGCCAGGGACCGCTCGCTGCTGATGACGGGATAGGCATCTATAAACGCACACTTATAACCCGCCACCTCTTTTTCCGTTGCGCCAAACTCGGCGTGGACAATCTGCGCCAACGCATAGAACTGCTCGGCGAAACGGGCAATCAGATGATCCAGAAAACGATGACGGCGGGCCATCTGGATGACTTTGTCCTCCTCGTTTTCCACCTGATTTCCAAACTCGGAATCGTCAAACTCGGAGAGGGGGGGCTTGTATATTTTTTCATAGTCGGTAAAAGAGGTGACGACCTGGTGGAAATAGGTTCGTTCGATCGCGGGATTTGTGGAAAAAAGCTCTTTTACGTGATCCAGTTGTGCAAGGTAGTCGGCCATCAACTGGTCGAAAAAGAGCAGATACCCCTTCAATTGATAGGCCAGGGCCCTTCGCTTCTCATCCACGGCGCCCACCGGTCCCACGTCGCTGATGCCATAGACCGCAGGATAGTGGTTCTGAAACGAATCGTATTCGGCCGGCTTCCGGTAGACCCCCGTCGGAATATCGAAATCATAGGGGACGGGGGTCTCCAGCTTCACGCGCACGGCCTCCGTTAATTGTTGAAGGTGGGTAGCGACCTTGGCCGCGTCGGCGGTTACCGGAAGTGTGTTCTTGTAAAAAACGATCCGAGAGCCCAACGAATCGAGCGTGGCCTTCTGATTGGGATGGATCGGAACGACCCATTTATTCTCCAACGCCTGGCTTGCGTCTTTGGGGTTGATGACAATCTCCCGAACCGCCTGTACACCTTGAATATCCATGATGATGCTGATAACGTCCGAAAGTCGAATCTCGGTCCGCAAATCGGCCGCATCCAGTTCCTCATCCGTAATGAATCCGCAATCCAGCGTGGGACCCTCGAAAATCTCATCTACGGTATAGGCGGTTCCGTCGGTCTTTTTCTTAGCCAACATTTCATCGAGGGTATAGTTCATGACGGGAGGGGAGAGATATTGTTCCACTTGAAAAAGAATCTCGGCCTTCACCCGGCTCGTATCGGCATCGGGCGAAAGGATCACTTCGCTGCATAAAATAAAGACTTGGGATTGCACCCAGGAAACACCCACGAACGCCTCGCACAGGTTTCGATTGGCCGAAAGCCGCCCCTGCACAAGCGCCACCAGACTTTCCTGCGCCTCCGCACTCGCCGCCCCGTCCATGCCTTCAAGGAGAACGTCGTACAACCCGGAGACCCTCACCTCCCGAATGGAAGGGAGACCCGGATTCGTTTGGGAAAGGACGCCCTGCACCAGATCGGCGTAATAAACGGTCGTGTCGTGATCCTGTATCCAGGCGTTTTTGATCCCGGGCAGATCAATGAGAAGTTTCCGATAGTCGCGTCGCGTGAGGGGCCGATTGGGCAGAATCTGCCGCGCGGTGAAGAACTGTTTCTTCATCTCTTCGGCGTTGTTCTCCGCCGTGGCCAGCAGGTCCTTGATTGGAAACGTGGCGCGGTAGCTCAAATCGGTCAGCGCGTAACACAACAGTTCCAGCGTGGTCACCCCCGGATCGTGCACATTGTAGTCCGTCCAAAGACGACTGGCGTGCCGCTGCACCTCCGCAAGACCGAGGGCATATAACTGCCGATGATCCAGTCCGGCTTCCCGCGTCTTCTCTTTCGGTATGGTCAATTGCGAAAGCATTGCATTATCCTTCCACTTCGCCAATCGTATGGGTGGTTTCGGAGACAAGGATCGCGTCCGGCCGATCCGGGCGTGCCTCCGGAACGTCCATGCCAGGATTTACATCGCGATAAGTGTACATTTTGAAGTCCGTGACATAGTCCACATATTCGACCTCTTCCACGAAATCGAGCAGAACGGACCGATAGACCCTGCCCCCGAAAGAGAGCGTCCGACTGGCGTCATAGGCCCAGGGAGAGAGGAACGCGACCAGTTTCTGCTTGAGTTGTTCACTGTAATAGTTGAACTCGTAGCCCGGATGGAACCGGACCTTGAAATCAACCTGAATCTTTTGATAGCTGGGATTCTTCACCTTCACCCCCACCCGCATGCCGGTTCGCCGTTCCAGATGGGCGCTGACCTGGCTGAGGGTCCGGGCATCCACTTTGGGTTGCAGCGGGTCCATCGCGTTTTTATTTGCAAGGTTTGGAATCAATACGATCAGTACCTGTCCCGGGGCCAGCCAATCCCCATCCGTTTCCCCGTCCGTTGCATGGGGAATACATTTCACCTGATGGATGTGGGGAAAGGCCTCCAGAATGACCCGTTCGTAGTCCCAGGCGGTGATGCAGCGATTCTTGTGACGCAACCGTTCCGAGACGCGGGTGCGAAACGACCGTTCCTGTTCGATGGGACGGCCTCCGAACGATCCATATGGCTGCGTGATCGTCTGAACCGCCGACGGTTTGTTCGTCATCTTCGCGATGCGCTTCGCAGGCAGTGCGGTTTTCAGGTGATTCGGATCGTTCCCGTTGTCTGAAAACCGGACTTCGATCGCATTGGCCGCCACCTCGATCAACTGGCAGACAGCGGTCACATTTTCCTGAATCGCCCCTTTGATCCAGATGCGATCTGCGGGCAAAATCGTATTGGAGCGCGTGGCCTCCGTCGGAACGATAAATTGAAGCGTGCCGCTCGTGAGAAGCTGATCGGTCGTATCCAGCAGCACTTCCCTTGTCCCGAGCGGCTTCCAATAGTTCCCGCAAAGCACAAACCAAACAATTGTTGCCTGAGGAAGGTCGGGGTCCGCGCTGCCTTCAGCGACTTGAAACAGCACGTTGACACTCGCTCCCGCATCCAGGTCGCCAAACCCGATCAGCAATTCCCCTTCGTGGTCGAACGAGGGCAAGAGTGACACCTTCTTATTGCCCAGGAAGGTGAGCGCGTTCCGCAGCACCCCCTGCTCCCGCATTGATCCGAAGGGGGTCAGATGAAAAAACTGCAGGTTGTCATCCAAGTCGCCCGATTCGATATCCACCTCACCCGAAAAGGCATTGTAAGAAAGCTGAATCGTCTGGACGACCGGCGTATACGGCTCGTTTAAAAGGAGGAGTGTTCCCCCCTCTTTACTGTAGGTGACCAGATTCTCCACATGTTTTTTACGATAGGTTGAATGGAGGAAGCTTTTCTCCAGGGAGAAGATGATCGCGTCAATCGTTTGAGAAGCGATCGTTCCCCCCGTAAATGAAAAGGTCTGCTCCAATGTGGCATCGCTGGCATGAAATAATTTAACGGAGCCGCCTCCGATCCCTCTTCCGTTCTCCTGAAAGATCACCGCTGCGGTGAAGTACTTATTATTCCCAACCGACTGCCCGTTATTGTCCAAGGGTGTGCCATATCCCGTGTAGTGCGTTGAAAGGCTGGGCGGAACGTCTTTCCAGACGATCTTTGCCTCAATCTGGGATAACTTCTTGGAGAACGCCTCTTCGTAGCCCATCCAAAATCGGGAACCGGCCGTGGGCTGGGCGCTAAAGGGGAGAAACGGTTTTTGGGGATCGAGTATGCCGGTATCGTTTTCCAGGGCGAGGGAGGTCACACCCGATACGGTCACCTCGATTTTGGCTTTGGTGAGTGTCACACCGGAAAAATCGTTGTACCCGATGTTCAGATTGGGCTTCAACAACAGCTTCAAGATGGGCGCCGTTGTTGCGTAAGTGCCGCCATGGAGGGCCACGTCATAGGCGATCACCGCCCCGGTGTCTTGAACGATCAAGGTAAAGAGAAGTGCGCTACTGCTGGATAGAGTCGGGGAGAGCGTATAAGGCCCCAGCCACCCCTTTTCGCCGGTCAGAAACGCCTCGAATGCCCCGTTTAAAGATGCATCGGACAGCTTTTCAGGATCAACGTTCGCCAGGATCAGCGTCGCGTTGACCGTCCGTGTCCCTTCTGTCATCAGGAGTACCGGCGAGGCCAGCGCGAAGCCCACATCGCCGCTCGGGAGTTCCGCATGGCCAAAGCCATGCCACTTGGGATCATCCGCCACCAGCGCCCCCCCGATCCCATCCGATGAATTGGCGACGGAAGCGTACCGAACCACCCCGTGTCCGCCCTCCCCCGCTTTGTCCAAGAAAAAGGAGTGCAGAGACGCGACTTTTGCCAGGTTCATGACCGTCGTGCCGGTGGGGGCATAAAACAACTCCACACCGGTCGCGTCTTTTCCCGCTGAAAAGAGCTGTTCCTGGGAAATCTCGATGGGCGACGCGTTTTTCTTAAGCGCGATGACGATGTGTGCCCTGTCCGCAAGGGCGCCTCTTTCCTGAAGCCGCAGTACCGACTGATAGTAAAAATCGAGATGACGACCGGTGATCCGGTTCATCACCTCCTGCGGTATTTTATACAGTTCAAGAAACGCAAGAAAGAGCGCAAGATGCGGGGGTGTACCGCCGTTTTTACCGGGAAGAGTAGAGAGGTCGTACTCAAAAAAACGACTCCAGTCCGGCATGGGATCGGGCGGGGGGTCGGACGGATTGATTGTCCCCCGATAATACTGAACCAGTTTCGAGAAGTTTTGGGTAAACAGAAAAAAGGCTTCCGGCGTCCGCTCATCCAGATCGGCAAAATGAGCTCCCAGCGCCTTCGGGTGCCGCTCTCCCTGGCTTTGTCCCTGTCGGGCCGTCATTTTATGGAGGGTCTCTTCTTGGGCCATCTTCTTTCCTACACCGCTTCCTGGGGGGGCACTGGAATCTCTCTTCTCACTTCGCTGCTATCGGTGGTGTAAAACGGGTAGACCAGGTTGTAACGTGAATTGGTGCTCCGTACCTCGTACGCCAGGACGATACTGATTCGTCCCTCATATTGGAGCGACGAGTCCATCTCGACGGAAAGGAGTGTGATTCTGGGTTCGTAGACGAGCACCATCCGTTTGATACGGTCTTTCAACAGGGAAAGCATGGTCGTGTCGATCGGCTCAAAGATAAGTTCGTTCATATTGAGCCCATATTTCGGATGTAAAAACCGCTCTCCCGGCGAGGTGCCCAGAAGAATTTTCAAGCTGGCCGCAATATCCTCTTCATCCGACGTCATGCGGACCTCGCCGGCATCCAGAATGAACTCCGGCGGAAAACTCCAGCCGGTTCCAAGGAAGGAGGTATAGGTTTCGTCGGACGATGTTTCTGCCATCAGAGTTTCCCCGCTAACCGATTATCACCGTCGGATCGCCGACCGCTGCCATGGCCCCGCAAATACAACTGTCTGAAATACGCAGCGCCGGTTTTCCGGAAATGAGCACGGTCGCGCTTCCCATCGGGAAAGGGCTGACGGTGGGCTGATGTCCACTCGGCGGTAAAGAACAGACATGCATATCCCCCGCAACTGCCGCCGGCATTCCGCCAATGAGGACCGTCGCAACCCCCGGTCCCACAATCGTTCCCCCGTGATTACTGACGTCCGTGACACGCGCGGCAGCAGGCATCCATCCATCCCTTTCCGTTAATTCAATTGCAAGAGACTTCCCTTCACCTTGGTGACTGCGGAACTGGAGAGCTCCGTACCCGCCGCGCCTTCCAGCTTTAATTCGGTACCCGCCTTGATCGTCAAGGCCGTTCCCGACTCGACTGTTACCTTGTTGGTTGCCGCTTTCAGGATCAGTTCCTTGCTGCTCTCGATCGTGATGCCGTCCGACGTCATGGCAATCTTGTTTCCATTCTGGTCTTCGATCGTGATCGCCTTGTCATCTTCGCTGAATGTCATTTTGTTTCCAGCGGGCGTCTCGAACTGCATGATCTTCTTGTCGTCATCGAAGTAGAGTTTCATCTTGGAGCGGGATTGATAAACTTTTTCGTGGTTATCGTCCGAACCGGTCAAGGGGGCCGGCTTGGCGCTGCTGTGCAACATGCCGAGGAGTACCGCTTGCCGCGGATCGTCATTCAAAAACCCCAATACCACCTCGTCGCCCACTTCGGGGCGGAAGAAAAATCCGCGTTCCGCTCCGGCATCCAGCGTGGCGACACGTGCCCAAGTCCCATCCTCCTCGTTATTGACCATCGGCATCCGGACGCGAACGCGGTCCTCTCCGTCCGGGTCTTCGTTGCTGACGACCACGCCAATTTGCAATCCATTGATCCCCGGCAGAAGCGCCGCCGCCTTGGGTGCGGAGACGGAGACCTCCTCCGCGATGTTTTTTCGCGTCTGCCCGAACTGAATGTGCGTCTTCCATCCCTGGCCAGCACTGAAATCGTGCCGAACGCCGGTCACAAACAGATTTCCGCTATAGCGCTCTCCCACGCCGCTCAATGTGACCAGATCGCCGGGATGGACGGTCGGAATCCCTTCGCATTTCGCGCGGCCATAGGTTTTGCTCATTTTTGCCTTCAGCCACGCCGCGTCCGCCCAGGCTTGCGCTTCCTCCTCGGTAATCGCCCCGTGGCGCAGCGGATAGTGATCCAACCCAATCACGGCGGCCAGATCGCCCTCCGCCACGTTCCCGGGGCTGCTCACGCCGGGATCGGCCGCCTCTTTTTCCACAACCGACTGTTGCGCGGCATCCCAGGTGAAGCTTTTCACCGCGCTATACTGCAACCGCGCGTCCATCTCGACATCCAATTCGAGCAGGGTGGCGCCAAACTGTAGCGTGCAAACCGGATCGCCGGTAAAAACGGGGGCCTTCACCGTGACCTGCTCCTCGCTCGTAAAGACGAGCTTGCCGTTTGCCTCGGCGCGCGCGACGATGAAATCCCAGTCGCTACAGTGATACTGAACCTGCTGTTTATGGGAGACGGTCGTGTCCTCCACATCGCCTGTGACCCCTGCCCCGGCAAGCAACATGCCGATCGTATCGCTGTCGGTCTGGTCGAAAAAATAGGCATTTTTTCGACCCACGGTCAGTTTGACCGCCTTGTGGCGACATTCGACGATCAGTTGCGGTGCCGCATGATCGCGCACTTTGATGCCCTGCCGAATCACGATTCCCTTGAACAGGGAGACCGGATCGTTGATTGCCCCGGCCAGAATCTCCACCTCCTGTCCCGGGAGGAACATCGCTTCGTTGCTTAATGGAAAACTGCTTGTGGCGGCATCGCCGTCCAGATAAACCAGGGTGGCCGCCCCGATTTTGTTTGCCGATTGCGTCACCGAGGCCGCAAATAATGGAAATGTGTTTTCGATCTGCTCGCCGTTGACCTTTACGATAAACTCACGCGGGTCGGCCGGAATCGGCAGGGTCTGTTCCGACGGCATCGCTCATTTCTCCAAAGGCGGAAAAAAGATTTTTGTGCCCGGTGTGAGCCGCCGAAAGTGATCCATCCGATTGGCCCGGGCCACATCCAGGTAATAGCCGGGATCGCCATAGATTCGATGACACAATGCCGGTAACGTATCTCCCGCTTTAACCAATTGGACATGGGTTAAATCGGGGGAGGAGCGCTGTTCCAGCGCGACACGTGTTTTATCGTCGGAATTGGAAGTGAAGTTGGCGGTAATCACGGCCCGCAATGGAACCCCATCCGGTTTGAACAACTTGTAGGCAATGGAGGCGCTCTTTAATACGCATCGTTTGACCTCCAGGGTGCCCCAGGCGACAATCAGATAATTGGGGCGATGAATCTCCCCATTATATTCGACGGCAACGGTCTGAAATTTTCGAACCTCTTCCTGAACGTCAATTTTGTGCCCGTTGGCCCCAGTCCCGTCCAGAAAAAAGGTGAGCGAGAGGTCTCCCGGCTTTATTTTCTTGAATTTCATGGGGCTGTCGGAGGTTCCGGATGCCTGGGCCTCTTCATATTCCAACTCATAGGAAAGGGTTATTTCGTTCGGATTGATATAGGCATGGAACTGCTCTCCCGCAGCGCTCTCCGGGTAGTCAGGCTCCGTGTAGGCCTTAATCACCAATTTTTCGAGCGCACCCGTTTCCATCGCTTTATCGTTCTTCCTTTTGCCGGAGGACTTCTAAAACCTGCTCGACACAGGCGTCAATGATTGCTTGCGTTTGAGGGACTGCGGCACCCAGACCCTTCTGTTTGGAAGCAGGGCCTGCCACTTCGATCGAAATAACCACTTCATCCACGACGACCGGCATCTAACTCTCGTCCACTGTAAAATATTGGTAATAGAACTGAAGGGTCTCGACCACGATGGCGTTGTTCGACGCGTTCAGGTCACTGACCGACCATTTGGTTGGATAGGCATTGATGACATGCCAGGTCACCAACGGCGTATGTTCTTCGTTGAGCAGCTGGACATCTATTTGTCTCGGCTCAATCTCGAAGTCGTCAATCGCTTTTCGGACCCAGGTTAAAATTTCCGACTTGGGGAGGAGCCCCCGTTTCAAGACCAATTCCGGATATTTTTTCTTGGTCGGAAACTTTTGAATAAAGCGGTTCTCCCCCCCTTCGGCGACCTCTTCCGTTCCCATTTCCATGGAAAGACCGCCGACCTCCGTAAACCGAACGTCATCGGCATTGGAAACGCCCAGAACCTCCACCTTGAAGTGAAATCCAACCGGCGGATAATGGTTTGCCATTCTTTTTCCCTTTGCGGGGGCGCGATCATTGCGCCCCCGCCACATACCCGGCTATTCGTTTTGCAGCTCCAGCCCCTCGTGCGCAATCTCGATGGATTCGATGGCGACCTCGTTTCCGGTGGCCTTCAGTTGCGGCCCTTCTACTTTGACCGGAAAGGCCCTTTGCGCCTTCCAGACCATGACGGGGGTGTGCTCTTCGTTCAACAGGCTGATCACCAGGTCGCGCCGCTCCACCTTGTTTAGCTTCACGGTGCTGAGCCACTTGAAGAAGTCGTTATCGCTCTTGGTCACGCCCCGTTTGAGGGTAATGTTGTTAAACTTGCGCAGGCCGGGCATCTTGATCGAGGAATATTCCGGGAACGACCCCTCCCGATATTCAATCGCCTGATTCTCCTGGGTCAGACCGGAAACCTCCGAGAAACCGACCCGTTTTCCGCCCCATTCCACGTTAAAGTGAAAGACTGGTAAGGGATAGTCCGCCATTTTTCTCCTCCATTCTCAAATGTTTACGAAGTTTGCAGCTTGTGCGAAAACTTCAGGATAATAAACTCGGCCGGCCGAACCGCCGCCATGCCGATCTCCACGTTCATCCGCCCTTCCAGAATATCAATGGCGGTCATGGTGGTTCCCAATCCGCACTTCACGAAGAAGGCATCCTTGGGCGTGGCCCCCGCGAGCGCCCCTTCACGCCATTTTTGGATCAGGTAATTCTCGATCATGCCCCGTACCTTGACCCAGGTATTGGCATCGTTCGGTTCGAAGACGGCCCAGTAGGTTGATTTCTTGACAGATTCTTCAACCATGTTGAAGAATCGGCGGACCGACACATAACGCCACTCGTTGTCGTTGCCGGCCAAGGTACGGGCCCCCCAGACCAACGTTCCCCTCCCAACAAAGGCCCGGAGGGCATTGATTGATTTTCCGGAGGTGGCATCCACATTAAAGTTTTCCTGTGTCGCGTTATTGAGCTTGACAACCGGTTCGATGACACTTGCAAGGCTGACATTGGCCGGGGCCTTCCAAACCCCCCGGTTCGTGTCGGTGGCCGCGTAAACCCCCGCCACGGCGCCGCTGGGCGGCAAAACCACGAAATGTTCTTTCAGTACCCCCTTCACAAAATTGTAAAGGGCCGTGTTCGAGGCCGTAAACGTGTCCAGGCCTGCGGCAGGATTGCCACCATACGTGACCATTACATTCGTCTCGCCACTGTTGACGTAAAAATTCATCGTGGTTTTGATGAACGGGTAATAGGCGGCACCGTACTTCAAGTAGTTGTTGCCAAAATACCCCCGATTGGTGGCTTGTTCGGTTGCGTCAAGGCCATTCATGCTCACAACGCCGCCATCAAAAATGTCGAAGATGGCAAACCGATCTCCCAGGGTATTGCACTGATCAAGGACATCCTGGGTCAACGTTTGATAGTCAGTCGCCAAGCCATCCACCACCGTCAGCCTGACCGCTTCGGGAATGACGATCAGCGTCGGCTCATCTTCCAGTTCCAGAGCGAGCAATCCATCCTGCAGACCGTACATCGTGGCAGGATTGGTGCTGCCATCGCCCGTCAGATTGATCGCAGGCGTGGGTTGATACGTGCCCACCGAAATGATGTAACACTGGCCCCCGCCGTTATCGAAGAACATCTTGACGCTGTAATACAGCAAGTAGCTTACATTCGGTTCGGTAACACTGCCGACGGTAAACCCCCCGACGCCATCGTCCGACACCGTAATCGCAATCGGATCATCCTCCGGATGGCCATAATAAAACTCATACTCCTTCAGGGAGTAAATCTTGGTGGGCTTCAGGATCAGGTCATTGTCCGCGTTCTTCCTGGCGATTTCCGTGTAGCCAATGAAGGCGGGAATGGCCGTCTCGACCTCCGCGACCGATGGCGGAAAAACGGAAATTTCTTCGATATACACATCCGGTGTTTTATACGTGGGCATCGTCTCCTCCTTTTATGGTTTAACAACCTGGATAATGATCTCCGCACTGGCCCTCTGGATATCCGGCTGCGGCAGGTGGGTGATAAGCAGGTCCCCTCTTTTTGCGAGTTGAATTTTCTTGCGGGCCCGCTCCTGTCGCGGTACCTGCGAACTCGACTCGAAGAGGACCAGTTTGGCGCTGGCGTCTCCCGATGACGCAATCAACGCCTGTTCTCGTGAACTCCATTGGGTCGGGTCCGTCTTTTTGGTGAACTGAATCTGCGTTCGCGCATCCCCGGAAAAACCGGCATCCGAAACCGAAAGCTGGTTTAACTCCTGAACGCTATATTTTTTCGTCACCACATAATATTTCAGCAATTCTTCTTTTGCACTGAAATTGATTGTAAAACCGGCGGCCTGCGTATAAAAACCGGCATCCAGAGTGATTTGAACGACTCCGAACAGGCTCTGCGGATAGAATTCCCCATCCACGTAATAGTCTGTCGAAACGGTATCGGCCGCATCGGTTTCCTCAATGCGATAAAGACCAGGGGTTTGTCCCGTCAGATCATATGAGATGGAGGTGCGATCCTCTGCCGCTGTGATCGCTGTTGTTTGCAGGAGAACGCCGCCGGCATCTTTGCATGCGACGGTGAGAGGACGGCTGTTCTTTTGCAGCGGATGATTGAACAGGGGCCCGGCTGGAATCACCGTCGCGGTCTCAAGAAGCAAAGGCGCCGTGGTGCTATTTCGATAGAACTGGAGGGATGACCCTGGATCGCTATTCAGGAGGGTAAAATTCGAGAAGAATGGATTCACCAGTCTCAACCCAAATCGCAACGACGTTCCTGTCGTCGGGAACCTCGGACTTCCCGATTCATCGGCCTCGAAAAAGAGACAGAGTTTGCCGTCGTATTCCTTCGAAACAAGATGGACGTTCTTCATTTGCCGAAGCGTATCGGCGGAGGGGAGAAACTCAAAGTCCCTGCACGCTCCGCTGTAGTAAGTATGAGAGAGCGTCACCGTCAAGAGTGTCGAAAACTGCACCATCATCGGCTCCGGACCTGGGAATTAACGATCGTCACGGGGGGCTGAATCGCCGTTTGTGCCTCGTCTTGTAAAATCACCATCCGTACCTTGTAAAGAACGGACGGCAACTGTTTACCTCCGATAAAGGCCCATACCTGGTTTAATTGCTCGTAGCCGAGCGATTGCAATTCCACAACCAGTTTTCCAATACGCGGATCGAGCGCGGGATAGGCCACCGACGTGAAAGAGGAGTGAGACTGGAAATAGGTCAAGATGTATGAAATGTGCTTGAGCGCCTGGTCATATAGTTGGAAGTGGGCGGCAAACAGAAGATGCAGATTCAGCTTCATTTCCGGCTCCCGCACCAGATGTTGCCCGCTGACGATACTGTATTCCGGAAGCTGTGCCCGGAAGATGCGTTCTTCTTCCACGTTCAGGAGAGTGACTCCGATGGTGTTCAGGTCTAAAGCGTATTTTCCGGCCTCATCCACGATCTTGCTCAAGTTCACCGTGACGGTGCTGGAACCGGTTCGGGTCAAAAGAAATGCATTCAGCTCTTCTCTCAGAAATTGGGCTGCGGTATCAATCATCTTCGGTTCCCTAAAAAGAATCCGTCGGACGTCTCATTAGAATGAAAGCAAGTATCGTGCCAAATATATAACTACTTGAAATATAGTAAATATGGTTTATGTGTTGGCCTTTTTATGGAAGAAATAGTGTGGAATTTTTCCACAGGGTGTATCTTTTTGTATACACCCCCCGAGCTCGGAACCGGAGCAATTATTCCCGGCTGGGGGACGCCTTCTCATCTGGACGAGATCGTCCATGAGGGGCTGTGTGTGCGTTCAGGCATGCCCCCATGGTTCACGGCGGCGTGCTGGTAATGCGGCGAGTCAATTTGATTTGGCTGATTTAGCCGATTTGGCGGATCTGGCTGGTTTGGCGGGTCAACTTCGATGCGGGGGAGCTTGGTAAAGCCTGCGCTTTAGGCCCGTTCGGACAGGGCGGTGGACAACTTCTGGTAAATTGCGTCGAACCCGCCGCTGGACATGATGCAGACCAGGTCCCCCGGCGCCAGCCGTTCGGTCAGCCGCTGGACGATTCGATCGGCGGAGGGGACATATTCCGCGTATCTTCCGCGCGCCACCAGGTCCGATACGACTTTGGCCGGGTCCAGACGGAGCGCTTCCGGCACTTTCTCCGGCGCGAAAATCGCGGCCAGGAAGGTGACGTCCGCCCCTTCGAAGGCGTCCACAAAGGCGTGCTGAAAGAGATTGCGACGGCTGCTCATGGAACGCGGTTCGAAGACGACAAAGAGCCTCCGCCCCGGGTATCGGAGTCGAAGCGCGGCCAGCGTCTCCGTAATCGCCGTCGGATGGTGCGCAAAATCGTCAATGATTAAAATATCCCGCACCGAAGCGACCACTTCCTGACGGCGTTTGACCCCCTGGAATGTAAAGATCGCCTTTCGGATCGTCTCCCAGGGGGTGCCGATTCGATGCGCCACCGCGATCACGCCCAGGGCATTGTTCACATTGTGCCGCCCGGCCAGGGGGCTCTCGATCACGCCCAGCGCTTCCCCGTGATGGACGACCTCGAACCGAAGCCGCTCTCCCACCTGTTTCAACCCTCGGGCCTGCCAGTCCGCCGGGATGTCCACGCCATACGACTCATATTTGCATGCGGCATGGCGGACCACTTCGGAGACGGCAGGGCTCCCGGCCGCCGCCGCAAGATAGCCCTCGCTCGGAAGCAATCTCACGAACCGATCGAAGGCGGCCCGGATTGCCGGCAGGTCCGCGTAGATGTCGGCATGGTCATGTTCGATGCCGGTGAGGATGGCATAGAATGGATTGTAGTGGAGGAACTTGGGTCCTTTGTCGAAGAAGGCGGTGTCATACTCGTCCCCCTCGATTACGAAATGGGGCGCGCTTCCGAGGCGATGGTTGCCGTTGAAGTTGTTGATCCAGCCCCCGACCATCATTCCGGGATCGTACCCCGCGAACGTCAATGTCCAGGCCAGTAGCGAGGAGGTCGTGGTCTTGCCGTGCGTTCCCACCACCACGGCGGGACGCCGCGTTTCGAGGAAGAATCTATTTAACGCCTGTGGCATGGAACAGTAGGGGATGTTGCGCGCCAGCGCGGCCACGACTTCCGGATTGTCCGCGCGGACGGCGTTACCGATGACAACCAGGTCGGTATCGGGGGCGATCTGCCGGGGGTCATAGCCGTTGTTGCAGCGGATACCGGCGTTTTGGAGCAGCGTGGACATCGGGGGGAAGACCTGCGCGTCGGAGCCCGATACCCGATGCCCCGCAGCCGAAAGCAGCCCCGCCAGCGCCGCCATCCCCGTCCCGCAGATCGCAATCATATGAATGTGTTGCCGATCCAATGACTTTTCTTCTTCCACCAATTCTCCCTGCATATCAACAGTCCGTTGAAAAAGTCCCGATCCACCATTCGACAGGATCAGGGTGAACGGAGTGGACAATTGAAACCACCACTCACGCCTCATCCTCGGCCTTGCCCGCTGGGTCAGCGCCATCGTTCGGGCTGGCATTGTCGTTCGTTTCAAGCATACGGCTTAATTTATCGAAGAACTGACGCACATCCTCGTGGATTTCGTCCTCGTTCATGTTCATGGCGACCTCTTCTCGAAGAATCTGGATCGGGAACGGGGCATTTCGTAGCTGCTGAAAAAGAGACTCGGCCTTCTCGAACAGAATCTTTTTCCCATCCACGACGCCAAACACATTTGCAGTCACGTTCCGCCAGTTCTGGCCGGGTGGCAGCGTCAGGTTCTCACCCGCGAAAAACCGATCAATCACATCAAGAGCCGGTACCGTAAACAGGTTCTCCTCCCCGTATTGCATTTGTTTCAACACCGCCCGTTTCCAAGCGTCCGGCACCAGCAGGTAGTTTTCGATATTCTTGCGCTTCCACTCGGCTAACACCATATTGTCTGGAGCAGGGTGGTAGGCGCTTGTTGTGTCGTCGTAGTCGAAAAGCATCAGCCTCGAAACACCCGGAACGATCTGGCTGAGCGCATTAAAATGCTGATCCGCCCGTTCCTTCATCTCTTTTTTACTGCCACCCCCCATGTGTTTGAAATAAACTTTGTTAATAGCGGCTTTCAGCACGTTGGCCCATGCGCGAAGAAGCCGCCCGTCGTTCTCTCCCTCCAGATAAAGAATGTACGGAGAGACCATCAATTGGGTCACTTCACCGTTGGACACATCCGCCATCGCCCGAAGCACGTCAGGCGTGGACTGAATCGTCGTTGGCACCTGACTCAACAGGGAAATAATCTGGCTGGGATCCACGCCGCTCACAAATTCTTCCGCGTGCGTCGCAATGAGAAATTGTGTGTTTCTTTCAGCGGACTTCTGCTTGAAATAATCGAGAACCTCCCGTTGCAGGTTCACATGTAGATGTGCATCCGGTTCGTCAAGCAGAATCGTTGTCGGTTGATAACCGTACAGGAAGGCCAGCAAGGTCAACACTTGGTGGAAGCCAGACCCTCCGGAGATGATGTCGTAGTGTCGGTTCTCCTGGCGATATTCGACTGTGATGTAAACATGCTTGTCTGATTCGTATTTTGGCCTTTGGATTTCGACCGTGAACCATCGTTGAATGACGCCTGCCAACTCTTTCCAATCCTTGGGGGGATCGGAGGGAGGGAGAGGCGACGGGCAGACCCGCAACAGTAAATTGCGTAACACGCTGCCCGGTTGACCTTTGCCCACTTGTTGGCGGAGGGGGCCAAGGTCAACCCACTTCTCTGCAGGTTCAAGACCAGAAAAAGGCGGAACATAGGCGATCTTCGGTAAATCGCCCTGTGCTTCGCAGGTGCGGAAAGCGGCCCACCCTCCGATCGGCATGGCGTAAATGGTTTGTGGAGATTGATAGCGTAACTGAACTCCAAATGAATGGGTCGCTCCGGGCGCCCGCTGCCATTCCACAGTAATAGAAATCAGGATATAGGTTTGTATCTTCTTGTCTTTTTCAGAAGGGTGAGGAGGATAGGTACGGTCTAGTTTATCTTTCCAAAGCAAGTTAAATTCGGGCACCGGCAGCGCTGTAAAGTTGGGCAACACCACCAGAATGCCTTTAGAACCTTTCCGTTTTGATTGCTTAAATTCGTCCACACAAAACTGCCAGATGGCGAGCGCCTGGAGCACCGTACTTTTTCCGCTGTTATTGCGTCCAACCAGCAGGGAGAACCCGCGAAAGTCGTAGGTCTGCTCACCGATACTTTTGAAATTGCACAGAGTCAACCGGGTAATCATTTTGGGTTATGCAGTAGATTGCCAAGGTCCGTTGACATTTATATCAGCCATACGAAAGCGACGGTCGGATTGATCCCCCTTGACCCGCCGTTTTCCAAGGGGAAGTGCACATTACATCCTGCTAACAACAGCCCGTTTCAGGATCGCAACCGCCTCCGGTCTCACCCGACGAGGCCACCTCCTGTCCAACGAGCAAGAAGAGGCCCGCGTAGGGGGGGTGGGCCAACTTGGCTGCCGTATCGGTGCAGACCGCGACCGCCACGTTGCGCGGAAACCAGTGTCCCTCTTCGTCGCTGACGCCTTTGAAGGGCCCCAGATAGGTGGCGGTCTGACCGACGTAGGTGCAGCCGTCACGCTTTTCGAACTTGTAGCCGCGTACGGTGACCGACCAGAATCCGACACCCTCCACCTCTTTCCAGAACATCCGTTTCAGGATCTCCAGTCCGTAAAACCCCGCCCGTTCCAGTTCGGCCAGAAACGCCTCCTCCGTCAGGGCCCCGCTGATGCACTCCCCCCAAAGCCGCGGGTCTTTCCGTTGGTGCGGCGGAACGGCGCGGTCTGCAACGATGTCGGCCACAACGATCCGGCCATGATCCGCAAGAACGCGCCACATCTCGGAAAAGACCTGCTTTTTGTCGGGAGACAGATTGATGACGCAGTTGGAGGTTACCAGGTCCACCGATCGATCGGGCAGGGGGATGGCCTCCAAAAAACCCTCCAGGAACGTCACGACGTCATAGCCCAGATTTTGCGCAACCTCTCTCTGTGCCTCCCGCGCAACCGAAAGCATCTGGGCGGTCATGTCCACGCCGATCGCCCGACCTGCGGGTCCGACCCGTTTGGCGGCGATGAAGACGTCAATCCCCGCGCCGCTTCCCAAGTCCAGGGTCGTCTCTCCGGCACGGATTTGGGCCATGCCGACAGGCGATCCGCAGCCGTAGAATCGTTCGATCACCGCCGCAGGGATGTGTGCCAGGTCCTGGGCGTTCGGTGTGATCGGGCAGCAAAGCTCGGCCGATGGCGTTTCGGCGGCGGCACCATAGAACGCGCGCACCACCTTCCGGGGGGCATCCAGGTCGAACGTCAAGACGCATTCCGAACGGCTGGTCATCACGGGTTTTGGCGTCTCTTCGGTGGCGCAGGTAACCGCCTGTTCCCCCATGCCGGTGTAGAGCACCGGCACATTGAACCCGGAACGTTGCCGCGTCACCAGGTCTCTGCGCGCCAAGGTCAAGTCGTGAAAGGCATCCGCGAACATCGCCTTGTGCAGTTCGCAATAGGGGTCGTGGGCCATCGGCGACCCGCCGTAGAAATAGGCATGTTCCATGTCGCCGCCTCCGCAGAAGAACCGGATGGGACAGCTTTGGCAGATCGGTTTCTGAGAAACGGTTAGCGGAAGCTGGGCTTCGGCGCTCTTTTGCCAGATCTCCGCAAGGGGTTGCGACAGGATATTCCCCAGATGCAGCGCGGGGGTGTCTGCCATGGCGGCGGACGGGTAGACCGCGCCGTCGGAATAGACGCAGAGGATCGAGAGGCCCGCACCGGAAAGATCGCGCCGCGTACCGATCGGATAGCGCAGTCGCACCTTGATTGCCTCATCATTGTCAATCGTCACCCCCACCTCGCGGCCCACCGCTCGCGCTTTTCGGACAGCGTCAATCACCTGCGCCACGGAGGGGGTTCGGTCCCTTCCCGAATCGTCCGCCCGCCCCCTCTTGTGGAGCCAGAGCAGGTGGTGTGTCGTGCCGCCCCACGCGGCCACGCGGCGCGTTACATCGGGGACGTCCCGGACGTTGGTGTCGGCGATGACGGTGCTGACAGTCACCGATAGACCCGCCGCGATTGCCGTGCGGATGCCGTCCGCGATTTTTGTAAAACTTCCCGCGCCTCGGATCGGATCGTTGATCTCCGGCGTCGAGCCGTCCAGACTGATTTGAATCTGCAGGCGGTCCGGTTCGTAACGCGCCAGCGCTTCGAGGCGCGCGGGACTAAACAGTAGCCCGTTGGTTAAAATGGCCAGTTGCGCCTTCGGGTCGGAAAGTACCGCGTCAATTAGCCTGAAGATGTCTTTTCGCAAAAACGGCTCGCCCCCTGTGAAGAAGAAGCGATGCGTCCCCAGTACACGCGCCTGGGCGATCAGGTCGAGCAGCACTTCCGTCCGGAGGCCGCGGTCTCCGTCCGGGCCGGAAGAGACCAGACAGTGGCGGCAGGCCAGGTTGCACGAATTGTTCGTATGAATCCAGAGTTCGGATAGGACGGGGGGCGTGAGGTGCGCTGCGCGCCCAGCATAGGGCGGGGCGGGGAG
>CAZOFZ010000013.1:0-22712 GCA_964579175.1 uncultured Nitrospirota bacterium | reverse complement strand
CGATGCAGAGATTGTCGCCTATTGCCACCATGGCATCCGCAGTCTGCAAGCCGTTGCCGTTCTAAAAACATCCGGTTTGAAAAAAGTGAAACACCTGGCTGGCGGAATTGACGCCTGGTCACGGCAGGTTGATCCCAGGGTGCGCAGGTATTAGCCTGACGTCCAGTATGCCAGCGAACTTACCCCTTCTCTCCTTTATCCTCTTCGCCCCGTTTGTGGGGGCCACGGCGCTCTTCTTCGTCCGAAACAAAACCGTCGTCCGTGCCATCACCCTCGCGGCCAGCGGGGCCTCCCTCGCGGGTGCCGTCTATCTGCTGTATGCCTTCGACCCCGGGCGCGGCGGCTTCCAGTTCATGGAGAGCACCGTCTGGTCCAAAGAACTCGGCATCACGTTCTTGCTGGGCGTTGACGGCGTCGGCGCACCGATGGTGCTGGCCTCGGCGCTGCTGATGTTCTGCGGCGTCTTCGTCTCCTGGCATATCCAGGACCGTCTGAAAGAGTTCTATATCAACCTCCTCGTCCTCGGTTCCGCGACGATGGGGGTCTACATGTCGCTGGACCTCTTCTTTCTCTTCTTTTTCTACGAGCTTTCCGTGATCCCGATGTATCTCTTCATCGCCATCTGGGGCCGCCACACGAAGGGCTACCTCGACATGAAGGGGAACCCGCTGCGCGATTCGGTCGGCTTCCTGCTGAACTTCAACAGCAGCAGCAAGGAATATGCGGCAATGAAGTTGACGCTGTATCTGTCGCTGGGGGCCGTGGTGGCGCTGCTGGGGCTGCTTATGGTCTACGCCACCTCCGGCCTGCACACGTTCAATTTGATCGAGATCGCCGAGCACGGACAAATTCCTGCGGCCCTCCACGGGCTGCTCTTCCTGCTAATCTTCCTGGGCTTTGCGCCGATTGCCGCCATCTGGCCGTTTCACTCCTGGTCGCCGGTCGGCTATGCCGCCGCCCCCGCCGCCGCCAGCATGATGCACGCCGGCGTGCTCAAGAAGCTGGGGCACTTCACGATCATCCGCATCTGCTTCTATCTCTTTCCGGAGACGACTGCGCAATGGATGCCGGTAGTGGCCGTCCTTTGCATCGTCAACATCTTCTACGGCGGCCTCGTCGCCTTCCTGCAAAAGGACACGAAGTTCGTGGTCGGCTACTCCAGCGTCGGCCACATGGGCTACATCTTCCTGGGTATGGCGTCCCTGGATTTGATCAGTCTCACCGGCGCCGTCTTCTTTTTGTTTGCCGACGCGATGGCGATGGGGCTCCTCTTCGCGCTGGCCGGATTCATCTACCGTCAGACCAAGACGATGGACATCCCCTCGATGGGCGGGCTGGCAACGCGGATGCCGTGGGTGGCGGCCTGTTTTATCGTGGGATCGGCGGCCTCGTTCGGACTGCCGGGGGGGATGAACTTTATCGGCGAGCTGATGGTCTTTATCGGGAGCTGGAAGGCCTATCCGGTGCAAACGCTCCTGGCCGCCGTGGGGGTGACGATTACCTGGGCCTATTACGTGCGGATGATCCGGGCCATGTTCTTTGGCGAGACGAGCCCCGCGATGGCCACGGTCTCGGACGCGCGCGGCTTCGTGGATCGTCTGCCGCTGGTGGTGCTGGCCTCGGTCACGATTTTCTTCGGCATCTTTCCGTCCCCCTTTATCCGCACGATCCAATCGGGCGTCACGCCGATCCTGGCCCGCATTCAACAGGACACGCCGTTCATGGAGGAAGACTTCGAAGGAACGCTGGCCCGCGCGAATCGGCGGGAATCTGTCGTGGCTACTCCACCGTAACGCTCTTGGCCAGATTCCGGGGCTGATCCACGTCGCTGCCGCGTAGCAGCGCAATGTGATAGGCCAAAAGCTGTAGCGGAATCGTCATCAGGATGGGGCTTAAGTGCAATGGGGCGTGGGGCAGGAAAAAGCATTCGTCCGCCAGGTCGCGCATCTGCGTATCCCCTTTCTCCACAAAGGCCAGAATTTTCCCGCTGCGCGCCTTGACCTCCATCGTATTGCCGATCATCTTCTCGTAGACGCCGTCTCGGGGGGCCAGTACCACCACCGGCATATGCTCGTCAATCAGCGCGATCGGGCCATGCTTCATCTCCCCTGCCGGATACCCTTCGGCGTGAATGTAGGAAATCTCCTTGAGTTTGAGCGCCCCTTCCAGTGCAACCGGATAGTGGATGCCCCGACCCAGGTATAGAAAGTCACGGCATCGGAAATAGCGGCGCGCCAGGTTGACGATCTCTTCTTCGCGGCGCAGGACCTGCTCGATCTGTTTGGGAAGGGCGATCAGATGCCGGATCATCTCCTGTGCCTGCACGCGCGAAAGCCGTTTCCGCGATTGCCCCAGGTGAAGCGCCACCAGAAAGAGGGCGGCAATCTGCGTGGTGAACGCCTTGGTGGAGGCCACCGCGATTTCAGGGCCGGCGTGGGTGTAAAATATGGCCCCTCCTTCACGGCTTAAACTGCTCCCCTGCACGTTGCAGATCGCCAAGGTGTCCAAGCCCAACCTTCTTGCCTCCCGGACGGCGGCCAGGGTATCGGCGGTCTCCCCCGATTGCGAAACGGCGATGAGCAGCTCCTCGCGGGTCAACGGGGAGTTGCGATAGCGAAACTCCGATGCGATATCCACCTCCGTCGGCAGGCCCGCAATTTCTTCGAGGAGGAATTTCCCCACCAGCGCGGCATGCCACGATGTGCCGCAACCGATGAGCACCGCCCGCCGATAACGTGCGCCATCCATTTCCGTTCCATCCAGCCTCACTTCCCCCGTCTCCTGAAGGATGCGTCCTCCAAGGGTATCCGTCAGGGCGCGCGGCTGCTCATGGATTTCCTTCTGCATAAAGTGGCGGAATCCCCCCTTCTCCGCCATCACCGGATCCCACAACACCCGATGCGGTTTTCTTTCGACCGAACGGCCTTCTAATGTGCGAACTTCAACCCCCTTGCGGGAGGCCACGACCATCTCCCCTTCTTCCAGAAAGAGCACCTCCCGTGTGTGCGAAAGGAATGCGGGCACGTCGGAGGCGATAAAGACCTCCCCCTCTCCCACGCCGACCACCAGCGGACAGCCAAAGCGAACGCCGATGATTCGGTCCGGCATCCGATCCGACATCAGACAGAACGAAAAACTCCCCCGCATCTCACGCATTGCTTGAAGTACCGCCTCCTCCAGCGGCACCCCCTGCCGATAGGCCCGGTCAATGAGATGGACGATCACCTCGGTGTCGGTCTCGGAGGAAAAGAGGTGCCCGTCGTTTTGTAACGTTTCCTTGAGTGTTAGATAGTTCTCCAGGATGCCGTTTTGAACGAGGGCCAGGGAACCGGTGCAATGGGGGTGGGCATTCTGTTCGGAGGGTTTTCCATGTGTGGCCCATCGGGTATGGCCGATCCCCACGTGCCCACCCGGTGCGATGTCGGAAAGGGCCGCTTCCAGAGCGGCCAGTTTCCCGGCCGACCGCCTGACCTCCAGTCGGCCTTCCGGCGAAAAATAGGCCACACCGGCCGAGTCGTAGCCACGGTATTCCAGCCGCTTTAGGCCATCCAGCAACACGGAGACCACCTTCCGATCGCCGACGTAACCGATGATGCCGCACATGCCGTTCCTCCCCTACCCTTCTTTCTTCCGGCGCCGCAAAGACGCCCAGCCCGGTTTATTGTCTTGTGGAACGCGGGAGATCGCCAGGGCATCGGGCGGCACATCCCGCGTCACCGTCGTACCCGCCGCCACCACCGCCCCCGCGCCGATGCGTACCGGCGCAACCAGTTGCGCGTCGCTGCCGATAAAGACGCGATCCTCGATAATGCTTGGATGCTTCTGCGTGCCGTCGAAGTTGCAGGTGATGACCCCCGCCCCAATGTTCACCCCTTTGCCCACGACCGCATCCCCCAGATAGGCCAGGTGATTGACCTTCGATCCTTCTCCCAGTTCGCTTTTCTTGATCTCGACAAAGTTCCCGACCCGTGAATCGGCGCAAAGCCGCGCTCCCGGACGGAGGTGCGCAAACGGGCCGACCGACACGCCGGACGCAATCTCCGCCTCTTCGATGACACAGTAATCCAGAATCCGCGCATGGGTGCCCACCCGACTGTCTCGAATCCGGCAAGGGTGCAACACGGCCCCTTCCGCGATTACGGTTTCACCCTCCAGGACCACGTTGGGATAGAGTCGGACATCCCGTGCAAGGGTCACGGAGACGTCAATGTAGGTGGCGTCCGGGTCCATGAAGGTCACGCCACGCGCCATCCAGTGGGCGTTGATCCGTTTTCCGAGAATCCGCCCAGCCTCGGCCAAATCGCGCCGACTGTTGATCCCCAGAATCTCCTCGGAGGCTGCGGGGAGTTCGGACAGCGGGACATTTTGAGAGACCGCAATGCGGATCAGATCGGTCAGATAATACTCCTGCTGGCGATTGTCCGGACGGATGTTAGGGAGGGACGCAAACAGGAAGGGGGCATTCACGACGTAGACCCCCGTATTGATCTCGGAAATCGCGCGCTGATCGGGCGTGGCATCTCGCTCCTCCACGACCGCCGCGAGGCTCCCGCGCGCCGTTCGAATCAGACGTCCGTAGCCCGTGGAGTCGGAAACGGTGGCCGAAAGGAGCGTGAGGGTGGCCTCCGTTTGCCGATGGTGTTCCCATAAGGACGCGAGCGTCTCGTCCCGCAGCAGCGGCGTGTCTCCATTGAGAATCAGAATGGGGCCCGTCTCGTGGGCCAGGGACGCCTTGGCCTGAAGAACGGCATGGGCCGTCCCACGTGGGCGATCCTGGAGGATACACTCGACATTTCGCCCCGCCAGCGCGCTCCGCACCTGTTCGGCCTGATGCCCCACGATAACCAGGGTCCGATCGAATTCCAACCGCGCAAGCGTGTCAATCACGTGCATCAGCATCGGTTTGCCCGCCAGGGGATGGAGGACCTTGGCACGCTCCGATTCCATCCGCTTTCCCTGACCCGCCGCCAGCACAATGGCAATCTTCATCGCCTCTCCTCGGACGGGACCGTTTCGTGTTGCCGCCCGCGTCGCCCAAAGAGGGCCTGGACCATTCGGTGCGGCGATTTGAACGGGAACGGGACTTTTCCATGCAGCAGCATGCGGAGACCCAGGGGAATCATCCGCAGCAAGAGACGCGGCGTGCGCCACGTCATTTGAAGCGGGAGTCGGGCTTCGTTGAGGCGGCCTTCATGTGCGACGATTTTGACAAACTGCGTGATATGCCGCGCCGCAACCGACTGCGTCAAGGCCGCGGCCAGCGACATCCGCCGAAGCCGAACGATCTGTTCCATCGGCTGCACATCCTTGGGGCAGACCTGGACGCAGAAATTGCAGCGGACACAGTCCCAAATCCCCCCCGGTCCCTGAAGCGCAAGAAGGCGGGCCGGGCGCGTGGCATCGCGTGGATCGGCCTGGATGCGATAGGCCTTGGCCAACGCTGCGGGCCCCAGGAATCCGGGTGAAACTTCGTAACTGGTGCAGGCCGAAAGGCAGGCACCGCACATGATACAGCCGTCGGCATTGTGCATCGTTTCATGGAGCGACTGAAGGGTGGAGGTCGGCGTCGCCTCCGGGCCTTCCAGGATATAGGGGGTGACGGCACGCAGTTTTTGCCAAAAGGACTCCATCCGGACGACCAGGTCTTTGATAACCGGCATGTTGGGCATCGGGGCAACGACGATTTTGCCGTGGCGTTCCACCTCGTCGCGTAGCGAAAGGGTGCAGGCCAGTTTTTGAATGCCGTTGACCTGCATCAGGCAGGAGCCGCAGATGGCGGCGCGGCACGACGCGCGGAAGGTGAGTGTCCCGTCCACCTCTTCCTTCAATCGCAGAAGCGCCCCCAGCAGGGTCATCCCCCGTGGCGCCTCAACGGAGTAGGTGGCGGAATAGGGTGCGGGGTCCTGTTCGGGATTGAACCTTTGAAGGGTGAGCTGAACGCGCACGCGAAGGGCCCGAAGAGATTGGCGCGGATCGAAAAGACAAGGCGCTATCCATACTGATAGTTGATGCCGTACCCTCCGCGCGGATAGATCATATTGATATTGTCGAACTCGTTACAGGCCACCAGGCAGGTGCCCGTTTCCACGCAGTTTTCCCATCCGACGACAATTTTCCGCGCGTGCGCGTCCCACTTGTAGACGTCCACGGGGCAAACGAGCGTACACTGCTTCCGCACGCATTGCAGACAGACCTGCGCATCTTTGATCGTGATATGGGGGACGGAATCCACCCGATAACGATTGAGAAAAAGCTTGTCTTCGATTTTCATGTCGCGTTACGTCGGACGCCCCGTTTCGCCTAGAACCAGTGGGAGGAAGCCCCCATGAAAAACAGCATCGGGAAGGAGAGGAAAAAGTTGGTGCGCGAGGCCAGGAAGGCAATGCGCGCATGCTTTGCCATCTCCGGCGGGGGTGGCGTCTTGGTGGCTGCGGCCTCGGTGGTCATCCGAATGACGATTTTCTGGTTGGGCCAGATGAACACCCATACGTTGAAGAGCATGATGAAGCCCAGCAGCGCGCCCATCATGATCCGCCCGTTGCTGATGCCGTTTACCATCATGAGCAACAACCCCGCAACCACGGTCACGACGGCCCCCCAACGAAACCACCAGAGGGCGCGCGGCGCCAGTTTCTGAACCACGCCACTCTTCGTGGCGGGATCGGTCTCTTTGAGAAACGGGATCTGAACCAGATTAAAATAGTAGAGCAGCCCGATCCAGGTCACGCCAGCCACCAGATGAATCCAGCGTAAAATAAGGCCCACAAAGTCAACCGGCTGATCCATACGACCCCTCCATACGATGATTGTAATTCCCGACATCCACCCCGACGGTGGCTATTTCTAAACGAAACCGCCCCGCATTGTCAATCCATTGTCAGCCTCCATTGTAGAGATTTCGGACCCATCCACGCGCGGTTGTTTTAGGCAGCGTGGGTTGTATAGAATGGGGCCCTGCGCCGCAGAAGTATTGAGGGCGAATCGGTGGGGTCGGTTTTCGATTCATTTTCGGGGATTTTCGGATTTTCGATAAGGAGCGTTACGATGAAAAGATGGATTGCGTTAACGATCGTGGGGTGTCTCGTGACCGGTTGCGCCGCGACGACGGGTGAACATCAGCGGGCGGCAAAGGGCACGGGGATCGGCGCGGTGGCGGGCGCGGGGATCGGCGCCATTATCGGTCATCAGTCGGGTGAACGGGATAAGGGCGCCGCGCTGGGCGCGGTCGTCGGGGGGCTTTTGGGCGCCGGGATCGGCCACAAGATGGACCAGCAGGCCAAGGAGCTGGCCACGGTCGAGGCGGCGGAGATCAAACGCGCCGAGGATGGCGCCATTGTCACCTCGCTGAAGAGTAGCATCCTCTTCGACGTGGATTCGGCCGCGTTGAAACCGTCGGCCCTGGGCAGCATCAACCGGATCAGTGACGTGATCCGGCAATACCCGGAAGATCACGTGATTGTCGTGGGACACACGGATGACCGGGGAAGCGATGCGCATAATCAGCAGTTGTCCGAACGGCGCGCGCAGGCCGTGCGGCTCCAGATGGTCTCGCGTGGCGTTCCGGCCTCCAGCGTGGAGGCGGTTGGCCAGGGCGAATCCAGTCCCGTCGCCTCCAATGCCACGGAAGCGGGTCGGGCCGAAAACCGCCGTGTCGAGCTCCACATCTCGGTAGACCCCAGCAAGGTGCAGCAATAACGCGCCAAGGCGCCGGGTGTAGGGTGCCGGTCCCCCGGCCGTTCCGAACAGGAGGCCCTCCATGAATTTCGACTTTACCGAAGAGCAGGCCATGCTGCGGGAGATGGCCTCCCGGTTCGTCGCCCAGGAGATCAAGCCGGTGGCCGCCCGGATTGACAGGGAACACAACGTTGACCTGATTCGGGACATCCTCAAAAAGGGGGCGGAGCTGGGGCTCCTGGGCATCCCGTTCCCGCCGGAATATGGCGGCGCGGGGATGGGCGAGATCGGCTACTGCATCCTGCTGGAAGAACTTTCGCGCGGCTGCGCCTCCACGGCCGTCACGGTGGGCGCCCACGTTGGGCTGGCGGGAACGTCTATCTTCCTGGGCGGGACGGAGGCGCAAAAACAGAAATATCTGGCGCCGCTGGCCCGTGGCGAAAAGCTGGGTGCCTACGCCCTCACCGAGCCCGCCGCAGGCTCCGACGCCGCCAACATCCAGCTCACGGCGACGCCCGACGGCGACGACTACGTCCTCAACGGCACCAAACTCTGGATCACCAACGGCGACATTGCCGATCTGGTCATTGTCTACGCCGTCACCGACGCCAAACTGCGGGCGCGCGGCGGCATCACGGCCTTTATTGTCGAGGTGCCCACCCTCGGCTTCTCGGCTCACCGGCTTGGCGACAAGATGGGCCTGCGCGGTTCCGCCACCGCCGAGTTGGTGTTTCAGGACGTGCGCGTGCCGAAGGAAAACGTGCTGGGTCAGATCGGTCGCGGCTTTGCCATTGCGATGGAGACGCTGGACGAATCCCGCCTGTCGCTGGCGGCGGCCTGTGTCGGTGCCGCCAAGGAGGTGTTGGGCATGTCGGTGGACTTCGCCAAAAAGCGGGTCACCTTTGGCCAGCCGATTGCCGCCCATCAGGCCATTCAGTGGATGATCGCCGAGATGACGGCGGAAGTCTATCAAATGGAGTCTATTGTCTACCGCACGGCCTGGCTCTACGATCGGGGCAAAAAAATTCCGCGCGAAGGCGCCATTTGCAAGATGTTCTGTTCCGAGGCGTTGGGGAGGGTGGTGGATCGGGCCGTCCAGATCCACGGCGGTAACGGCTTTATGGGTGAGCATCCGGTGGAGCGTTTCTACCGCGACGCCCGCATCAACCGCATTTTCGAGGGAACGAACGAAATCCAGCGGATGGTCATTGCCGAAGACGTGATCAAAAAAGGGGGATATTAGCGCGATGCCCGTTTGGATCGATCCGGAAAAGTGCAATGGTTGTCATGGTTCGAAGCAGCCTCCCTGTTTGAGGATGTGTCCGGGGGATTTGATCGTCAAGGATCACGCGGCCAATAAGGCCTACCTCAAATATGTCAACGACTGTTGGGACTGTCTCCCGTGCGTCAAGGTTTGCCCGGAAGAGGCCATCGAATTTCATCTGTCGCCCCAGTTTGGTTCCAAGGGGGCACGGTTGATCCCCCACATCCACAAGAGCAACGATCGGATCACCTGGGAGTCCCTGGATGCGGCGGGAAATCGAGAGACCTTTACCATCCGGACCAAGCTGATGCCGGTCGCCCTGGACGAAGGTCTGGAGGGCGAAGCGCAAGCGATAGACTTTGCAATCTAAACCCATATGTCCCCCATATGTCCCCCATGTATCCCGTTGACAGGGGCGCATAGGCTGGGATAATCTGCTCCCCGTCATCCATGCGGGAATAGCTCAGTGGTAGAGCATCGCCTTGCCAAGGCGAGGGTCGCGGGTTCAAATCCCGTTTCCCGCTCCAGTTGGGAGTTGGGGTGACGAAAACGGGCGGTTCTGTTCCCGTGCTACCTCGGGGCGTGCGTCTCTCCGTATCCCAACTGTCTTAAAAAGGCGGGGTTCTCCCGCCAGTCTTTTCTCACCTTCACCCACACTTCCAGAAAAATGGGGGTTCCCAGGAGGGCCGAAAGGGCTTCTCGTGCCGCCTGTCCGATCGTTTTTAGCATCCCACCGCGGGCCCCGATCAAAATTCCCTTTTGGGAGTCTTTCTCGACAGACAGTGAGGCGCGAATCCGGATTATCTTTTCGTCTTCCCTGAATTCCTCGATTTCAACGGCGACGGCGTAGGGAATCTCCTCGCGTGTTTTCAGGAAAACCTGTTCCCGAATCATCTCTGCGGCCAGAAACCGGACCGGTTGATCGGTTACCGTCTCTTCGGAGAACAGCGGGGGGCCCTCTGGAAGGCATGGTAAGATCATCGTCAACAAGCGCTCCATGTTGTCACCCGTTTTGGCGGAGATCGGCACGACGGCCTGAAACAGGGTATTTCTACTGTGGCAATCCAACATTGGGATGAGAAGTTCCTTCGCCACCCGATCGATTTTATTGATGACCAGCAATTTGGGCGTCTTCACGTGGGCCAGGTGGCTTGTGATGAATTGCTCTGAAGGGGTCATCTCGGCGCCGGGTTCCACCAGGAAGAGGATTAGGTCCACTTCGTGCAGCGATGAAAACGCAGCCTGCACCATTTTCGTATTGAGACGACCTTTGGCCTTGTGAATCCCCGGGGTGTCGAAAAAGATCATCTGTCCATCGGGCAGATGATGCACCCCCATAATCCGGTTGCGGGTCGTCTGCGGTTTATCGGAAACGATGGCGACCTTCTGGCCCAGGACAAAATTCAGAAAGGTTGATTTTCCGACGTTTGGACGACCGATAATCGCAATGAATCCAGAACGATAAGGCATTTTACTCCACGATGGACCGATCTACGCGCCAGGAACGGGACGGTCTATACGGTACCAGTACGATACCAAGAAGAGAATGGGCAGGAAGAGCGCCACTTCATAGAGCGCCCATCCCCAGTTGTGGGCGCTCAGCAGATGATCCAAGGTGCCATGCCGGGGTCCGACCAACAGCGTAAACGGGGAGGTGAGTCGTTCGGACATAAAAGGCATCAACCAGGGAACACCGTAGGACCGATGCCAGCCTAACACCGGTCCGGTCAAAAAATCCACGGCGGCGTGCGATCCCACGACCCCTCCGAAAATGAGGGTGTTTTTTAAACGGCAGGGTGTGATGCGGAAGAAGTACCCCAGCACCATTCCAACGGACGCCGCAAACAACAGGGTGTGCGTGCCGGCGCTGTGGTATTTGTTGGGATTTCCCGTGAGGAGCCAACTGATGGCAAAGTCGGCGTCGGGCAGGTTGGCCAGCAGGACAAAAGCGACGATCCGCTCCCTGTCGGCGATGAGGTTTCCCAGCGTGACCGGTTTTTTAAGCCCTCCGAAAAAGCACGCAAGGCCGATGAGCGAATGTCCGACGGGTGAGGCCATGGCGTCGGGTGGAGCTTATACGGTCGGCGATTTTTCGAAGCGGTGTTCTGGAAACTTTTCGGAAATGAGGATGATGGGAACGCGTTGACTGTGAATGCGATAGGAGCGGTAAAGCAGGGGCGCCGCCGCATCCAGCTGCAAGGCCGAAGCGAGTGCACCCGCCTCTTCTCGTCCATAGGTCAGCACTTCGCGATAGGTCTCCATCCTGCGGTCTCGCAGCAGTTCGCCAATGCCCAGGCGGCCCTGCAGGAGGTCTTCTCGCACACCATCCCACAACCGATCCACCCGGATGAAGCTCTCCGCAAAGGTATATATCCGGTCGCTCTTCAATCCCCGGAGCACAACGTGACGCTTCAGCACGGGCGTCCCGGCGGAGGTTTCAAGGGCCGGAAGATCGTGCTCCAGACAGATATCTGCTTGGAGGAGCTGTTGGACCTGGATCGGTTCCCAGAAGAACGCCTCCAGAAATTTTGTAACCGTTCCATCCATGGCCAACAAGGCGCGCAGCACCGGTTGGATGGCGTCAAAATCAAGGCCATTTTGATAAGACTCGGGGCGAAGTCCGTTTAAATGAAAACCTACCATCGGATTGAAGTGGTAGGCTGGCCGCGCCCTACACGTATCTTCCGGGTCAATCGTCTGTCTGAACATGGCGCTTACCTCAAAGTTGGAACTCAATAGACATTCATTGAGTCTAAATGTACCGTAGGTTGTCATCCGACGCAATCCCCCAAAAGAGGGGCGAAACACAAGGGAGCGCCAAACCCGTTGCTTCATCGGAAGATCTCGCCAAAAGGTGAGCGTCTTCTCCTTTGATTGTGCAAAAAGATTGTGCAAAGGGAGGAGACGATGGCTGACGATGCAAGATCAGGAAGGCCGTCTCTTTTCGTAGGCGGCGATCTTTGCCTCATGCTGCAGCGTGAGGGCAATGTCGTCCAGACCATTGAGCAGGCAGTGCTTGCGGAAAGGGTCTATGTCGAAGCCAAATGCGACCTCCCCCGCCGCAGTGACGGTTTGACACGCCAAATCTACACGCAGGGTATAGCCGGGGGTGTCCCGCATCCGTTGAAAAATCGCCTCCACTTGATCTTCGGACGCCGTGATCGGCAACATGCCGTTTTTAAAGCAGTTGTTGTAAAAAATATCGGCGAATGAGGGGGCGATGAGGCAGCGGAAGCCATAGTCCAAAAGCGCCCAGGGGGCATGTTCGCGTGAAGAACCGCAGCCAAAGTTGGCCCGTGTAAGAAGGATGGTCGCCCCCCGATAACGGGGCTGGTTCATCTCAAAATCGGGGTGGAGCCCCGTCCCATCCACAAAGCGCCAGTCGTAAAAAAGAAACGGACCGAAACCGGTTCGCTCGATCCGTTTGAGAAATTGCTTCGGGATGATCTGGTCGGTGTCCACATTGGGCAGATCCAGCGGCGCCACCAGACCGGTACACTTTTTAAAGGCCTCCATCACACTTCTCCACCACACTTCCCAGGTCATACTGCCGCACATCCACGAAATGTCCTTCCAAAGCGGCGGCCGCCGCCATCAGGGGGCCGACCAGGTGGGTCCTCCCTCCCCGTCCCTGACGCCCTTCAAAATTTCGGTTGGAGGTGGAGGCACATCGCTCCTGGGGTTTAAGAATGTCCGGGTTCATGCCCAGGCACATCGAGCAGCCCGACTCCCGCCAGTCGAACCCGGCCTCTTTAAAAATACGATCCAGGCCTTCCGCCTCGGCGGCGGCCTTCACCTGACGGGAGCCGGGCACGATCATCGCCTGGACGCTTCCGGCCACCTTCCGGTTACGTACCAATCGCGCCACCTTGCGCAAGTCCTCGATCCGGGAGTTGGTACAGGAACCGATAAAGACCCGGTCAATGGGAATGTCCACCATCGCGGTATCCGGTTTCAAACCCATATAATCCAACGCGCGTTCCATCCCCCTTCGGAGGGCCGGATCGGGGGCCTCCGCCGGATTGGGAACGCGGCCATCCACCGCCACGACCTGGGCAGGATTGGTGCCCCATGTCACCTGCGGCGATAACGTGCGGGCGTCCACGACCAGGCTGCGGTCGAACGGCGCCCCGGGGTCGGAAGGGAGCCGCCGCCACGCCGCCACCTTGGCCTCGAAGTCGCGCGGCGCGTAGGGCCGCCCACGCAGGTAGGCGTAGGTGGTCTCGTCCGGCGCGATCATCCCCGCGCGCGCACCCGCCTCGATCGTCATGTTGCAAACCGTCATCCGCTCTTCCATCGTCAGGGCCCGCACCGCCTCGCCGGCATACTCGACGACGTAGCCCACCCCCCCCGCCACGCCGATCTGCCCGACGATCGAGAGAATCATGTCCTTCGCCTCCACGCCGTAGGGGCGGGCACCCTGCACCTCGATGAGGAAGGTTTTGGGCTTGTCCTGAGGCAGACATTGGGTGGCCAGAACATGCTCCACCTCGCTGGTGCCGATGCCGAAGGCCAGGGCACCGAAGGCGCCATGTGTGGAAGTGTGGCTGTCTCCGCAGACCAGCGTCATCCCCGGGAGGGTCAACCCCAGCTCCGGGCCGATCACATGCACAATCCCCTGTTCCGGACTCTGCAAATCGAACAAGGTGACGCCAAACACGCGGCAGTTGTCCGAAAGGGTCTGCATCTGCCTGGCCGAGATGGGGTCTTCGATCGGCAGTGCGCGGTTGGAAGTCGGCACGTTGTGATCCATCGTGGCAAAGGTCAAATCGGGGCGGCGAACGGAACGTCCCGACAGACGCAGTCCCTCAAACGCCTGCGGCGAGGTCACTTCATGCACCAGATGGCGGTCAATATAGAGCAGGGACGGCTGTCCCGGCGCTTCATGTACCAGGTGGGCCTCCCAGATTTTTTCGAACATCGTCTTCATGATGATTGCTTCCCGGTTGTGAGGAAGATTATTATACGCAGGTCTGGGGGCCCTATGCAAAATCGGGAAAGGGGATCGCGTCCCCTGCTGGGCGCGCATATGTCCATCTCCGGGGGGCTGGATCAGGCGTTGCTCCGCGGGCAGGCGGCGGGCTGCGATGTGGTGCAGATTTTCTCCAAAAACTCCAACCGATGGCGCGCCAAGCCGCTTACCGACTCGGAAATTTCCCAGTTTAAAAAAACGCGGGACGACACTGGGGTGAAACCGCTCCTGGTGCACAGCGCCTACTTGATCAACCTCTGCACGCCCGATGACACCGCCTGGGCGCGCGCCACGGATGCCCTGCAAATGGAAATGGAGCGGGCGGAGGCATTGGATATCCCCTATCTGGTGCTGCACCCCGGCGCACACATGGGGGCGGGTGCGGAGGTCGGTGTGGCACGGGCGGCCCAGGCACTGAACCTGCTGCATCGGAAGACCGAGGGATTTCGCCTCAACATCCTGATCGAATTGACGGCAGGGCAGGGGACTTGCGTGGGACATCGCTTCGAAGAGGTGGGCGCCCTCCTTGCGCGGATCGAGGCACCGGAGCGTGTCGGCGTCTGTTTCGACACCTGTCACGTCTTTGCGGCGGGCTATCCGATGCAGACGCGTGCGGAATACGACGAAACGTTCGCGGCGCTGGATGCGGCCGTCGGCCTCTCACGCATTCGGGCCTTCCACGTCAACGATTGCAAAAAAGAGTTGGGATGTCGCGTGGATCGGCATGACCATATCGGCCGGGGGAAGATGGGAATCGCGCCTTTCTCCTACCTGATGAACGATGCCCGGTTCGTCGGCCTGCCGATGGTGCTGGAGACCCCCAAGGGAGACGACTTGGAGGAAGACCGGATGAACCTGGCCCTCCTGCGGGGCTTGGTCTCCTCATGACACCCCCGCCCCTTCGCATCCCCCGGTCAATTCTGGACGGGATGATTGCCCATGCGCGGGAGGAGGCCCCCAACGAGTGTTGCGGTCTGCTGGCGGGGGCGCAGGAGATCGGCACGCTGTTTCGGATTTCCAACCTGCCGTCGGATGCGCCGCTGGTGGCAGACCTGCAAGTGCCGCCCGATCGGCGTCTTCGCTATATCATGGACCCGGCGGAGCAGCTTCGGGCCTTCAAACAAATGCGCGAGGAGGGCCTGACGTTACGGGCCATTTATCACTCCCACCCACACTCTCCTGCCTATCCCTCCGCAACCGATGTCCGTTTGGCCGTCTACCCCGATGTCCACTACATTATCGTCTCCCTGGCGCACGATCCGGACGTGCGGGCCTTTCGAATCGTCCACCAAACCGTCACGGAAGTTCGGTTATCCGTGGAAGACGCAGTGCCCCTTGCCGGATGATTCTGGGGTGGGGCGATGTCACATCCAGCACGGTCGAGGGGACGTTGCGGCAGGGCCCGCCATCCACGATCAGGTCGAGGGACATCCCCAGCGCCGCTTCGACTTCCTGGGCGGATGCGGGATCGGGATCGCCGGATCGGTTGGCACTGGTGGCCGTGATGGGGAAACCGACGGTCTCGATCAGACGTGCAATGAACGGGGCGTTCGGGAGACGAACTGCAAGGGTGCCGGTCCCCCCGGTCAGGATGGGCGATACGACCCCGGACGACTTGAAGACCAGCGTCAGGGGGCCTGGCCAGTGTCGTGCGATGATCTGCTCTGCCAGCGGCAGGATTTCCGATACAAGGGGGTGAAGCATCTCCCGACGGGAGATCAGCAGCAGGATCGGCTTTGAGGGGTCGCGCCCTTTGAGGGTGAAGAGACGCCGCACGGAGGTGGCGTTGAACGGGTCGCAGGCCAGACCATAGCAGGTGTCGGTCGGGATCGCCACGATGCCCCCAGACCGGATGGCGCCCGCAATGCACAAGATCGCCGCAGGATCGGGATCGGAGGGGGCGATAACGATTTTCTCTGGCATGGACAGTGCGGGATCAACGACGATAACATCGTCAACAACCCCTCCCAGCCTCCCCTTTAACAAAGGGGAGGGGCGCAATTTTTGCGAGGCGTTTCCCCCTCCCTGATCTTGATCCCCCTCTTTTCAAAGAGGGGCCAGGGGAGTGATTCCCAGGGGAGTTTGAAGGAAGCCAATCCTATCACGAGACACCGACTAACGAATGAATCGCCAACGCTTCCGGTATGGGGCGATTCTGGCGGGCGGGGCCGGGCTTCGGCTGGGGGGACCGAAGGAAGGGCTGCTCCTGGCGGATGGCCGTCCCATGATCGCGCATGTCCTTCAGCCGCTTTCGGAGGTCTGCGAGCAGATCGTGGTGGTGGGTGGATGTCGGGGGCTCCCCTCCCATATCCTTCACCTTCCCGATCGGCATCCGGGCCGGGGGCCGATGGGCGGTCTTGAGACGCTCCTGGCTTCCGGTCTGGGCGCCGGCTATCTGGTGACCGCCTGCGATCAGCCCCTTTTAACCCCCGATCTTTTGCGGCTCCTGCTGGGGGGAGACGCCACACGTCCACGACTTTTCGAACCTCCCAATCCCCACACCCATCCCAATGGAACAGGGAAAGTGCGTGTAGACCCCTTTCCCGGATATTTCCCCGCCCACCTGCTCCGGCGAGTCAGGGCGGCGCTGGCCTCTGGAGATGCCTCGATGCAACGCCTGATCGGAGGCCTTACCCGCTCCAAAACCCCCGTCTCCTGGGTGCCCCTCCCCGCCTCCCTCCGGTCCGCATTGAGAAGCGTCAACACGCCGGAGGATTTGCGGGCCTTATACCCGGCCCCCCAAACGGACGGCGGTGCGCAGTAGTACATTGCATGTTTGCCCGCATTCGGCGGCCGACCGCATTCGGCGGCGACCCGACCGCAGTCGGCGATCCGACCGCTCGTGCGACTTTCGAGGGGTACCCGACCCCCATCGTCTTCGCTTGGCACGCCTACCGCTCACCCAGGGAGAGGATGTAGTGGACCAGGTCCCATGCGTCCGCCTCCTTGCCGAGAAAGGCGTCGCTGTAGCCTGGCATCGGGGTGCCGTCCAGGCCGGTCATGATCGTCCGATAGATGTCCTCGTGGGACGTGCCGTTCCCAAACCCCTCCAGACGGGTTAAATCCATCGGCATGATCGGCAGCCCCCGATCGTCGTAGAGGATATCCTGTCTCCCCTTTCCACCCTCCCCGTGGCAGGCGTCGCACCCCATTTCCAGATAGAGGCGCGCCCCCCGTTTAACGCTTTCGACGGAGTAGGTGTATGGCCCCACGTGTTCGACATATTGCAGCGTCGTCTCGGTCGGAAGTTCGCGTCGTATAAAGGCCGTCTGAAGGTAGCGCGCGACCTGACGAATCGCTGCATCGCCCAGATTGCGGAACGAGGGCATGAAGCCGGGAATCCCTTCCCGGATCGTCCGCGTCAGATCGGTGAGCATCGGGAGTCCACCCGATTCGGTGGAACGGAATTTGAAGCGCCCGGAGGTGAAGTCGTTGGGACGCGGATGAGAGTAGGGCCCGATGAAGATTGCCGCCGCACCATCCCCCTTCCCCTCCGGCCCGTGGCAGTGGACGCAGCCGATCGAATAGATCGCCCGCCCCATTTCAACGTCCATCTGCTCCCTCTGACCCACTCGATCCGTCCCGGTGGACATCTCATGGCCGTGATGTTCCTGGACTGCCGGCGTCGCCGCTGTGACAACACCGATCCAGAGGAGCAGAAGGAAGATCGGGAACGTTTTGGGGAGTATCGCTTTTCGTGTTGTCATGGCGACCTTCTAAAAATCGAAATCGAGGCCCAACGCGACGAGATTGCCAAAGTTCTGCAACGGGTTCTCGCTTGTCTTTCCGACGTTGTAGCTGTCCCGAAGATAAAACGCGAGATTGTCCCGGAGGTAGTAGCGCGCCTGGGCGGTGATCACCTTGCCGTTTGCCTTGTCCTGGATTTGACCGCCGCCATGGAGTTGATCGTAACGGAATGAGAACAATGTTTGGTCGGTGGCCAGGTAGTCCCCCTCGATCGTGAAACCGGAGGCCGTTTCGTCGAACGTTGTGGCCACGTTGTCGGGCAGTCCCGAAAGGGTGTCCCGGATGAAGGCGGCGTAAAGATCGAACAGGCGATACCGGACATTTCCGGCCACGCCGTAGCGGACCCAGTCCACCGGGGGCGATGGGCCTGCGCCGGTCGGGACACGCACGGTATCGTTGCCACGGTAGAGGAGACCGGAAAGACTCCCGGAGAGATAACGTGCCCCGCCGAAATTCACCCGCCCCATGAAATACGGGTCTTTCTTTTGGCTGGAATCGGTTGCGCCCGACTCCAGCCCCCGCAGGACGCCGGCCTGAAGGAGCAGCGGGCCGATCGTGAAATGGGCGTCTATTCCAAGATCGCCCGTCGTGTTGTAGAGAACCGGCCGTGTGACCTCGACCGGGTTCGCGTCGGCCGTCATCAGGCCGAAAAACTTGGATGCGAAGGCATAGGGGGTCAGGCCGAACCGCTCGATCGTACCCGTATCGGAAACCCGACCCGGTAGATTCGGGATGAGCTGCCGATTGGTCGGGTACGAGAAGTTTGTGGACGGGTCAATCTTGCCCGCCATCACCATCGGCCCATGGATCGTGCCGCCCGAACCGTGGTGCATTGCCCCGCTTCCCCCGGCCATGCCCGCCATGCCGGAGGAACGCAAGAGGACCGGAAGATCGAACATGAAGAAGAACTCCTTCCCCAGGCCGAACCGCGACCCCTCTTCAAACCGCCCATCTTTCATGCCCTCGATAGACACCGCCTCATGTTCCAGCTCGAAGAAATAGGAAAGACCGTCGGCGAGCGTGCCGGAGAGGTAGAGCGAGACATCTTGCGGGAGGACGATATCCGTCGTGCCTCGTGTGCCGCCGGAATCGGACCGGACAAAGTCGCCCGTCGTCCGAACGGAGAAGATGTTCAGCAGCGAGGTTTCGGACATCACGCGGCCGATCCGCCGTTTCTCCTTGGTCTCGCCCTCTTGGACGGCGGGGATTTGGAACCCGGCCATGTGGAACGCCTCCCCGAACGGATTGAGGCGGGGCGGCTTGGTGTGGCAACTGGCACAGGAGAGGTCGTACTTTCTCGCAAAGGCCGGAACCGCCTCCGCAGGGATCGGGGCCAGCGAAACGACGGATAGGAAAACCGCCCAAAGGAGGATTCCCTGCGGCATGCGGCATGACTTCCCCGCGTTGACGGGTCGCATCTCTCACCGCCCATTTCCGTGAAGAGGACGCGAATTGTCCTTCATTTCCGTTCGTCTCTCGGAAAGACCTTGATCCAGGGGCTCTTCTCCATCGTGCCCATTTTTTTGATCCGGTCGCGGAGCTCGACGCTCCAGCCCTTTCCCAGGACAGCCTTGGACAGCAGGAAGACGTCCAACGAGGAGACCTCGTCCCACTTCCCCGATTCTCGAACCATCTGCTCCAGTTGTACGCGCCCCGGATCGTTCCGCCCTGGAAAGCGCACATTGTCATAGAGCCTGATCCGCGCCTTATAAGACTTTGAGAAAACGGTCTCGACCCCCTTCTCTTGCGCATAGCGTAAAAGGGCCTCCTTGACCTGCGCAATCTCCCCCTTCTTTTTTTCCTCTTCCGCCTGAAGTGCGGCCAGCCGATCTACCAGCGCGACCCCCGCATCCTTGCCATAGTCGCTTTTTGCCAGCGCCACCGTCTCATACAGGTGTCGGAAGAGAGGGCAGATGTTTTGATACTCGCACCAGGTGCAGAGACCGCTCTCTTTGGGGGGGAATGCCGTGGCCGTTTCGATTTCCCGAATCAGCGCAACGGTCTCCTGCCGAAGCGCTTCCAGTTCCTCTTTCGTCCGACGCGACCGGAACTCATAGTCGTAGATGAGATAGTGCCAGACCAGTTCCACCTCTTCCGTTTCGGGCCACGCCTGCTGCACCGCCATCTGGTAGTAGGCCAGTTGCCGATCCTCGTCCAGCTCCCGCTGTGTCGGGAAGAAGCCCTTCGTCTTGTAGTCGTGAATCCAGATCACCCCTTGCCGGGGCTGGCTTAAGCGGTCAATAAAGCCCTGCATCCGGTATTCGCCCGCCTCATCCAGCCGTAATCGAATCGGATGTTCCAGCCCCAGGGTGCGCGTCTGTGTAAAAGGACGGTATCGGGCATCGTAATCCACCAGGCACTTCTGCCCGATCGCAAAATAGTCATCCGGCGCCATACCGTCCCGAACGATCCGGACATCCGCATGCCACTTGGCATCCCACGTTCGGCGATAATCGTCCAGGATGGCGGCGATCGAAACGGGCTTACAAAAGCGGACATCTGTGTAGAGTTTTTCGAGCGCCTCGTGGACGCGCGATCCCATGAACGCCTCGATCCCTTCCAGTACCGATGGCACCTGATCCAGGTAGGTGAACTTAAACTTCTGGGGACACTGCCGGTAGGTTTCCAGGCGGGAGGCGGAATAGGTCATTTTCGTGGCCAGTTGGAGCGGGAGGCGTTTCAGATGAGCGCCTCGGCGATTTGAACCGCGTTGAGCGCCGCACCCTTGCGCAGGTTGTCGGCGACGATCCAGAGATGCAGGCCGTTTTCGATTGAGGTGTCTTCCCGAATGCGCCCCACGTAGACCGGATCGGAACCGGCCGCGTCGAGCGGCGTCGGATAGATTCCGCGCGCGGGGTCGTCCATCACCACCACGCCGGGAAACGCCGCAAGCGCCGCCCGCGCCTCCTGGACGGAAAGTTTGTGCGCCGTTTCAACGTTCACCGACTGGCCGTGGGATCGGAAAACCGGCACGCGGACCGTGGTGGCCGTCACCCGAAGCGACGCATCCTCCATGATTTTGCGCGTCTCCTGGACGATTTTGGTCTCCTCTTCGGTATAGCCCGTGGCGGCATCGGCCTCCCAGTTCACAATGCAGTTGAAGGCGATCTGCCGATCGTATACGCGCGGGGTGACGGGCCGAAACGCCAGGAGAGATCGCGTCTGATCCATCAATTCGTCCATCGCCTCCCTGCCGGTGCCGGAGACCGACTGAAACGTCGTCACGACGACGCGGCGGAGCGTGGCCGCATCGTGCAGCGGTTTGAGCGCCATGACGAGTTGGGCGGTGGAACAGTTTGGGTTGGCGACGATGCCGCGATGGGCTGCAAGCGCAGGCCTGTTGACCTCCGGCACCACCAGTGGCACGTCGGGCGCCATCCGAAACGCGCTGGAATTGTCAATGACGACCGCTCCGGCCGCCACGGCCAGCGGTGTAAACTTTTTGCTCAAGGCCCCGTCGGTTGCCCCCAACACGATGTCCGTGCCCGCGAAGACCCCTTCGGCCAGCGTCTCCACCGCAATCTCCTCCCCGCAAAATGGAAACCGGGCACCGGCAGACCGTTCGGAGGCGAAAAGACGCAGGCGCTCGACCGGAAACTTGCGCGCCTCAAGCACGGCGATCATCTCCTGGCCGACCGCGCCGGTGGCCCCCATGATGGCGACTTGGTACGACTTTTTTTTATGCATCAACCCACCTTCCGCCGGATCGGGAACGGGATTTTCTCGTCGTATCGCTTTTTACCCCGCCACCTTCTCGACGATGCGGCGGCCCATCTCCCGCGTGCCGATCGTACGGGCCCCTTCCGCAGCGATATCGCCCGTGCGGAAGCCTTCCGTTAAAACGGCCAGCACGGCCTGCTCAATGGCCGCTGCTTCTTTGGCGAGTCCGAACGAATAGTCCAACATCATCGCGGCGGAGAGGATCGTGGCGATCGGGTTTGCGACGTCGCGCCCCGCAATGTCCGGTGCACTGCCGTGGATCGGCTCGTACATCCCCCGATTCCCCTCCCCGAGGCTGGCCGACGGGAGCATGCCGATGGAACCGGTCAACATGGCCGCCTCGTCCGACAGAATGTCCCCAAAGAGGTTCGTTGTGACCAGCACGTCGAACTGCCTCGGATTGCGGATAAGCTGCATGGCGCAATTATCCACGTACATATGCGACAGTGTCACGTCGGGGTAGTCCTCGTGCACCTGGGTGACGACCCGCCGCCAAAGCTCGGTGGCCTCCAGGACGTTTGCCTTGTCCACCGACGTCACCTTCCCACGCCGCCGCCGCGCCGTCTCGAATGCAACCTTTGCGATCCGGACAATCTCCGGCGTCGTATAGACCTCCGTGTTGACCCCGCGCTCGCCCCCCTCGTACTCCTCGATGCCACGGGGTCGGCCAAAGTAAATACCGCCGGTCAACTCCCGTACGACCATGATGTCAATCCCGTCAATCGCCTCGCGTTTGAGCGTCGAGGCGTCGGCCAGCATCGGGAAGAGTTTTGCCGGTCGCAGGTTGGCATAGAGCCCCAGCTGTTCGCGCAGTCCCAGCAGCGCCCGCTCCGGTCGCACCGCGTAGTCCAATCCTTCCCACTTCGGCCCGCCAACGGCCCCCAGCAGGACGGCGTCGCTCTCGCGCGCCATTTTCAGGGACGACGCCGGCAGGGGAATGCCAAAGGTGTCAATGGCAGCGCCCCCCACCAGCCCTTCCCGAAAGGTGAACGTGTGGCCAAACCTTCGCCCCACCGCCGCAAGCGCCGCCACGGCCTGCGGCACAATCTCCACACCCACCCCGTCTCCGGGAAACACGGCAATGTTCTTATGCATACCCTACCTTTCAGGGGGCTTCGCGTCGCCCCTCGCGGGGCACGATGCCCCTCACGCGGCAAAGCCTACGGAGACGATGCGCGAATCGTAGCATAGTCATGCAGAGGGGACAACGTATGTATTGGGCCAGCACATATTGCACTCTTTAGGGGGTGTTGCATGAAGAGAGTCTTAACTCAAGATAGATGTACTTGTCAAGACTTAATCTGACAGTTCCTTTTTTCTATGCTGCTGTCTGTA
>CAZOFZ010000012.1:0-23178 GCA_964579175.1 uncultured Nitrospirota bacterium | reverse complement strand
GTTGAATGTTGCGGGCAATGTCCATCAGGTCGGACACCACGGCCGATCCGGTCGGCGCCCCCCCCGCCCCCCGTCCGTACAGCAGCGACTCTCCCACCGATTCGCCGATCAGGTAGACGGCATTGTGGACGCCCGAGACGGTTGAAAGGAGATACGACTTGGGGATCAGCGTGGGATGGACCCGCGCCTCGATGGCGCCGTTTTCGTGTTTGGCGATGGCCAACAACTTGATCTTATAGCCCAACTCGTCGGCATAGGCGATGTCGCCGGGCAACACGCGGTCCACCCCCTCGGTGTAAATTTCCTTCAGCCCCACGGGGGTGTCGAAGGCCAGGCGTGCCAGGATTGCAAGCTTGTGCGCCGAATCGCCCCCGCCCACATCCAGCGTGGGGTCGCGCTCGGCGTAACCTGCGGCCTGCGCCTCGGCCAGGGCGTCGGAGAAGCTCATGCCCTCGTCACTCATGCGGGTGAGGATAAAGTTGCAGGTGCCGTTGACGATGCCGAAGAGGGCCGAGAGGTGCTCCGACGCAAATCCTTCACGGATCGTTCGGATGATCGGAATCGCGCCGCAGACGCTGGCCTCGAAGCCGATGTCCACGCCCCGATCGGCCGCCGCACGGAAAATCTCGTCCCCCCGTTCGGCCAGCAGTTTTTTGTTGGCCGTGACCACGTGTTTCCCCTGGCCGATCGCATCCAAAAGATATTCGCGGGCCGGATGGATGCCGCCAATGAGCTCGACCACGATGTCAATGTCGGGATTACGCAGGATGGCCCGCGCGTCATCCGTCCAGACCCCCTTGGGCAACCCCTTACGCTTTTTGGCATCCAGATCGGCCACCTGCGCCACATCGAGGCCAAACCCCAGCCGCCGCCGGATGAGGTCTCGCTGCTCGGTCAGGATGCGGAGCACACCCGCGCCCACCGTCCCCAGACCGATCAGACCGATTTTAATGGATTGCGTAGCGGGCTTCATGGGAAGCGTACGGCGTTCGAGGTCAACTGTATGAGGAGGTTGTTTTCGCACGCGCGGCCTTAGAGAATTTTTCGGATGCCGTGGAGCGCCTGGCGGGTGCGGTGCTCGTTTTCGACCAGGGCAAAGCGGACGGCGTGGTCCCCATATTCTCCAAACCCGATGCCGGGGGAGACGGCCACCTTCGCCTCGGTCAGCAGCTTTTTGGAAAATTCGAGCGATCCCATTGCGCGGAAGGCGTCCGGAATGGGTGCCCAGACGAACATCGTGGCCTTTGGCTTCTCGACCTTCCAGCCGACCCGGTTGAGGCCCTCCACCAGTACGTCACGGCGGCGGCGATAGGTCTCCACGATCTCGCCCACGCACTCTTGTGGGCCGTTTAGCGCGATAATCGAGGCAATCTGAACCGGTTGGAACATGCCGTAGTCGAGGTAGCTCTTGAGTTTCGTCAGCGCCCCGATGACCTCGCGGTTGCCGACGCAGAAACCGACCCGCCAGCCCGGCATGTTGTAGCTCTTCGACAGCGTGAAAAACTCCACCCCCACCTCTTTGGCGCCGGGGATTTCCAGCAGGCTGGGCGCGCGATAGCCGTCGAACACAAGGTCGGCGTAGGCCAGATCGTGCACCACGATGATGTCGTGTTCGCGCGCGAATGCAACCACCTTTTTGAAGAAATCGAGGTCCACCACCTCGGTCGTCGGATTGTGCGGGAAGTTGAGGATGAGCATCTTGGGACGGACACGGAGGGCTGCGGCGGTGAGCTCCGCGAAAAAGTCGTGCCCCGGCGTCAGCGGAATGTGGCAGACGGTGCCGCCCGCGATGATGACGCTGTAGGGATGGATCGGATAGGTTGGGCTGGGGACGAGCACCGTGTCTCCCGGCTCGATCGTGGCCAGCGCCAGGTGCGAGATGCCCTCTTTGGAGCCGATGGTGGCAATGGCTTCCGATTCGGGATCGAGTTCGACGGCGTAGCTGCGTTTGTACCAGTCGGCGATCGCCATCCGCAGTCGTGTGATCCCCTTCGAGGCCGAGTAGCGATGGTTTTTGCCCTGCCCCATCGCCTCGATCGCCTTCTCGACGATGTGGGCGGGCGTCGGCTGGTCGGGATTACCCATCCCGAAATCGATGATGTCTTCGCCGCGCCGCCGTGCCTCCATCTTCATCGTGGTAACGATGTTGAAGACATACGGCGGCAGCCGTTCGATTCTTCCAAATTCGCGCACAGGGACACCTCAAAAAGTGTCGAAATTCTATTGGAGTCGGCCCTTGTTGTCAAACCGACGTATCGGTTGACAAAGGAGCGATGGGGCCATAGAATCGCGCCCATGAAAAAATGGTGGTCGGTGGGCCAGAGTTTTGTTGCGATCATGGCCCTCTGCTTATTTGCGCTTCCCGCCTTGGCGCAGCGTCCATTTCTGGTTACCGAGCAAGCGCTGCCGGTGGACAAGGGGCGGTATCTGATTCAATCCGGTATATCGCTGGACCGCCATTCGGCAAACCGACAAATCACAACGTTGGGACTGGATGTGCGGCAGAGTCCCCTCTATGACCTGGAGGTGGGCCTTCAGGTGCCCTATCTGTTTGCGGAAGAAGGGGGATCGCACGAAAATCAGGTGGGCGATCTTCTGCTTCGGACCAAAGTCCGCTTTTTACATGGACGCGCGGCCAATCCCCTGTCCATCGCGGGACAGATCCTCGTCAAGATACCTTCCGCCGGACGGGATGATTTGTTGAAAACCACCGGTGAAGCGGATGTGGGCCTGTTTGGCCTGGCCAGCAAGGCGTTCGACGTATTGAATGCCCATGTCAATCTGGGCTATATATTTGTTGGAAATCCAGCCGGAGGGGAAAAGGCGGATGAGCTGCGTTACGCGCTGGGTTTGGAGGTGAAAACCCCCGATCCATTTCTTTTCTGGATCGGAGAGCTGATTGGGAGCGCCCAGGTCGGGTCACCCACCTCCAACGGTCCTTGGAGTGTCATGGGCGGGGTCCGTTACCAAGCGGAGGATACGGTCGCGCTTGACGCCTCTGCCGCGTTCGGCATCACCCGCGAGGCGCCGGACTTCTCCGTCAACCTGGGGGTGACGTACGCGATGCCCTGAAGGGCATCGCGATGCATCGGAGGCGCGTCGTCGTGTGCACCCGACGTGGGGTCAGGCGCGGTGGGTTTGTTTTGTGACCTTTGCCGATTTGATGCAGCGGGTACAGACGCGGATGCGCTTGACGGCGGCCCCGATGAGGGCGCGCACCTGCTGAAGGTTGGGCCGGAAGAGCCGTTTCGTTTTGTTGTTGGCGTGGCTGACGGAATTCCCGACCCGCGCCTTTTTACCGCAGAGTGAACAGACCCGCATGGCGAAACTCCTGAGTGTAATTTCCAGATTACTTGACGCAAAACAGAACGCGATGCTAACACGCGCGCTCCGTCCTGTGCAAGAGAATTTTGCTTCCAAAAAGACTTCGAATGGTGTATAAGGGGGCGCTGGCCGTCTCTCTTTACATCGTCCGCATCGCCAACGAGGGGACGGAGGCGATGTAAGTCCCTCCAAAATATGCAGATCAGGAAATTCGAAGCGGAAGATATGCCCCAGGCGCTTCGCGCCATTCGGGAGCAGATGGGACCGGATGCCGTGGTGCTGTCCACCCGTGAGATACGCAAAAAAGGGGGCGTGCTGGGCATCCTGGCCCGCCCCACGATCGAAGTGATGGTGGCCGTTGATGGGTCGGGTCCGTCCAACTCGCCGTCTCTGCCGCAGCGCCCTGCCGTGGCATCGGATGGAGGGCACAGGCCGCCCCTCCGTGCAGAGCGCCAGCTGGACTTTGACGCCCTCCTCCGGGAGATGGAGGGGCGGGCTGAACGCCGTCCCACGCCGGTGGGCGTGCCGCGGGCGGCGACTCCACCGGACGGGCAGATTTATGAAGCGTTGTGGGAGGAGTTGCGAGCCATTCGAGAATCGGTGGGGGGGGTACGGGCAAAGGTCATGAGCCTCGCGCCGCCCGCCGAGCCGGTGGATGGCCAGATTTATGAGGAGCTGCGCGGCATCCGGGAGTCGGTGGGGGCATTGCGGGCGAAGGTGATGAGTTTTGCGCCGGCGTCCGAGCCCGCAGAGGGACAAATCTACGAGGAATTGCGGGCCATCCGGGAAGGAATGGGGGCCTTGCGGTCCAGGATGCTCAATCTGGTCCCCCCCTCCGAGCCGATGGAGGGCCAGGTTTATGAGGCGCTGCGCGGAATGCGCGAGGCGATGGGGGCCTTGCGGGCGAAGGTGATGAGCCTTGCGCCACCGTCCGAGTCGCTGGAGTTGCCCATCTATGAAGCGCTCTGTTCGGTGAAGGAATCGGTGGATGCGTTGCGTGCACGGGCCGTTCACCCGGTCGAATTTCCAAAAAGTGTCGAGCTGGCGCCGGATGCACGGATTTACGAGGAATTGCGCGCCATCCAGTCCGCCATCTTTGCCTTACCTGTCCGAGAGATTGTGCACGTGGACGCTTCACACATCGGGAGAGGTCCTGTGGCTTCCGGAATGGAAGATCGTCCAGATGCCGTATCGGGCGTTGTGGATACGCTGGTTTATGACGAGCTGCGCGCCATTCGGGAGTCGGTCTCGGCGCTTCAGGCGCGCACGGGGGGGGATGAGTCCCGTACTGCGGGGTCGTTGCAGGCGCTTAAGGAGTCGGTGGCGGCGTTGATGGCGAGGCCGCAGGAGGGGATCGCACGTTCCGAACTGCTGCCGCTTCATCAGGAACTGCGGGTCGTGAAGGAGTTTCTGCGCGAGATGAAGGCGGTCGAAGACGCGCGCCACGACGTCCGCCCCGCCCCTCGAGACCTCTCTCTCGAGATGGCTGCGATGCGGGACATGCTGCGTGGCATTAAAGACTCGGTGAATGCATTCAAGGCGGCACCCTCGATGGACATCCATCCCGCTCCGTCCCTGGCTCCGTCCCTGGAAGATATTTCGCAGGTTGTTACGGGTCCGAGTCAGAAGCTCCATGACGCCCTCATAGAGATTAAAGCGTCGCTTTCCGCCCTGACGGTGGCGCGGGCAGCGACACTGGACTTGCCATCGCACTCTCCCGTTTACGAGCGGCTGCAGGCGATCGAGTCCTCTATGGAAAGGCTGTGGGCGTCGGTCCAGGCGGGGAATGCGCGACAGGCGGCCGGTATCCAGCGGGCGCAGGACGAGATGCAAAACATTCGCGAGAGTGTGGGCGTGCAGCAGTACCGCACGGAACTGTCCACGCTGCGGCCCATCCTGATCGGGCTTTTCGATAAATTAGTTGCCAATGGGCTGTCCCCGCACATTGCGGTGGAACTGTTTAAATCGGCGCGAGAGAAGTTGTCGTCGGACGCGCTTTGGAAGGACGATGCCGTTCAGGAGGCGTTGCGGCAGGCGATTCAGGAGACGGTCTATATCTCCGGGCCGATTCGGGTGGAGGCGGGGACCACAAAAATCGTCCTGTGTGTGGGGCCCTCCGGGGCGGGTCGAAAAATGACCCTTGCAAAGTTGGCCGCGCGGGAGACGACGCTGAAGGTCACGGTGGTTTCTCTGGGCTCCGAGACGGAGGCGGCCCGACTTTCGGAATATCTCAAACAGACTCCCATTACGGTGATGGTCTCGGAAGGGGCGCTGCAGGAAGCCGTGGCACTACGCAGCGCGGGAGAGGTCATCTTTGTGGATGTTCCTCCGCCGGAGGAAGGGGGCCAGACGGGCTTGAATGCGGACAAGATCGCCACGCTGAAAGCCTTGTCCGGTTTGTCGGTCGAGACCCATCTGGTGCTGCCGGCCTCCGCGGCGGAATCCGATTTTGTGAGGTGGGTCGAGGCGTTGCCCTGGCCGGTAGACTTTCTTCTCTTCACGAAGCTGGATGAAGCCAGCCTGTATGGGCCGCTGTTCAACTTCATGAAGCGAGAGGGGAAGCCCCTTTCCTATTTCGGTACCGGTGTGCGGATGCCGGAGGATTTGGAGGTGGCGACCCCGAAACGGATTTCCGAACTCCTGATGCAGCAGGCGTTGCACGTTGATCTGACGGAAGGGCTTCAGACAAAGACGTTGGGGCCGGAGACGGAAGGCGATCGGGCGCTCCGCGTCATTTCCGTGACCAGCGGGAAGGGGGGGGTGGGGAAGAACAACGTGGTCGCAAATCTGGCCATGGCCTTTTCCAAGCTGGGGAAACGGGTGTTGGTGTTGGATGCGGACCTGGGGTTGGGCAACCTGGATGTCCTCTTTGGCGTGATGCCAAAATATACCTTGGAGCATGTCCTGGCCGGACAAAAGAGTCTCTCAGAGGTGCTGGTTTCGGGTCCCGGAAATATCCAGATTTTGCCGACCAGTTCGGGCGCGGGTCCCCTGAACGATCTTTCGTCGGAACAAAAAGTGAGGCTCCTCTCGGAACTGGACCAACTGGATGGCATGGCGGACCTGTTTCTCATTGACACAGGGGCGGGAATCGGGTCTACTGTGCTTTATTTCAACACGGCGGCGCAGGAAATCGTCCTGGTGGTCACGCCCGAACCGACCTCCCTGGCCGACGCCTATGCATTGATGAAGGTGATGTCCAAACAGCACGGGGAAAAGAGGTTCAACCTGATCGTCAACATGGTGAAGAATGAAAGCGAGGCGCAGGCGGTGGTGCAGAAGCTCTCCCTGGTGTGCGAGCAGTTTCTGGATGTGACCCTCGACTATGTGGGTGCCGTGCCGTTCGATGACTATCTCCGGATGGCGGTTTGTGCCCAGAAATCGGTTGTGGACGCCTATCCGCATGCGCGTTCCAGTACGCACTTCATGCAGATCGGGAAAAGGCTGCTTCAAAAGACGATCCGCAACGATTCGAAGGGGAGTGTCCAATTTCTCTGGAGACGGCTTCTCTCCAAAACGGCGGTGGGGTAGATGGGGGACGGGGCGAAGAGCGGGATGGATTTGGCGCAGCGCGAGAAGGTTGTCCTGGAGTTTGCGCCGGTGATTCGCCATATGGCGCACCGCCTCTCCTTTCGCCTGCCGCCCGCACTCGATGTGGAAGACCTGATCCACGCGGGGGTGATCGGTCTGATGGATGCGATGGAAAAATACGATTCCACCCGCGATGTCCGATTCAAGACGTACGCCGAGTTCCGGATGCGCGGTGCCATGCTGGATGAAATCCGTTCCCTGGACTGGGTTCCCAGGTCGGTGCACGAAAAAAATGGTATGCTGCGCACGGCCCGCGAAGCGCTGGAAAAGCGACTGGGCCGGGCCGCCACCTCCGAGGAAGTGGCCCAGGAGATGAACCTGACGCCGGAGGCATTCGCGACGTTGCTGGATCAGGCGAAGGCGGCCGTGTTGTTAAGTCTGGACGACTTGGGGGTCCAGGATGGGGAAGAGTATAGCCTCATCGAGTCCATTGCCGACACGCAGGCGGAGAATCCGCTTTTGTCGCTTCTTTCGCAGGGGGCCCGGGAGGGGCTGGTTGCGGCCATAAATCGGCTCCCGCCGAGGGAACGTCAAATTATCGCGCTTTATTACCACGAAGACCTGACGATGAAAGAGATTGGCTTGGTGCTCGGCGTGACCGAATCGCGCGTTTGCCAGCTCCACACTCAGGCGATTTCACGGCTCAAGGGAGCCCTTTCGTCCGTGGAGGCGGGAGGGATACAAAAACGGATGGACATTTGCATAAAGGTGTAGTACAGTGCGCACGCTCTTGGGAAGGGGCGTTGTACTTTGCGCCGTGACCGAGGTTGATTTATTTGTGATGCCCCGTTGAGGGGAGGGTTCTGTCAGGGAGAAAACCATGGATCCGATGACGATTGTGGGCATAATTGTGGGGATTGGGTTTATCGTGGTCGGTCAGATGCTGGAGGGGGGGCATCCGGGAGGGCTGATCCAGTTGACGGCGGCCTTCATCGTTTACGGCGGTTGCCTGGGCGCCATGCTGGCCGAGTTTCCGCTGCCCAAGTTTATTGCCGGAATCAAGGGATGTATGGCGGCTTTCAAGAAGGCGCCGGATCACACGATCCACTACATTGAGAAGATTGTGGAGTGCGCAAACATCGTCCGTAAACAGGGGATCCTGGCGCTGGAACCCAAACTCCAAGAGATCGAGGACCCCTTTTTCAAGAAGGGCCTGCAACTGCTCATTGACGGCACCGAACCTCGCGTCATGCGCGACGTGCTCGAAACCGATCTGATCTACCACGAAGAACACGCCGATCTGGGCCCGAAGATGTTCGAATCGGCGGGGGGGTATCTGCCGACGTTCGGGATCATCGGGGCCGTTTTGGGTCTGATCCACGTGATGGAAAACCTGGACGATCCTTCCAAGATCGGGAGCGGTATTGCCGTGGCGTTCGTGGCGACGGTCTACGGGCTGATGGGGGCCAACCTGATTCTCCTGCCGATTTCGAAAAAGGTGAAACTGCTAAACGGGCTGCACGGCATTGACTGCCAGCTCGTCATCGAGGGGCTCATGTCCATCTCTGCCGGAGAGAATCCGCGGCTCATCCAGGAGAAGTTGGTGGGTTTCCTCACGGACGACCAGAAGAAGAAGATGGAGGGGGGCGGCAAGGAAGGGGAAGCACCCAAGAAGTAACGACTTCAAAAGTGCGGTGTGGCGTCTTCAGTAGACTGCTAGGAGTTCGGTGATGGCGAAGAAGAGAAAGCATAAGGGGGGGCATGAAAATCTGGAGCGGTGGCTGATTTCGTACGCCGACTTCATCACGCTGATGTTTGCGTTCTTTGTGGTGCTCTGGTCCATGCGTGTAGACAAGACCAATCCCGACAAGTACAAGGAAGAAGCGCAGGTGAAAACGCCGTCCGAGGCAACCACTTCCGCAGCATCCCAATCGCAGTCTCAAAGTCAGTCTGAATCTCAATCGCAGGCCCAGAGTCAGGCCCAGGCTGCGGCGGCTGCCGCAGCGGCGGCCCAGTCCCAGTCCGAGGCGGCGCAGCAGAAGGAGCAGCAGGCGGAGCAAAAGGAGCAACAGGCCCAGCAGAAGGAGCAGCAGGCGGAGCAAAAGGAACAGCAGGCTGCAACTGCGCAGGAAAAGCAGGCTGCAGCCGCGGAGAAGAAGGAGGCCCAGGCCGAGCAACAGGCTGCCGCCGCGGAGAAGAAGGAAGCGCAGGCCGAGCAACAGGCCGCTGCCGCGGAGCGGAAGGAGCAGTCCGAGGCGGCGGCGCAAGCGGCCGCTGCTGCGCAGGCAGAGGCGAAGGACAAGGAGAAGGCGGCCGAGCAGAAGGAACAGCAGGCGGCTGCCCAGGAAAAAGCGGCAGAAAAGGCGGAGAAGGCTGCGTCCACGGCGGAGGCCAAGGCCGAGGCACAGAAAGACAAGGCACAGGCTGCGGCCGAGAAACAGGCGGCGGCGGCAGAAAAGAAAGAGGCCCAGGCGGAGGCGAAGGAGGCCAAGGCCGTCGCTGCTGCTGCGGCGCAACTAGCGGAAGCCCAGGAAAAAGTGGAGGCAAAAGAGGCCAAGGCAGCTGCGGCCGAAGCTAAGGCGGCAGCGGCGGCTGCGGCGGCTGCGAAGGCGGAAGCCAAAGAAGCGAAGGCCCAGTCGCCCGCCGAAAAGGCGGCAGCAGCGGATGAAAAAGTGGCGACGGCGCAACAGGCGCGTGCCAAAGCTGCGGAGAAGGCCGCCGCAGCGGACGAGAAGGCGGCGGCTGCGGATGAGTTGAAAGCGGCTGCGGCTGCGGTGGCGGGGGCCACTGCGGATCGGCAGGCGGCCCAGGCCAGTAAGGCGGCGCAGGCGGCGAAGCAGGCCGTGGCCGAGGCTCGGAAGAAGGAGGAACAGGCACAGTCGTTGGCGGACAAGATTGCGGCCTCCTACGAGCGGGCGCAGGCGCAGCTTCGGCAGCAGCTTGCCGAGGCGGAACAGAAAGAGGCGAAGGCGGCGCAAAAAGAGGCGGCGGCAGCGATGCGCGAGTCGTTTGCCACGACGCCACAGCAGAAGGCGGCCGCCGCAGCAGCACGCAAGGAGGCGGCAGCCGAGCGAAAGATGGCTGCGGCTGAAAAACTGGAGGTGATGGCGAAGGCGAAGGAGGCCAAGTCCAAGGAAACCTTTGAGGCCGAGACGGCATACCGGGAAAAGCTGCAACAATATAGGACTGCAGAAGGATTGCGCGCGGCCTTCAACGCGCCCAGTCGTCCGGCCCCGATCCCATTCAGCGGATATCCGAAGATCAGAATTACCGGGGACGAAATGGGGCCGAACGTCATCAAGGTGCCCGACACCGGCTTTGCCGCCGCCCGTCGCCTCACCGAGCTGTTTAGCACGCTGGATGGGGGAAAGGATATCCAGGTGAGCAAGGATGAGCGTGGGACGGTGATCAGTATCCCCGCAGCGCTTGCGTTCGAGCCGGGCAAGAGCGAGATGTTGCCGTCGTTCCAGGCGGTCCTCAACGAGACGGCCGATTACTTGAGGGGAATCCCGAATCCGGTCCGGATTGAGGGACACACCGACAATCTGCCGATCCAGACTTCGAAATTCCCGTCCAACTGGGAACTCTCCACGGCGCGTGCGACGACGGTCTTGCGCTATCTGGTGGAACAGAAGGGACTTTCGCCACAGCGCTTTTCGGCCGCCGGATTTGGCGAAAATCGTCCGCTTGTTCCCAACGACACGCCGGAGTCCCGCGCCAGGAATAGGCGTGTCGAAATTGTGGTGTTGTCGGGGGCCGAGGCCGGTCGTCCGGCGCTTGTAACCGATGTTTTTCGGGCCGATGAAGCAGGCTTCCCGGCAGACAGGCAGTGATCCGATCATGGCCTCCATCCGTCCCTTCCCCTTTTTCTGGGGAGGGGGGCTGGGTAATTTCTGCCGAACAGTGGGCAATATTCGTAGTGGTGCATCCGTTCTACGATAGAATAATAGTTCCTCTTTTCATAATGTTATAGATCGGCATGGTTTTTGCTTTGATTTTATAAGAGTGTATGAAAGGGGAGTGTATGCGAATTGTCCTGGTCTCTGTAGGGATCGTCGTTAGTCTTTTCGCGCAGGAGGTTTCGTTCGCGATGGACTCGCAGTGGCCGCTCCTGTCGGGGGCGTTGGCGCAGGAGAAGCGGCTGGAGGTGATCTCCAACAATCTTGCAAACGTGAACACGAATGGTTTTAAGCGGGACATGCCCATCTTCGGGGCGGAGACCCCGATCGCGCCGGATCCGCTCAAGACGGCGCCTGTCCAACCCACGCCGGCGTTTGGTGTGCTGGATGAGGTCTTTACCGATTTTGCGCCCGCGCCGTTGCGCGAGACAGGGGAACCGCTGGATCTGGCCATTGATGGGGATGGGTTCTTTGCGGTGAGGACGGCGGATGGAATTCGTTACACGCGCGATGGCAGTTTTACCCTCAACCAAGATGGCGAGATTGTCACAAAACAGGGTTACCGTCTCCTATCCGGGACCGATCCGCTCGTCATGCCCCCGGGGGGTGGCATCATTCGGGTGGATATGGAGGGGAAGGTTTTCGTCCAGCCGATCGAGGCCGCCCGCGCCCCGAATGAACCGGGTGCGCCCTCTATCGCACGGGGTACTTCACCGATTGAAGTGGGTACGATATTCCTCTCCCATTTTTCCGATTTGAACCGCCTGAAAAAAATTGGAGACACCCTCTACGAGGCGGTGGACATGGAGCCCGAGACCATTCTTCCGGAGGGACGCAAGGTGGAGGGTCCCGGTCCGATGCAGTTTTCGCTCGACTATCCGGAGCCTTCCCCGTTCGCAGTGGGGCGTATACGACAGGGGGCGCTGGAGATGTCCAATGTCAATCCCGTCAATGAAATGGTCTCCATGATCAATGTATTGCGTTCTTATGAGGCGGCCCAGAAGGCATTGCAGACATCGGATGAAGTTGCAGGGCGCGCCGCCAACGATGTGGGTCGTCTCAGCGGATTCTAGGACAAGCAAGTACTGATGGGGTTTGAACATACGGCGTGGGAACAAGGGACTTGAATCGAAGGAGGAATGAAAGATGATGCGAGCATTGGCGACAGCAGCGACCGGATTGGAAGCGCAGCAGTTAATGGTGGACGTGATTGCCAATAATTTGGCCAACGTCTCGACGGTCGGTTTCAAGAAGAGTGCTGCAGAGTTCCAAGACCTGATGTACCAAACCCTGAAGGCGCCTGGGACTTCCACCGGAATCGGGGAGCTTCCGGTGGGCATCCAGGTGGGGCTGGGGGTGAAGCCGGTCTCGGTGCATCGCACATTCGGGCAGGGGAGTTTTCAGCAGACGCAGAATTCGCTGGACTTGGCGATCGAAGGGGATGGTTTCTTCCAGGTTACGCTTCCCAACGGTTCGTTGGCCTTCACGCGCGCGGGCTCATTCAAGATTGACAACCAGGGGACGATCGTCAATGCGGAAGGCTATCCACTCTCGCCCCCGATCATTGTCCCCGCCGAGACGACCACCATCAACGTCTCGCCGCAGGGAAAGATCGAGGCGGTAACGACGGGGGTGCCGGAGCCGCTCGAGCTGGGGGACATTCTGCTGGCCCGTTTTGTGAATCCGGCCGGCTTGAATAGCATCGGGAAAAATCTCTACCAGGCGACCGTCGCATCGGGCGAGTCCATCCCCGGCCAGCCCGGGGAGTTGGGGATCGGCACGGTGCTGCAAGGTTCGCTGGAGACCTCGAACGTGAATATCGCCGAGGAGTTGGTGAATATGATCGTGGCCCAGCGGGCATACGAGATTAATTCCAAGGCGATCCAGACTGGCGACGAAATGTTGTCAACGGTCAATGCCTTAAAACGGTAGGGACATGCTGCGACGGTTTCTGTGGGGCATCTGGATTGTGGCCTTGGCGGGGGCACCTGCCTCCTTTGCGGGGGATTGCCATGTCGGGTGTGAAGGGGGGGGCGGGCCGATCTTGGTGGAGGCCCGACAGGATGCCCCTGCTTCGGGTTTGTCCGGCGAGGCACGGGTGGTGTCCGCGTTGGAGGCCTACGTGGCGCGGCGTACTTCTGCGGAAACAGAGTCGAGTCTTCGCGTTCGGTTGGTCAACGCCGCCGACTGGGACGAGATTTTGGGAGCGGGAGATCGTCTGAAAGTTCGAGAGTCTCCGCAGGGAGGAGGGCCGGGTCGCGTGAATTTTCTGGTGATGGTGGATCGGCCGGATGGACAACAGCTTTCGCGCTGGGTGACGGCGGATGTGGAGGTCGTCCGTTCGGTGGTGATCGCAAAATATGCCCTGAAGCCTTTTCGGGTGATCGAAGCTGGAGATGTCGAAGTGAAGTCGGTCTACCTGTCTCGGAAAGGGGCGCACTACGCGATTCGACCGGAAGAAATCATCGGAAAGAAGCTGCGTAAAACCGTCGAGGCGGGGGTGCCGATTACATTCGATGTGGTACAGGATGTTCCGGTCATGCGGCAGGGGGATCGGGTGTCTCTGGTTGTGGAATCGGATGGATTTCGGATTGCGACCGCAGGCGAGGTGAAGGGGGACGGCTTTTTGGGGAAACAGGTTGCGGTCATCAACGTAGACTCTCAGAAGATGGTCTACGGCAAGGTCCTGGATGCCGTGACGGTCCAGGTGGGCGCAAGATAGGCCTGCGCGGCACGCTTCGCGCAGGGCCGACAGGCCACAGCGGGCCAGTGGGCCAGGGGGCCAGCGGGATAGATAGATGGTTTTTCGGGGAGGTTCCTCCCCCCCGGTGGGGGGAGCAGGAGGGGGGGGGGTACACGAACCCCGCTAAATTGAAAGGTTGGATGATGCGACGACGGAAAGAGGTGGTTGCGACACTGTTGATCTCGGGTGGAATGGCGGCCCTTTCGGGGTGTGTGAGCGCTCCCGTGGCGACGGAGGAAACGGGGCCGACCCCTTCCCCTGCCTATCTTCGGGCGACCGAGGAGACCAGAACGGACGGCTCTCTCTGGGTGAACAGCCAGTCGAATGCGTATTACTTCCAGGATTACAAGGCGAGCCGTGTGGGCGATACGATTCGGGTCAATATTTCGGAGACGACCGAGGGGAAGAAGGAGGCAAGTACCGACACGAATCGTAAGTCCAAGATCGAGGCAACGACGACGAACCTCCTGGGGATCCAGACCCATATCCCGTCTGTGACGGAGCGGCTGGGGGTGGAGGCCGAGTTTGAGGATGAGTTTGGAGGGGGAGGGACCACAAGTCGGAAAGGGGAGTTCACGGCCACGATTACGGCCGTGGTAACCGAGGTCTTTCCCAATGGGAGCATGGCCATTGAAGGGCGTCGTGAAGTGACGCTTAACAACGAAAAGGAAATGATGACCCTGACCGGCATTATCCGTCCGTTTGACATCAGTCCCAGCAACACCATTCAGTCGGAGAAGATCAGCGATGCAAAAATCACCTACTCCGGACGGGGGGTGTTAAACGACAAGCAGCGGCCGGGCTGGCTGATGCGGATCTTGGACTGGATCTGGCCGTTCTGAGTCGTTCGAATTTATTCAATACGAGGGAGCACGAAAACGATGGACTCACAGGGGAAGAGGATGCGAACGATTGGCCTTTGGGCATGTGTACTGATGGTTGCTGTGGCGATGGTCTCGCCTGCGGATGCGGTTCGGATCAAGGATATTGCGACCGTCGAAGGTGTGCGAGAAAACAGCCTGATCGGTTATGGGCTGGTGATCGGGCTCAATGGCACGGGCGACAAGTCACAGACGACCTTTACCGTTCAAACGCTGGTGAACATGCTCAACAAAATGGGGATTAATCTGGATCCCACGACGGTCAAGGTCAAGAACGTGGCGTCGGTGATTGTCACGGCGAAGTTGCCCCCGTTCATGAGACCGGGCAGTCGCATCGATGTGGTGGTCTCCTCCCTGGGTGACGCGACCAGCCTCAATGGGGGAACGTTGCTGTTGACGCCGCTCAAGGGCCCCGATCAGCAGGTCTACGCAGTGGCGCAGGGGCCGATCTCCGTCGGAGGATTTGTGGGGGGACGCGGGACCGACGTGGTCCAAAAAAATCATCCGACGGTTGGGTTCGTTACGGGGGGCGGGCTCGTCGAGCAGGAAGTTGCGAATACCTTTGTCAGCCACAGCCAGATTACATTGTTGCTGCGTCAACAGGATTTCACGACGGCGACGCGGGTGGCACAGGCGATCAATGCGCGTTTGGCGGAGCAGACGGAGGCCAAGACGGTAGACGCGGGGACCGTCCGATTCCAAGTGCCGGAGCACTATCTGGGGCGGTTGGTGGACCTCATTGGTATCGTGGAAGGGTTGGATGTCGAGGTGGACCTGCCCGCGAAGGTGGTGGTCAACGAGCGGACCGGAACGATTGTCATGGGGAGTCAGGTTCGGATCTCGGATGTGGCCATCTCCCATGGGAATTTGACGATTCGCGTCAAAACGCGTCCGACGGTCTCACAGCCGTTACCCTTTTCGGAAGGGGAGACATTGCTGATTCCGGAGGAAGAAGTGACGGTTACCGAAGGGAATGATCGCCTGACGGTGGTCCGGGAGGGGGCCACGATCGGAGGGGTTGTGCGCGGGCTGAATGACATTGGCGTCACGCCGCGTGACCTGATCTCGATCCTGCAGGCCATCGAATCGGCTGGAGCGCTTCAAGCGGAGCTGGAGATTCTGTAATGCCGACGATCCCGCCCGTTACGAATCTTGCGGCGCATGGAAATGAGGCACCTCACCGGTTACCGCAGGCGCGGCATCCGATGCCGCTTCAGAAGCATAAAACGGCGGGGGAAGAGATTGAAAAACTGAAGGGCGCGGCACAGTCGTTCGAGGCGCTGTACGTCTATACACTCTTGAAAGAGATGCGAAAGACGGTGCCGGAGGGTGGATATTTGAAGTCCGGCATTGGGCATGGGGTGTATCAGTCTATGTACGATGAGGCCCTTGCGGAACAAATCGCAAAGACCGGATCGGTCGGGCTTGCCAAGTCTTTGGTTGAGCGCTATATTCGGGAGGCACAGGGGGCTGTTCAGTCCGCCGGTCAGTCCGCCGGTCAGTCCGAAGGAAGGCTTAAGTTTGTGCGGGAGTCTTCCGAAAAATGATACACCTGAGTGCCAGAGGTCAGCTATGAGAATCATCCCTGACGAGCCATTCCGATTTCTGGAAACCTATCTGATTCGGAACAAAGAAGGAGGGAAGAGGGCCCCTGTCAAAACCGAGTCAGCGCTTCGTGTCGTTCCTGATTCAGAGCGTGTCGAAATATCGGAGATGGCGCGAGAACTCCAAGGGCTGACGCAAATGGTTTCCGTAACGCCCGATGTAAATATGGAACGCGTGTGGAACGTTCAGGGGCAGATTGCCAGTGGCCGCTTTCAAATGCGGGCGGATCAAACGGCTGAAGGGTTGATTCGTTCTGCCCTCATGGACAAGGTATTATGAAGTGGCGTTCCCGGTGGGCGACGCGAGTCCCTCTAAAATGCCATCTGAAATAATTGACCCACTGCTAGATACCTTGGACGCGGTCGTTCAGGCGGCGGAGCAGTTGGCAAGCCTGACAGAGAGAGAGAGGGCGACCATCGTGGGTGGACGGGCGGATGAGTGGGTCGCCTGTTTGGTCGAAAAAGAGGGCCTTTTGGGTCGCCTGAACCATTCCAACGAACGGTTAAAAACGGAGGTCGCGTCCGCCTTGGCTCGGTTGGGGGCAGGCGGGTCTCTCGCCGGCGATGGGCGTGCGGGCTTGGCCGATGTCATCAGGCAGGTTTCGGAGCCGCACAAGTCCCGGCTGGTCTCGGCGCTCCAGAGATTAAGGGCGCTTGCAACAGAGACGAAGGTGGCGAATCGGGCCAATGGCCTGCTGTCCGAGGCGGCGCGACAGCGGATGGGGGAGCTCTCCGGCTTTCTGACGGGAGTGTTCTCCAGGCAGTCGGTCTACCAGGCGACGGGGCGGTGGAAAGAGCCGGTCGTGAATGGTAGGACACTCGGACGTGGGTAGTCGGGGGTTTGGGAGTCGGGAATAAAGAGGGGTCTTTTCCAGGAGTCTGAACGATGTCGGTGCTCTTTGGGGTTTTGAATATCGGGCGTCATGCCTTTGCGGCAAATCAACGGGCGCTGGCCGTGACGGCCCAGAATATCGCCAACATTAACACCCCCGGCTACGCGCGGCAGGAGGTGATCTTTGGCTCCTTCGGCACGGCCGTCGGTGAGGTGCCGACCGACCATCAGGGCGCGCAGGGGATGGGGGTCATCATCAACGGCATTCGGCGTGCCGGCGGGATTGGCAATACGGTTTTGGAGGATCGAATCTCCGCCGGATTGGCCAATCTGGGTCGGTTGGGTGCAGAGGAGGCGACGTTCAACCGGATCGAATCGCTCTTCAACGATTCGCAGGGGACGGGCCTCAACCAGCTTTTTTCCGATTTTTTCAATGCCCTTCAGGATGTGGCCAACAGCCCGGAAGACCTGGGTGCCCGGACCGCCCTCCTTACGCGTGCGGATACGCTGGCTTCCGCGTTTGTGAGTACGGACCGCAAGCTCAGAGAAATTCAATCCGACATTGACTTGGAAATCGGCCAGGCGTTCACGGGTGCCGACGGCGAGACGGGGTTTACGGGGTTGCTGGGTGAAATCAACGCCCAGGCGGAGCTGATTGCCCGTTTGAACGACGAGATCGGCACGGCCACGGCCAGCGGGCAGGATGTGGGTGAACTCAAGAATCAGCGTCTGCTGATTATGAACGATCTGTCCGAGAAGATTGGATTTGTGGCCACGGAAGACCCGCTCAACCTTGGAAAAGTGGACATTGTGGTGAACACGGCCGAGGGTTCCCCGGCCCTCACGCTTGTGAGTGCGGGTGATGCGAAAACGCTCAGTACAGCGGTCGCGCTCACACCGGCGGATGTCAACACCGGCATTCTGGGGGGCATCGTGGGGGGGCTGGCCCATATGCGGGATGAGGTAATTCCCGCATTTTGTGATGACTTGTTTGTGCTTGCCGAAAACTTCATTACGGAGATCAACGCGCAGCATCGTGCGGGGACGGATCGTGACGGGGTGCCGGCGGGCGATTTCTTTCGGGGGGATTCCGATCCCACATCCGCAGTGGGGCTCATGGAGCTCTTAATTGACGATCCCACGCAAATTGCGGCGTCGGTGTCGCTCCTCGCCGGCACGGTCTCGACGGTGGTCTCCACGGTGCTGGGCACCACGGATGTCCTCACGAACCAAATTGTCGGCGTGGGGACTGCGTTCACGACGGAGTTGGAAGTGGGTGAGAGTATCATCATCGGGGCGAACACCTACACGGTCTCCAGCATTATCAGCGATACGGAGTTGCTGCTGACGGAGAGTGCCAAAACCGCGGTGGAGGATGCCACCGCCATCTACGCGATGCCGCTGAACAATCGGAATGCGCTGAAGTTGTCGCTCCTGCAGGGGACGGACATCGAGGCGTTGGGGCCGGCCTCGTTCCAGGATTTTTACGAAAACCTGGTGTCGAAAATCGGTGTGCAGTCTCAAGCTTCGGATTTTAATCTGTCCGCCGAGAATATCGTGCAGACGGAGCTTGAGGAGATGAGGGCGCAGACATCGGGGATCTCGCTGGAGCAGGAGTTGATCAATGTAACGAAATATCAGCGGGCCGCCGAGGCCGCCGCGCGTCTGGTCGCCGTGGCGGACGAACTATTGGGCACGCTGATTGGGCTGGGACAATAGCACGGTGGGGCAATTCGGCCAAGACTCAAAAAACCGGACAATAAAACCTGGAGGAGAAGAAAATGGCGCTAACGACATCGAGCAATATCCTGTCACTGGTTGGGCAGCGGGCCCTGTTGACGAACCTGAGCCGCGCTCAGGCCGACTACACCCGTTCAGCGGAGCGGATTTCCAGCGGTTTCCGGGTTAATCGGTCCTCCGACGATCCTTCCGGAAATTCCCTGATAGAGCGATTCACCTCCCAAATCAACGGCACCGAGCAGGCGATGCGGAATGTGGATCATGCCATTTCGTTTATGGACACGGCTGAAGGGGACCTGACAACGATGGAGGGCATTCTGCAGAAGATCCGCGATGCCGTTGTGGAAGCTCAGAACACCAATGACCCTTCCGCGAGGCTCGAGAATCAGGCGAAAATTACCCCGCTGCTCTTGGAGTTGGAGCGGATGGCGCAGGGCAGTGAGTTCGATGGCCGAAAGATGTTCAACGTGGCCTCCCAAAGTTTTTCCTATCAGGTGGGTCCCAACGTAGCCGATCTGGTCTCCGTACAGACGAGTGACTTTCGGATCAATCAGACGGGTGTCTATCGCGTCGAGGGTACGGCATCGTCCGTAGACTCGAAGGTCCGCAACGGATCGGTGGAGAGACTGACAATCAACGGGGCAGTTGGCAGCAAGGTGCTGACCCTTCCGGTTGGGGTCAGCACCCGCGCGACCGCGGAGCAGGTGAATGCGGTCAAGCAGTTTACCGGTGTGGAAGCCACTGCAAAGACCGAAGTGGACATATCGGGTTGGGTCCCCGGCACCTACCGTTTTTCACTGATCGGCGATAATGTGACGGCGGTCAACGTGGATGTGCCGGTCGAGACCGTTGGGGGGGGGACGGCACTTGTCTTTGACAAAGCGATTGCCGCCATCAACGCCAAGACGGCAGAGACCGGGATTGTGGCCACGCTCAACGCGGCGGCCCTGCTGTCCCAGGCCACGGGCCAGAGTGATGCCGCTGCGGGTATTATCTTGACCAACGACAAGGGAAACACCATCGTCATCTCGCAGCCTGGAACGAGTTCGGGCGCAGGCGTGGGGGACTCGGCTCCCAATCCGGGCGTTCAGCTGAACCTGGTGGGTGTCGTCAACGGCGTGATCCCCTCGGGGGCCATCGTGAAACCGATGACAGCCACTGAAACCACGGCAAAGTTCATCACGGGCCAGACCACCTTCTTTTCGGATCGCCCGTTTACCGTGATTGGCACGGGCATGAACAGTGCGGATGCTACGGCCACGGTTATCGCCACATATCCCGGCATGACGCTGAAAAAGCCGCCTTCCGGGGCATTTGCCTCGGAGGCGTCTTTGCTGTTGCCGCTCTCGACCCTGGATGTCACCACGCTTGACAAGGGAAAGTTGGCCCTCATTGCAGTGGATAGCGCCCTGGATGGCATCAATCGGCAGCGTGCCAGTCTTGGCAGTGCGCAAGATCGGTTCGAAAACTATATCTCCCTGAATTTAAAGGCGGATAGCGGGAACCTGATGGCTGCGCGGAGTAACATCAGAGACCTGGATGCGGAGGAGCTTGCGGTCGAAGCCCTCAACAAGGACCTTGCCCTGAATCAGTATACATTGACATTGCAGCTCCTCAGCGAGGCGAGTGAACTGCAAAAAACAGTCCTGTCCCTGCTGGGCTGATCGCATCATTTGCCTCCCTTCTCCGTTCATGAGGAGGGAGGCAAATGATAGGGGGCGCCTCTAAAAACCGTCACGAGCGGCCAAAATGCAAGGCGCACGGAGCACAGGAACCGGAATATATCTTTGGATATATGAGGATTCCGAGCACCGCGCAACGCAGCAGTTTGGATGCGCAGTAGGTTTTCAGAGGTGCCCTGGAGGGGTGATATGATTGTCGCCCACGTTCAAACACCATTAGTTTTTGTGCAGCCGTTGGCTGCGATCTCGGATGCTTCCGCGGCGAATACAGCCAAGCAGGCCGTTGCGCCGCAGAAGGCGGTCCCCCAAGTGAAAAGAATAGAGATGGGGACCGTGGATCGCATCCATCCGGGGAAAGGCCCCTCATCGGTCCATCGGAATGTCCAGACCGGCCAGAACAGGTTAAACGTCTCGGTACAGTCTACAGAAGGGAACGGCTCCATTTCTTCGCCTGTTGGCCTTTCGAGTGCTTCCCCTCCCCCCGCCCCCCGTGGCGACCTCATCGGCACGCTCCTCACCTCATTTTCGTGATAAATCGCCGTTCCCCGCTTCAAGCGTTTGGCGTCGAGATTGACAGGCCACAGGTCGCGGGCTAGAATCGCATCGTGCCCCTTCTGTTTTTAATCTTCTTTCTTCCTGGGCTTCTTGGGTCTGTTTCTGCATATGGACAGGATTCGGTGGAGGCGGGCGCCGTCACGCAGATCCGCGTGGGGGCCTATCCCGACCACACGCGGATCGTTTTAGACCTGACCCGTCCCGTTTCGTATCGGATCGTCCGCTCCGCCGCGTCCGACCAACTGTCCCTCTACCTCTCGCCGGCCATCTTTTCGGAGCGGTTTGTCGAACCTGCGCTTCCACCGCACCTCATCGTTGAAAAGATCGAGATACGGGAGAGCGCGCCGAAACAGCTCCATCTTCTGCTGCGCCACAAACCGCGCGATCGTTATCGCATCATGCCGCTTTCCGACCCGGATCGCCTGGTCATTGACATCTATAAGGCCACCCCTCCCAAGGCGCCTCCCCAGGAACCTCCAAAAGACGATTCGGCGGCATCGCCCCGCTTCGATATTCAAACGATTGTGATTGACCCTGGGCATGGGGGGAAGGACCCGGGGGCCATCGGCGCACGGGGTTTGACGGAAAAGGAGGTCGTGCTGGATATCTCCCTGCGCTTGAAGACACTGCTTCAGAAGCGCCTTAAAAAGAAGGTGGTATTGACACGCGCACGGGATACGTTTATCGCATTGAACGAGCGGGCGCGTCTGGCCAATCGGGGGAAGGCCGATCTCTTTATCTCCATCCATGCCAATGCCAGCCCGACGCCTTCGGCGCGTGGGGTGGAGGTGTATCTCTTCGGTCGGGCCACCGACAAAACGGCCCTGGCCCTGGCCGCGCGCGAGAACGCCGCCACCCACCAGACGGCCCTGGATTTTGAAAAGATGATCCTCAACGACATGGAGCGCGATTTTACGCTTAACGCATCGCTGGAGTTTGCGCATTATACCCAGGATGCCTTTCTGGACGGCCTCGGCGCGAAGTACGAAACCCCCGCCCTCGGGGTGAAACATGCCCCCTTTTATGTTCTGGCCCATACGCGTATGCCAGCCATTCTGGCGGAGATATCCTTTATCAGCAACCCGCGTGAAGAAGCCCTGCTCCGGGACGATCAATATCGGCAGGAAATCGCGGAGGCGTTATATGAAGGGGTCGCGGACTATTTGAAGTCGCTGTAGCGCATAGTATGACCTATTAGGCAAAACTCCCCGAACCCCTCTTTGCTAAAGAGGGGGAAACCAGATAAAGAGGGGGGAACCCCTCGCAGGAGTCGCGCTCCTCCCCCTTACTAAAGGGGATATTGGACGGGTGGATTGTTCAAGCTGTGAGCGAGCTCCTCCCCTTTAATTAAAGGGGAGGTTGGGAGGGGTTATGACGATGGAAAGACAGCTCTTCGGGATTTTTGGCGATCCGGTCGCCCACAGTTTATCCCCTACGATGCACAATGCGGCCTTTGCGTCGTTGGGACTCCCCTGCCACTATGTCCCCTTCCGGGTGCGTCGGGCACAACTGGCGGACGCGATCCGTGCCATCCGGGCGCTGGGGCTTTCAGGGATCAACGTCACCATCCCCCACAAGGAGGCGGTTGTTGCGCTGCTGGATGGCGTGGATGAGACCGCGCAACAGATCGGCGCGGTCAACACGATCGCACGAGACGGAGATCGCCTGATCGGCCACAATACGGATGGGTTGGGATTTGTGCAATCCCTGGCAGAAAGTGGCGTGGACCCGGCACGATTTCGGGTGATCCTGCTGGGTGCGGGGGGCGCCGCACGCGGCGTGGCCCATGCCCTGTTGAAGGCGGGTGTTTCGGAAATGACGATCCTGGCCCGGTCTCATCCCAGGGGATCGGCGCTGATCGAATGGTTGACGCCGCTGTTTCCCCACGTCACGCTCTCTTTGGATGTTTCGACGAACGTGCCCTTCCGACCGATCCTCTTGCCGACCCTCCTGGTCAACGCCACACCCCTGGGGATGCGTGCGGAAGACCCGCTCCCGTACTCCGCAGAACAGATTTCCCCGGAATGGGTCGTTGCAGATCTCATTTATCGTCCGCACAAGACGGCGCTGCTGACAGCAGCCGAAGCGCGGGGGGCTAAAATTGTGCCCGGCATTGGCATGCTTCTGCATCAGGGGGCGCTGGCCTTCGAAATCTGGACCCGGCAACCTGCGCCTCTTTCCGTCATGCGGCAGGCGCTTAAAATAGATTATTGATCTTTAAGTAATAATGGGTACGATTCATTCCCCTCCTTGTCCAAGGAGGGGTGAGGGGTGGTTTGAGAAGGCGCTCGAAGGCGGACACGTAAAACATGACGGGAAGAAGTCACCGGAACAACCACCCCCTGCCCCTCCTCGAGTGAGGAGGGGAGCAAGAAATGTATCCGTTA
>CAZOFZ010000011.1:23457-25511 GCA_964579175.1 uncultured Nitrospirota bacterium | reverse complement strand
CTAGGGGAGTTATCAAGACCAACCCCTCCCAACCTCCCCTTTGGTAAAGGGGAGGAGCGCGGGCAAATATGAGACAGTTGTTGATTCACTTGGAGAGATCGCGATGATGAACGAATTGGCACAAAAGGCCTGTGTCCCCTGTCGCGGGGGTGTCCCGCCTCTGCGGGGCCCCGCGCTGTCCGAACTCCTTGCCAGACTGGGGCAGGGCTGGCAAGTCGTGGCTGAACATCACCTGGAAAAGGAGTATCGCTTTGACGCCTATCGGCAGGCGCTCGACTTCACGATGGCCGTGGGGGAGCTGGCGGAAGCCCAGGGGCATCACCCGGATATTTACCTGGCCTGGGGCAGGGTGAAGGTGACGATCTGGACACACAAAATAGACGGCCTCACCGAAAGCGACTTTATTTTTGCGGCGAAGGCGGAAGAGGCGTTGAAGACAGCGTTGAAGGCGATGTAGCACGTCCTTTCGCACGCCCACGTTCTTTCGCACGCCATTGTTGCGCGGCCTTCAGCACTTCCACTCCCAACGCCAGCAACAGCAGCCAGACGGGCCACAACAAGACAACTGCAACCAGGATGTATGATAACGTCGTCCCGTCCAAATCGGAATCTCCTAAAAAACACCGGCCTGCTTTTGGAGGCTGCGAATATAGGCGATGATCTCCCCCGCCTGCTCCGAAGTTACACCCTGAATTTTTGGCATGTCGCCAAAACCCCAGTGGTGGGCCCGCACACCGTTTTGAATCGCCAATCGAAACGCTGCGTCTGCATGATGGTTCGGTTCATAAATTTTGGACAAGAAGGTCGGCCCGCGCTCCGTGCCACGAGCCCCCGCGCCATGACAGGCCACACAATAGGCATTGAACAACGGCTCTCCCGCAGCGCCATTCGGCGCCACATCGGCCATATAGGGTTTCGACCCGTTGTCGCAACCCAGCAGAAGGAACGCCAGCCAAACCCATTTTCGCATGGCCCCTCTTGTACACGCTTTCCGTGTGCGATTGCAACACCACGATGGACCCCGCCTCAAACGGATCCGGGCCGGGGAGGATGAGAATGGACTGGACCGAACGGTTTGCCACGGGGATTCTGAAATATCGGTGGGTGATTCTGGTCGCGACCCTGCTGGCGGTGGGGGGGGCCGCATCAGGGCTGCGCTTTCTGGCCTTCGGAAACGATTACCGGGATTACTTCGGAGCGGACAACCCGGAGCGGCTGGCCTACGAGGCGCTCCAGAACACCTATACCACGCCGGACACCGTTTTCATCGTGCTGGCGCCAAAAGAGGGAGACGTCTTCGCGCCGAGGACGCTCGGCAGTATCCTCTGGCTGACCCGCGAGGGCTGGAGACTTCCCTACGCCACGCGGGTGGACTCGATCGCCAACTTTCAGCACACCCGCGCGGCGGGTGACGACCTTGTCGTCTCCGACCTTGTGGAAGAATCCACGCTGGCTTCGGACGGTGCGCGGGCGGACGCAAAGGAAATTGCACTCGATGAGCCGTTGCTACGGGGCCGGATGCTTTCTCCCGACGCCCGCGTCACGGCCGTCAACGTGACGTTCTCCCTGCCCCAGAAAGATATCAACGAGATACCGGAGGTGATGGCCGCCGTCCGCCGCCTGGTGTCCAGCCTGAAAGCACGCGATCCCAATTTGGACGTTCACCTAGGTGGCATGGTGACCGTCAATAACGCCTTCTGGGAGCACGCGCAGGGGGATGGGATGACCCTGACGCCGATCATGTACGGCATCGTTCTCCTCGTGACGGCACTCACGCTCCGCTCCTTCACCGGCATGGTGGCGACGCTGCTGGTGATCGTCTTTTCCGTGCTTGTGAGTCTGGGGCTTGGGGGGTGGCTGGGGATCGAACTGACCGGTGCTTCGGCGCCCGCGCCCACGATCATCCTGACGCTGGCCGTGGCCGACAGCATCCATATCCTGCTTTCGATCTTCCACGGGATGCGCGGCGGGATGGAGAAGCGCGCGGCGATCCTGGACAGCCTCAAAATGAACCTGGGTGCGGTCGCCCTGACCACGCTGGACACGACCATCGG
>CAZOFZ010000011.1:0-23357 GCA_964579175.1 uncultured Nitrospirota bacterium | reverse complement strand
GCCTCAAAATGAACCTGGGTGCGGTCGCCCTGACCACGCTGGACACGACCATCGGTTTTTTGATGCTCAACTTCAGCGAGGTGCCACCCTATCGTGACCTGGGCAATCTTGTGGCGATGGGGATCCTTTCGGCCTTCCTGCTGTCGGTCTTCTTCCTGCCCGCGCTGACGGCCGTGCTGCCGCTACGGGTGCGCCAGACAACGTCCGCCGGGGACATTGCGATGTCGCGCCTGGCCGATTTTGTGCTGCAAAGACGTCGGCCGATCACCTGGGCCGTGGCCCTGGTGGCCGCTGTCACGATCTCGTTTATTCCGCGCAACCGGTTCAACGACGATTTTTTCAAATACTTCTCCCCCGCGACGGAGTTTCGCCGCGATACCGATTTCATCGCGGCGAAACTCACCGGCGTCTACCAGATTGATTATTCGATCGAGTCGGGGGAGTCGGGCGGCATTTCCGATCCGGCCTATCTCCAGCGGCTGGAGGCGTTCATGAACTGGTATCGGGCACAGCCGGAGGTGTCTCACGTGGTGGGCCTTCCCGACATCATGAAGCGGCTCAACCAAAACATGCACGGTGACGATCCGGCCTGGTACAAAATCCCCGACACGCGGGAGCTGGCTGCGCAATATCTCCTGCTTTACGAAATGTCGCTGCCGTTTGGCCTGGACATCAACAACGGGATCAACGTGGACAAGTCGGCCTCGCGCGTGGACGCGCTGCTGCACAACGTATCCAGCAACGAAGCCACGGCCCTGGACCGCCGTGCCCAAGGGTGGCTGCGCGATCATGCCCTGCCCGCCATGCAGGCGGCCGGCACCGGTCCCACGCTGATGTTCGCGGAGATTGGTCGCCGGAACACGCACGCGATGGTGTTTGGCGATCTGGTGGGGGTGGTGCTGATTTCGGTCATCATGATCTTTGCGCTGCGGAGCGTGCGCTTCGGCCTGCTGACACTGATTCCGAACCTCGTACCGCTGGGCATGGCGCTGGGGCTCTGGGGCCTGTTTGTGGGGCGGATCGGAATGGATGTGGCGCCCGTGACCGCGATGTCGTTCGGTATCCTGGTGGACGACACGATTCACAACATGAGCAAGTATCTCTATGCCCGGCGCAAATTGGGCAAGTCGCCGGAGGATGCGATCCGGTACGCCTTCTCGACGGTGGGCGTGGCGATGGTGATTGCGTCGCTGATTCTGGTGTCGGGCTTTCTGGTGCTGACGTTCTCGTCGTTTCAATTCACCTCGACGATGGGACTGCTGACGGCGATGACGATCGCACTGGCGCTTCCGGCGGAGTTTTTGCTCCTGCCGCCGCTTTTGCTGGCCGTCGAGAAGACGTTCGAACGGGAGGGGAGATGAAGTTCATTGGGATGCTGTTGCTGATTTTCACGTCGCTGGCGTGGGCGGAAACCGCCGAGGAAAAGGGGCTTGCGATTGCCATCGCGTCGGACAAACGCATGTCCGGGTTTGGCGATAGCGAGGTGGCGTTGCGCATGACGCTCCGGAACAAGCACGGCCAGGAGAGCGGGCGTGTCCTGCGCGTGCAGACGCTGGAGGTGCAGTCGGACGGAGACAAAAGCCTCTCCCTGTTCGATCAGCCGCCCGACGTGAAGGGGACGGCGATGCTCACGCTCACCCACAAAGCCGGGCCGGACGACCAGTGGCTGTATCTGCCCGCCGTCAAACGGGTCAAGCGGATCGCCTCCGCCGACAAGTCCGGCTCGTTCATGGGCAGCGAGTTTGCCTACGAAGACATCTCGTCTCAGGAAGTGGAGAAGTATACCTACAAATATCTGCGTGACGAAACGGTGGACGGACAGGCGACGTTTGTGATCGAGCGGTATCCGGTGGACGAAAACTCCGGCTATACCCGGCAGGTGGTCTGGATGGATCAAACGGAATACCGTCCCCTCAAAATTGACTACTACGATCGCAAGGAGAGTCTGCTTAAAACCCTTACGTTCACGGGCTACCGGCATCACCTTGGAAAACACTGGCGGGCCGACGAAATGTTCATGATCAACCATCAGACCGGCAAAAGCACACGGCTTCAATGGAGCGACTGGAAGTTCGGCGCCGGACTGAAAGACTTGGACTTCACGCAGGAGGCCCTCAAACGGGCGCAGTGAAGATGCGGCGCGACGATCCCTGTATCTGGATCGCCGGGATGGCGGGCCCGCTGGGGAGACTGACGCTGGGCGCCACGCGCGACGGCGTCTGCCTGGTTGCGTTCGGCGACGACCCCGGCCCCCAGATCGCCCGGCTTCGGAGACAGCTCCGTTGCGTCGCCACGGAGGGCTCGCACCCGCACCTCGACTTACTCAAACGTGAGCTATCCGATTACTTCGCGGGGAGGACGACCTCGTTTCGGGTACCGGTCGTCCATGTCGGCAGCCCGTTCCAGTGCAGGGTCTGGACCGAGCTTCGTAAGATTCCTTACGGAGCGACCTGCTCCTACGAACAGCTTGCGTGCAAGATTCGGAGGCCCCGCGCGGCACGCGCAGTGGGAAACGCCAACGGCCAAAACCCCGTCTGCATCCTGATTCCGTGCCATCGCGTGGTCCGGAAAGATGGCGCCGTGGGCGGTTATGGGGGGGGCAGTTTCAGGAAGGAATGGCTGCTCGACCTGGAAAGAAAAACCCTTGAGGGCACATTATGTCGTCCGAAAAACAGTATTGGTTGATGAAATCGGAACCGACCGTGTTTTCCATCTCCGATCTTGCGGCCGGTGGGACGACATACTGGTCGGGCGTGCGAAATTTCCAGGCGCGCAACTTTATGCGCGACCGGATGCGTGTCGGGGACGGCGTCCTTTTCTACCATAGCAACGTCGAACCGATCGGGATTGCGGGGATGGCGGAAGTCATCAGGACCGGCTATCCTGACTTCACCGCCTGGGACCCGAAGGATAAACATTACGACCCCAAAAGCACGCCGGCATCTCCGATTTGGTTCATGGTGGACATTCGGTTTGTGCGGGCCTGTCGGGAGGTCATCTCCTTGAAACGGCTCAAAACCATTCGGGGCCTGCGCGCCATGGCGGTGGTACAACGCGGCATGCGCCTCTCCGTGCAGCCCGTTTCGGCGGACGAATGGGAAATCATCATCGGGCTTCCGGAATGGGGGCCTGACGCGAAGATTTTGTAATCAGGAGGTATTGAATGCGTTCGATGATAATAGACTCTTGGGTGATGGGAAATGCGCGGGATATTGAGCGGTCGGTCGCTTTTTACGCCAAGTTGGGGCTTACGCCTTCCATGCAAACGTCGTTTTATGCCGAGATCGAAATCCCCGGCGGCACCGTTTTAGGGCTTCATGCAAAAGGCGATGAGAAGGGTGGAGAGAAGAAAACGGGAGGCCGTCAAAAGAAAGAAGGCATCCGCCTGATGCTTCGCGTGAAGGATATCGAGAAGGCCGTGGCCAACCTGAAGGAGAAAAAGGTGGCGTGCGGCCGGATTCAAAAGGCCCCGGGAGGCGCCATTTTTTCAAAGGTGGCAGACCCGGACGGCAATCGGTTGACCCTTCTGGAGATGCCGAAATAAAGGGCGTTTCATGGAACAAGGCCAACTGGACTGGATTGCCAACTTCATCTGGGGCATCGCGGACGATGTGCTTCGGGATTTGTACGTTCGAGGTAAGTACCGCGACGTCATCCTGCCTATGACCGTACTCCGGCGCCTCGACTCGGTGCTCGAGCCGACCAAGCAGGCCGTACTCGATAGGAAGGCCTCGCTCGACAAGGCGAAGATCGTCCATCAGGACCCGGCCTTGCGGCAGGCGGCCGGGCAGGCATTTTACAATACCTCCAAATTCACGCTGCGCGACCTAAAGGCCCGGGCCAGCCAGCAACAGCTCAAAGCCGATTTCGAGGCGTACATGGACGGCTTCTCACCGAATGTCCAAGATATTCCGGAGAACTTCGAGTTCCGCAATCAGATCCCCCGCCTCTCGAAGGCCGACGCACTCGGCACGCTGATCGAGAAGCCGTCGTCCGCAGAGCGCAGAGATATCTCCGAGTGCATCGGCCCATGAACTTCGTCAAGTCCAAACAACGCGTCGCCGACCACGGGGAAGTCTTTACCCCGGCGTGGATGGTCGAGGCGATGCTCGACCTGGTGAAGGGGGAGACCGAGCGCATTGACTCCCGCTTTCTGGAGCCGGCGTGCGGCAGCGGCAATTTCATCGTCCAGATTCTGCGGCGCAAGCTCGCCGCCGTGGAACTCAAGTACGGCACGTCTGACTTCGAGCGGCGGCACTATGCACTGCTCGCGCTGATGTGCATCTACGGCATCGAGCTGCTGACGGACAACATCACCGAATGCCGCGCGAATGTGCTGGAGATACTCGCCGAGTACCTGATTCTGGATGAGTTGGAAGAACTCTATCGCGCCGCGTCCTACGTGCTGTCGCAGAACCTCGTGCACGGCGACGCACTGACGATGCGTACCCACGACGGCCAGCCAATCACCTTTTCAGAGTGGGGCTACCTAGGTAAGGGCAAGTTCCAGCGGCGCGACTTCCGCCTTGACGTGCTCGCCCAGAGCGCGGCTTGGTCATCAGAGGAGGCCCCGCTCTGGGCCAACGTGGGCAAGCACGACATCTTCACGCCGGTCAAGACGTACCCGCCGATGACCGTGGGCGAACTGGCCGTCTGGCGCGGCGACGGCCCGAAGGAGGCCGAATGAGCGATCAGGCCCGCTTCACCCTGCGAGGGCGCAACCCGGATGTGCTGACGTGCATCGCCAACCTCTCCAACGACGAGGTGTTCACGCCGCCCGAGTTCGCGAGCCGGATGCTGGATACGCTGGCCGAGGCGTGGGCGGCCGACAACAACGGTGCCACTATCTGGGCGGACAAGACGGTGAGGTTTCTCGACCCGTGCACGAAATCCGGCGTGTTCCTGCGCGAGATCACCCGCCGCCTCACCAGCGGTCTGGCTGACGAGATGCCCAATATCGAGGAGCGCGTCAATCACATCCTGACGAAGCAGGTGTTCGGCATCGGCATCACGCACCTCACCAGTTTGCTGGCGCGGCGGAGCGTCTATTGCTCGAAGCACGCCAAGGGCAAGCACTCCATCGCCAAGGGCTTTACCAGCGACGACGGGAACATCTGGTTCGAACGTACGGAGCATACGTGGGAAGGCGAGAAGTGCGGGTATTGCGGCGCGAGCAAGAAGACGCTCGACCGTGGCGAAGGGCTGGAAACCCACGCCTATGCGTTCATTCACACTGACAACATCAAGACTCGGCTGGCCGAGATATTTGGAGGCAACATGCAATTCGACGTAATCATTGGCAACCCGCCGTATCAGTTGAACACAGAGGGCTACGGGACACAAGCGCGGCCGATCTATCACAAATTCGTCGAGCAGGCGAGGAAGTTGGATCCGCGGCTGCTGACGATGGTTATTCCTGCCCGCTGGTTTTCCGGCGGCATGGGTCTGGATGAGTTTCGCGCAGCGATGCTCGGTGACGACAGGCTCCGCGTCATTGAGGACTTTCCAGACTCGAATGACGTGTTTCCGGGCACACAAATCAAGGGGGGTGTTTGCTACTTCCTGTGGGATCGTGACAACGCCGGTAGCGTGCGCGTCACGACTCATGACAAGGGTGTGGCGGGCAATCCAGTGGAACGGCCCCTGCTTGAACCTGGCGCGGACGTGTTCATCCGATACAACGAGGCGCTTCCCATCTTGAAGAAGGTCTTCGCTGCCGAGGTCGGCCAGCCGCCCGTCCCTGTCTCTCTCTCGTTGCCCGAAGAGAAGCAGTTCACTCGCCTCGTTAGTTCAATCGGGGTCTTTGGTCTTGACAGCACGTTCCGTGGCAAACCGTCAAAGGGGCCGAGAGATATTAAGGTTTACCGCAATGGCGGCATTGGTTACCTCGCGAGAGCAGAATTGACTAAGGAAACGCATGTGGTCGACAAGTGGAAGGTGTTCATTCCGCGTGCAGGAAGCGGCAGTGACGCGTTTCCCCACCCAATTCTGGGCAAGCCATTCGTTGGGGAGCCTGGAAGCATTTCGTCATGGACGTACATGTACATTGGCCCTTTCAAGGATCGGGCCGAGACCGAGAACGTCATCTCGTACATAAACACGCGGCTGTTCCGGCTGTTGGTGCTGCTGCACAAGCCTTCACAAGACGCGACTCGTGGCGTCTACACTTTCGTTCCTATGCAGAACTTCTCCCAGCCGTGGACGGACGAGAAGATATACGCAAAGTACGGCATCACAAAGGACGAGATCGCGTTCATCAACAGCATGATCCGGCCGATGGACATCAGCGGAGCCTCTGACGATGAGTAAGACCATCGAAGAAATCCTTGCGCCCAAGCCCTAGACCGGGAGACGCCCATGCCGAAAAAGAAATCACCGGACAGCGTGCGCATCCGCAACCGCACGGCAGAGTTTCTCACCTTCGCCTACCAGACCGGCGGCGACGGCGTGGAAGTGCGGGTGCAGGACGGCACGATCTGGCTGTCGCAAAAAAACATCGGGCTGCTCTTTGAGACGACACCGGAAAACGTGTTGATGCACCTGAAGAACCTCTACGCCGAGGACGAACTGCGTGAGTCTGCAACTGCTAACGAATTCTTATTAGTTCAAACCGAAGGGAAACGCCAGGTGCAGCGCAGCATCCTGCATTACAGCCTGGATGCGATCATCGCGGTGGGGTATCGCGTGAACTCCAAGCGCGCCACGGCCTTCCGGCAATGGGCCACGGGTGTGCTGCGGGACTACACGCTCCGGGGTTATGTGATGGACCGGAAGCGCATGGAGAACGGCGCGTTCCTGGGAGAGGATTACTTCGAGCGCCTGCTGGAGGAGATCCGGGAGATTCGCCTGTCCGAGCGGCGCTTTTACCAAAAGATCACCGACATCTATGCCACGGCGATGGATTACGACCGGGACGCGCCGATCACCCAGGCGTTCTTCGCCAAAGTGCAGAACAAGATGCATTACGCCGTCCACGGCCACACCGCCGCCGAGCTGATCGTCAAGCGCGCGGACCACACGAAGGAACGGATGGGATTGACGACCTGGGCCAAAGCCCCCGGCGGCAAGATTCTCAAAAGCGACGTGGTGGTGGCAAAAAACTACCTGACGGAAGCGGAACTCGGGGACCTGGGGCGCATCGTGAACGCTTACATCGAACTGGCGGAAGGCCGCGCCAAACGCCGCGTGCCGATGACGATGGAAGATTGGGCAAAGCGGCTCGACATCTTCCTCTCGGCGGATGAGCGGCAAGTGCTGCAAGACGCCGGGCGTATCAGCTCCGAAATCGCCAGGGAGCACGCCGAGGGCGAGTTTGAAAAATACCGTGTGACCCAGGACAGGCTCTTCCAGAGTGATTTCGATACCTTCGTGGCTTTGGAGAAAGGTGAGGAGGAAAGCGCGATGAGTAAGGCCATCGAAGAAATCCTCGCGCCCAAGCCACAGGCCCGCCCATGAAGCCGATGGTACCGTTCTACACGGAAGACCCAGGGTGGCATGAAAAGATCGGCGACATTCATGCCCTGCTCGAGCGCGTCAAAATCAGCGAGGAACAGTCGGGCGATGTGCTGCACCTGCGCAAACTCAACCGCATTCTCTCGATCCATGCCTCCACCGCCATCGAGGGCAACCGGCTCACCCTGGGCCAGGTCACCGATGTCATCAACGGCAAACCGGTCTGGGGGCCGCCCAAGGACATCAAAGAGGTGCAGAACGCGTGGCATGCCTACAACGAAATGCCCGACTACGATCCGTGGTCGGTGAGCGACTTGCTGAAAGCCCACGCGCACCTGACCGATACACTCATCGGGGAGTCGGGCCGGTTCCGCACGGTGGGCGTGGCCGTCGTGCGCGGCGATGGCGCGGTGATGCACCGCGGCGCCCCGGCGAAACAGGTGCCCGCTCTCGTCGAGCAGCTTCTGCGCTGGGGGAAGACCAGCGAAGCGCACCCGCTCATCAAGAGTTCTGCTGTCCACTACATGCTGGAATACATCCATCCCTTCCGCGACGGCAACGGCAGAATCGGGCGGCTGTGGCAGACCCTGGTTCTTTCCCAATGGAATCCGCTGTTTGCCTGGATGCCGGTCGAAACCCTGATCCACCACAACCAGGCGCTTTACTACAAGGCGCTGCAGGATTCGCATACAGGCGCGGTGGATTGCCGTCCGTTCATCAGATTCATGCTCGATGCCATTGGGAATTCTCTGTATAAGTTCATTGATGTGGCGACGGAGACCGCTCTCGATGTCGGTGCAAATGTCCCTGCAAATGTCGGTGTAAATGTCGGTGTAAACGATAAAGTTCTGGAGCTATTGAGGCAAGCGCCCCGATTGTCGGCCAAGGAGTTGGCTACCTTGCTCAACAAGACCACCCGCACCATCGAACGTCATCTCAAGATGCTTCGTGAACAGGGCCAGATCAAGCGCGTTGGTCCCGACAAAACAGGACATTGGGAAGTTATCAATGCCTAAACCCACCATCGAAGAAATCCTCGCGCCCAAGCCGGAAGCCCGGCCGCGCATCTACGCCTACTCGATCGCGGACGCGGCGCACGCGGGTCTCCTGAAGGTGGGCCAAACTACGCGCGACGTGAAGCAGCGCGTCGCCGAGCAACTCAAGACCGCTGCCATCAAAAACTACACGGTCGAACTCGACGAGTCCGCCGAGCGGGACGACGGCAGCATCTTCACCGACCACGAGGTGCGCGCGGCGCTCGTCCGCAAGGGTTTCGAGAACACCGATCTGGAATGGATGCGCTGTTCGGTCGAGGAGGTGAAGACCTCTCTCACCGAACTGCGCACGGGGCAGCGGTTCACCGGCACGCACCATAAGACCTTCACGATGCGCGCCGAGCAGCGCGCCGCCGTAGAGAAGACGCATGCCTACTTCCACTCCATCTGGAGAGAGGATATGCACGCCGTCCCGCGCTTCCTCTGGAACGCGAAGATGCGCTTCGGCAAGACCTTCACCGCCTATCAACTCGCCCGGGAACTCGGGGCCAAGCGCGTGCTCGTGGTGACCTTCAAACCCGCCGTGGAGGATGCGTGGCAGACCGACCTTGAGAATCATGTGGACTTCGGCGACTGGCAGTACCTGTCGCGCTCATCCGGTAGCGATCCGACGAGCATCTCCGCCAAGAAGCCACTCGTCTATTTTGGCTCCTTCCAGAACTTGCTGGGCCGCGACGATGTGGGGAACATCAAACCCAAGAACGAATGGCTCCACCAAGTGAAGTGGGACTTGGTCGTCTTCGACGAATACCACTTCGGTGCCTGGCGCGAGACGGCCAAGGAACTATTCGAGGGCGAGGAAGAGGCGATCGCGAGGAAGGAGGCCAAGATAGACGATCACAAGCGCCTGAAGGAAAGCATTGCCGACTTGCAGGAACCCATGGAAAAGGAGGCCGAGTTCCTGCCGATCACCACCAAGGCGTATCTCTACCTCTCCGGCACACCGTTTAAGGCGCTGGCCACGGGCGAGTTCATCGAGGAGCAGATCTTCAACTGGACGTACACCGACGAGCAGCGCGCCAAGGAAGCGTTCGCCGCAAAGAACCCCGGCCAGTGGAACCCCTACGGTGCGCTGCCGCAGATGCGCCTGCTGACCTACCAGATGCCGGATGAGCTGGTGGCCATCGCGAGCGCGGGGGAGTTCGACGAGTTCGACCTCAACGCCTTCTTCGAGGCATCGGGCACGGGCGCCAAGGCGCAGTTCAAACACAAAGGTGACGTACAGAAGTGGCTGGACATCATCCGCGGCGGGTACGCGCCCAAGGCGGTGGAGCATCTCAGGACCGGTACGCGGCCTCCGTTTCCGTATTCGGATGTGCGGCTGCTGTCGTACCTTCAGCATTCATTCTGGTTCCTGCCCAACGTCGCGGCCTGCCACGCGATGGCGAAGCTGCTGGCCGAGCGGCACAACACCTTTTGGCATGACTACGAGGTGATCGTTGCTGCGGGTGCTTCTGCAGGAATCGGTCTGGATGCGTTGCCGCCCGTGCGCAAGGCCATCGGTAGCGGATTCGAGACCCAAACCATCACGCTCTCCTGCGGCAAACTCACCACCGGCATCACCGTACCGCCGTGGTCATCCATCCTGATGTTGCGCAACCTCAAGTCGCCTGAGACCTACTTTCAGGCCGCGTTCCGCGTGCAATCTCCGTGGTCCATCAAGAATCCCAACGGAGACGATCCGAACGCGGAAGAAGTCCTCAAGCCCGTCTGCTTCGTGTTCGACTTCGCGCCGACGCGCGCGCTGCGGCAGCTCTCGGAGTACGGAATCGGCCTGTCGCCCAACGAGCCGAACCCGGAGAACGCCGTCAAGGACCTCGTGTCATTCCTGCCCGTGTTGGCCTACGACGGTGCGAACATGACGCAGATTGACGCGGGCGGCATCCTTGACATCGCGATGGCCGGCACCTCGGCCACCCTGCTGGCCCGCAAGTGGGAGAGCGCCCTGCTCGTGAACGTGGACAACGACACGCTGCGCCGCATCATGGACAATCCCGAAGCGATGGCCGCCATGGAGCGCATCGAGGGCTGGCGCGCGCTGGGCGACAATATCATCGAGACCATCATCAACAAGAGCGAGAAGGTCAGGAAACTCAAGAACAAGGCCAAGGACAAGGACTTGTCAGCGAAAGAAAAGCGGCAGCTCACGGACGAGGAGAAGGAATACAAATCCAAGCGCAAGCTCGTACAGGAGAAGCTGATCAAGTTCGCGACGCGGATCCCCCCGTTCATGTACCTCACCGACTTCCGCGAGAATACGTTGCAGGATGTCATCACCAAGCTCGAACCGGAGCTGTTCCTCGCCGTGACCGGGCTGACGGTGAAGGACTTCCACCTGCTCGTGCGACTCAAGGTGTTTAACACCGAGCAGATGAACCAGGCCGTCTTCGCGTTCCGACGGTACGAAGATGCGTCGCTCCGTTACACCGGCATGGAGAGTCACCCTGGACTAACTCATTACGGACTGTATGACACTGTGGTGGCGAGGGACTGAGGTGCAGTCATGCGAGCCTGTGGAGCTTCACTTAACGAAAGAAGGTAGGGCATCCGCCTTCTTTCGTTAGGCCGCCATAGATGAAAGATGTCCCAATCAGTAAAAGATCGGCGGTGAGGCGCGGGCGATGGTGGTGACGAGCGGCATCGAACGCGCGATTCAGTACTTCCATGCCATCCGCGACTACCTGGCCGAGCGGGAGAGCCCGCATCGGGCAATCGTGGCCTTCTCCGGCGAGCACGAGTATGGCGGTGCGAAGGTCAGCGAGGCGTCGCTCAACGGCTTTCCATCGCGCCACATCGCGAACAAGATACAGGAGGAGCCGTACCGCTTCCTCATCTGCGCCGACAAGTTCCAGACCGGCTACGACGAGCCGCTGCTACACACCATGTACGTGGACAAGATACTTTCCGGGATCAAGGCGGTACAGACGCTTTCGCGACAAAGCGCTGGCGCGTGTGATGGCGGCCGTGCTGAAGGACGATACCGAGCTGTTCAAGCAGTTCGTGGACAACGAGGGCTTCCGGCGCTGGCTGACCGACACCGTGTTCGGATGAACGTATGAGTCGTCGTTAGCGGCCTAACGAAGGGGGCTTTGACGCGCATTTCAAATGAGAGGTGCCCTAAAGGCGATATCAATGGACACAAAGGCTTTGGATTCGCTTGTTTTTGATGATTCTTTTACCCGTGCGTTGCCCGCCGATTCCGAACCCCGGAATTATCGTCGCCAGGTGATGCGCGCCTGTTACTCCCCTGTCGTACCGACACCCGTTTCAAATCCGACGATGGTGGCGTACGCCCACGAAGTTGCAGCGCAGATCGATCTGGGCCGCGATGTCTGTGAATCGGAGCCGTTCTTGCAAGTCTTTGCGGGCAATCGCCTCCTCCCGGGCATGTTGCCTTATGCCGCCTGTTACGGGGGACACCAATTTGGCAATTGGGCCGGACAACTTGGGGATGGCCGCGTGATCAATCTGGGAGAGGTCGTCAATTCGCTCGGGGAGCGGGTGACGTTGCAACTCAAGGGGGCGGGTCCCACGCCCTATTCCAGAACGGCGGATGGATTGGCGGTGTTGCGATCGTCTGTCCGGGAGTTTTTGTGTAGCGAGGCGATGCATCACCTCGGCGTACCGACCACGCGGGCATTAAGCCTGGTGTTGACGGGCGAAAAAGTGACGCGAGACATGTTCTACGATGGCCATCCGCAGAGGGAGCCGGGCGCGATCGTCTGTCGCGTTGCCCCCTCGTTTATCCGCTTCGGCAATTTTCAGATCCATGCGATGCGGGGAGAAAACGACCTCTTGAAATCGCTTGCGGACTATACGCTTCGTCACCACTTCCGCCATTTGGGAGAACCGTCCAAAGCGGTTTACATCGCCTGGTTTCAGGAGGTCTGCGCGACGACGGCCGCGATGATCGTCGAGTGGATGCGCGTCGGATTTGTCCATGGCGTGATGAACACCGATAACATGTCGATTCTCGGACTGACGATCGACTATGGCCCTTACGGATGGCTGGAGAATTACGATCCTAATTGGACCCCCAATACTACCGACGCCACAGGACGCCGCTATCGCTTTGGGCACCAGCACAAAATTGCCCTCTGGAATCTTTACCAGTTGGCCAATGCAATCCACCCCCTCATCGGAGATGCCGAGCCCTTGCAACAAGCGCTGGATGAATACCCGGAAATCTATTCCCAGGCATGGCAAGTCATGATGGGTAAAAAACTCGGTCTTGATACGATCCAGCCTGAAAGAGACGACGCGCTGATCACGGAGCTTCTGGCCGTATTGGAATCGGTGGAGACGGACATGACCCTTTTCTACAGAAAACTGGCCGATCTCCCCGTCCGCCTCGACCCCAATCACGAGGGGGACAACGATTTCTTGTCCGGCTTTATGGATGCGTATTACCAACCGGAGCAGTTGACGAGCGAGTACAAAGCACGATTCGGGACGTGGATACGAAGTTACAAATCCCGTGTGCGCGAAGAAAATATCCCCGACGATCTCCGGCGCCACCGAATGAATGCCGTCAACCCTAAATATGTGTTGCGGAACTATTTGGCCCAGCAGGCCATCGACAAGGCAGAGCAAGGGGATCACGCCATGGTTGCCGAGCTTCTGGAATTGTTGCGACATCCGTATGATGAACAGCCGGATAAAGAAGCTTATGCGGGAAAGCGTCCCGATTGGGCACGCCATCGGGCCGGCTGTTCCATGTTGTCCTGTAGTTCCTGAAGCGTGATGCCCATTCCCCCGTTCATCCCTTCCCCCGTCACCGGGGACGCGTTCATCGGTCGCCAACCGCTCGTCAGGAACCTGCGTGCGCGCATCGTGCAGGGCGAGTCGCTGGCCGTAATCGGAGGACCGAAACTCGGCAGGACCTCTCTGGTACAAACCGCTTTACGCGGGCTGGCCGGACGGACGGTGCATCAGCCAGTGCATCAGATCGACGTCGGCGCCGACCCTGCTTCCCGGATGGACCTGCTTCCCGGCTCGATCGTGATCCTGGATAACACCGATCGCGTTGCCGACGCGGCGATCGCGTCATTGCTTGCGTGGACATCGTCGGCCAAACCGGCCAGTATCGTCATCACCGGCGGGCGCCGATTGCACGCAATGATCAGCCACACCGAGACGTTGGGCCTCCGGCCCTTCCGGACGTTCCCACTCTCCGTCCTTCTCGATGGGGAGATTCGCCAGCTGATCGGCCGAAACACGCGTGCGGATTTGACTGCGTGGACCGGGAACCATCCGTACCTGACCCGGTTGCTTCTCCATTACCTGCACGGGGAAGGCGACGAGAATCCCCGAACCGTGGAAGAGGCCGTGGTCGCGGGGCAGTGTCAGTGGGAGCCCTTCGTTGAGCGCCTGGCGGCCGAGAGCAGCGAGGGCCCCGAGTGGCGGCTTCTCCGTTATCTGATTGAGTATGGCAAACCGGTGAATCCCTCCCTGGCCCAGTCCGACACGGGGATACAAAACATCAAGCAGGTCGCGGACACGCTCACCTACCTGGGCGTCATCGGTCGCTGGATTCGGAACGAAGAGGCCACACTCTTCGCCGGCTGTCGGCTGCTCAACGACTTCATCACCGCACACGCCAACGGCGCATCCCCACCCGCCTGATCCCACACCCCGTTTTTTGTAATTTCCGCACACCCCCAACGGACACACCAAGTGCGCATCTGCACGACTTGAGAAAACCCTTCATGTTGCAAAAGAAAAAAGAGGCGGGGGTTGTGGTCCCCTAAACCGGATATTTATTTTGGCGTGACATCGCCCCTTCCCAGGTTGACTCTCGGACACCCTCTCGTATAATCTGCCCCTCCCGATGCGAGGGGATTCGGTGGAGCAATATCGTTCCTGGCTTGCGCTCAAGCGGATTCCCGGCGTGGGGAACGTCCTCTTCAAGCGGCTGCTTTCGCACTTCAAATCGCCCGAAGAGGTCTTTTCGGCAAACGAGACGGCCCTGGCCGCCGTGGAAGGACTTCCGGAGACGGTGGCCAAGCAAATCGTTCTGTTTCGCGCATTTTCGGAAATAGACCGGGAGTTTGAAAAAATTGCGAAAGCGGGCGGTGCGCTGGTCTGTCTGCACGACGCGGCCTACCCTCCGAGACTCGCGGAGATCTACGACCCACCGCCGCTGCTCTACGTGAAAGGGGTACCCGCGCCGCCGGTGTCTTACCCCGTGGCGGTGGTGGGGACCCGCCGGACGACCCCCTACGGACGGGCCGTAACCGCGCAGCTCTGCCGCGAGATGGCGCGACATGGGGTCTCCATCGTCAGCGGGTTCGCGCGCGGCATTGACGCGGTGGCACACCAGTCCACACTGGCGGCGGGCGGATATACCCTGGCGGTTCTGGGCTGCGGGATTGACCGGATTTATCCGCCGGAGCACAAGAAACTCTATCACGACCTGGCGGAACGGGGGCTGATCCTCTCCGAATTTGCCATGGGCACATCGCCCGAACCGCACCATTTTCCGCAGCGCAACCGGATTATCAGCGGATTGTCGCTGGGCTGCGTGGTGGTGGAGGCGGCCGAGCAGAGCGGGTCTCTCATTACGGCCCGTCACGCGCTGGAACAGGGGCGGGAGGTCTTTGCGGTGCCGGGGACGATTTTTTCGGCGTCCAGCGCGGGGTCGAATCGGCTGATCCAGTCCGGCGCGAAACTGGTGACAAGTGTCGCGGATATCTTGAGCGAAATTATTCCGCAGTACACCGAAAAACGGGAGGCGCCACGCGAGGTGCCTCCCCTGGAAGCGGACGAAGCCGCCCTCTATCCGTTTCTCTCGTCAGAGCCCAGGCAGATTGACCAGATTATTGGCGAAAGCGGGCAGACGGTCGCGGCCGTCTCAAGTCTGCTGCTCCGGCTGGAAATCAAGGGAATCGTCGAAAAATTACAGGGTCAGTTCTATATCCGAAAATAAGGGAGGTTGTGTTGGCAAGAAAGGTAAAGAACGCCGAAGAAACCGTGACAGCCCCCGTGTCGAAGAAGAGCACCGGGAAATCCCTGGTCATCGTGGAGTCTCCCGCCAAGGCCAGGACGATCCTGAAGTATCTGGGGAAGCGCTTCAATGTGATGGCGTCGGTGGGCCACGTCAAAGACCTTCCCAAATCCACCCTGGGGATCGATCTGGAACACGACTTTGCCCCCGAATATGTCACGATCAAGGGGAAGGGAAAGGTCCTTTCGGACATCAAGGCAGCCGCCCGGGAAGCCGAATCGGTCTATCTTGCGCCCGATCCCGATCGGGAGGGGGAGGCCATTGCATGGCATATCGCGGAGGAGATCAAATCGCGTCCGGTCTTCCGGGTGCTGTTCAACGAAATTACGGAGCGTGGCATTCGACAGGCCATGCAGTCCCCCACCGTCGTGGACCTTCGCAAGGTGAATGCCCAGCAGGCGCGGCGCGTACTGGATCGGATCGTCGGCTACAAGATCAGCCCGCTCCTTTGGGAGAAAGTCCGGTATGGTCTTTCCGCCGGACGGGTGCAGTCGGTGGCCGTCCTCCTGATCTGCACACGGGAAGCGGAGGTGCGCGCCTTTGTCCCCACGGAATACTGGAGCATTCATGCCCGGCTTTCGACTGCGGAGGGGGCGTCGTTTGCGGCGCAACTGATGCAGCGGGAGGGGGTGGCCCTCGGCATCCAGAATGAGGCGCAGGCGCTGGAAATTGTGGCGGCACTCCAACGGCTCCCCTACCAGGTTTCGAAGATCGAAAAGAAGGAGCGATTGCAGCGTCCGCAGGCCCCCTTCATCACCAGCCGGCTCCAGCAGGATGCGGTGCGCACGCTTCGATTCACACCGAAGAAGACGATGATGCTGGCGCAGCAGCTTTACGAAGGGGTCGAAACACGCGCCGAAGGGGCGGTGGGCCTGATCACCTATATGAGGACCGATTCCGTGCGCCTCTCTCCCGACTTTCAACGGGAGGCCATGGACTGGATCCGACAGACCTATGGTGGCGAATATGTCCCGGAAACGCCCAACTTCTACAAAAGCAAAAAGGGGGCACAGGAGGGCCATGAGGCGATTCGTCCCACGGCCATGCACCGCCCTCCCGAACGGCTCCGGGGCGATCTGACGGAAGATCAATATCGTCTCTATAAACTGATCTGGGACCGATTCGTTGCAAGCCAGATGACCCCCGCGCGCTTTGACGTCACCCGCGTTTCGATCGCTGCGGGCCCGTTTCTCCTGCGGACTGCGGGCTCCGTACTTCGATTCCCCGGATTCACTGCCGTCTATGCCGGCGCTGGCAACGGCAACCAGGAGGATGAAGCGGAGGAAGGCGCGGACCGATTGCCGGAGATGTCGGTCGGGCAGTTGCTGGCCCTCCTTCGGCTCGATCCGAAACAACACTTCACACAGCCGCCGCCACGCTATAACGAAGCGCTTCTGATCCACGACCTGGAAGAGCAGGGAATTGGGCGGCCCAGCACCTATGCCACGATCATCTCAACCATTCAGGAACGGGAATATGTCGAAAAGCGGGAGGGGCATTTTTATCCGACCGAGCTGGGGAAAATTGTGAACGACTTGCTGGTTGAAAATTTCCCGGAAGTGGTCAACGTGGCGTTCACGGCCCGGATGGAGGAAAATCTGGACGAGATCGAGGCGGGTCGGAAAGAGTGGGTGGAGACCGTCCGGGACTTTTATACGCCGTTTCGCCTCCATTTCGATCAGGCCCGCGAACGGATGCGGGACCTGAAACGGGAGGAAAAGGCGACCGACCTCGTCTGCGAAAAGTGCGCGAAAGCGATGGTCATCAAGTGGGGGCGCTTTGGAAGCTATCTGGCCTGTTCTGGATATCCGGAGTGTAAGAATACGAAGGAGTTTGTCGAAACGCCGGAGGGGCTGCGGATTGTGCCCAAGGAGACCGCCACCGACCAGATTTGCGAACGGTGCGGCCAGGGCATGGTGATCCGAAACGGGCGATTCGGTCGCTTCATGGCCTGCGGCGGATACCCGGAATGTAAAAACACGAAACCGATCGCCCTGGGCGTGGCCTGTCCGGACTGTGGCGGACAATTGACCGAAAAAAAGAGCCGCAACGGAAAAACCTTCTATTCCTGCACAAACTATCCCACGTGCAAGTTCGCCCTCTGGGATCGTCCGCTTCCCCGTCCCTGCCCCGCCTGCAACGCCCCCTTTCTATTGGAACAGCGCGGGCGCGGTGGGCAGGTCAAAATTTTATGTCGAACGGAAGGATGCGACTATCGCACCTCGGCGTAGACGGGCACCGGGGGAGGAGACCCCCGTCCGTGGCACAAGGGCACCCCTAAAGACCGACTGCGGAGTGCCCGTGAACCAGAGACGGAAGATTAGGAAGACGCCTGGGGCCGTTTTGCCAAACCCAGGACCAACAGCGTGAAGATGAGCCACTTGGAGGGATCGAAATTGTACCACTTGGGGCCGTTGCGATAGTCCCGCGGGTGGTTGTGGTGGTAGTTATGATACCCCTCTCCAAAGGTGACGAGGGAGACCCACCAACTGTCCCGGCTGGTATTGGCGCTGCCGTGCGGCTGGGCTCCCCACAAGTGGCAAATCGAATTGATGCAAAAGGTGGAATTGAGGACTAAAAAGGCGCGGGCGACGCCAGCCAGGAGAAACGCGGAGATGGCACCCTGCACGCCACGGTGTAGAAAACCGATGACAGCGGGGAGCAGGAAACCGGAGAGAACAACCCAGTTATAGTGCTTGTACTGCCACATGATCCATCGGTCCTTGCGGAAGATGGCCTCGTATTTATCGTTGGCGCCGGGCGTCTTGTGGAAGATCCATAACAGGTGGCTGTGCCAGAACCCCTTCGTGGCGTTATAGGGATCGTCCTCCTGGTCCACCCTGGCATGGTGCCGAACGTGGTCGGAGCACCACTTGAAGGCCGAGTTCTCCATGGCCCACCCGCCCACAATCAGGAAGAAAATTTTTACGGCATCCGGACAGGTAAAGCTACGGTGCGAGATCAACCGGTGGTAACCGACCGTGATCCCCAGACCGGTTACGATGTAAAAAATTCCGAAAAGCGCCCAGTCCAGACGGCTGTATCCGTAGTAGTGGCCATAGGCCGGAACGCCCAGCAGCGTGGCCAGCGAGATCAGGCCAAAGAGCCCCATGGTTCCATAATCTTTCTTTTTTTCGATGCCGACTTCCAGCTTCGCGTTCACCCTATCCACCTTGCCTCCTGACCTTGTCCCTCGCTCCCGATAAACCGAGCGGAGCGGATTATAGCCTAACGCGGTTTTACAATGCAACTTTCCGTCATATTTCCTCAGGCAAAGACCACGGTCTTGTTGCCATGCACCAGGATCCGGTCTTCCACGTGCCAGGCGACGGCGCGTGCCAGCACCACCCGCTCAATGTGGCGCCCAATCCGTTTCATGGCCTCGACATCGTGGCGATGGTCCACCCGCTGGACGTCCTGTGCAATGATGGGGCCTTCGTCCAACGCCTCGGTCGCATAGTGGGCGGTGGCCCCGATCAGCTTGACCCCACGCGCATGGGCGCGGCCATACGGATCGGCCCCCACAAATGCGGGGAGGAAACTATGATGAATGTTGATGACGCGGTGGGAATACTGCGCAAGGAGTGCGGGACCGACAATTTGCATATAGCGGGCCAGGACGATCGTGTCAATCCGCCCCTGCATGAGATCCATCTGTTTCGCCTCCGCCTCCCGCTTTCGATCGGGATGAATCGGAATATGATGAAAAGGGATGCCAAAGGGACGGACCGTCTCCGCAAGATCGGGGTGATTGGAAAGGACCATCTCGACCCGCGCCAAAATATCGCCGGAGCGGCATTGCCAGAGGAGTTCCAGGAGGGCATGTTCGGCGCGGGAGACAAAGACGGCCAGGCGCTGCACGCGGCCCGCGCAGGAGAGCCGCCACTGCATGGAAAACGCCGCGGCCGTCGGCGCAAAAGCCGTGCGAAAGGCCGCCTCCCGCTCCGAAAGACCCGGCAGCCGAAACGCGATCCGCATGAAAAATATCCCCCCTTCCGGATCGGTGGAGTGCTGGTCGGAATGGAGGATGTTGGCCCCTTCCGCAAAGAGAAACCCGGAGAGGGCCGCCACGATGCCGGGGCGATCCGGGCAGCAGATGAGCAGACGCCAGATGTCCGGGTCGCTCATGCCGGGTTCTCCGTCCGATCGAGCTCGCACAGGAGGCCAGCCACCAGCAATGGGAGCATGATTTCGTGGTGGCCGGTCAGGGTATACCCCCTGCCATATTTTTGCGTGGGTCTCCTGACGACGTTGGTGACGGGCCGGTAGTGCTGGATAAAGTCCATGTTGACCACGGTGAAGTTCTGAACCGTCCGGCCCAGATTGCGGGCCAGGGTCAGCGCCTTCAGAAAGACTTCGGGGAGGATGACCGCAGAACCGATGTTCAGATAGACCCCCCCCTCCAGTTCCGCAACCGCTTCGGTATAACGGCGGAAGTCTATCATCGCGGCCTCCCCCATGGCGGGGCCGGAGGCCGATGGATGCATATGGATGATGTCGGTACCGATGGCGACATGGACCGTGGCCGGGATATTGAGGCGGGCCGCCGCCGCAAGGAGGCTGTATTCGGTATAGGGAAAGTTGCCAGACAGAATCATCTTGCCCACGGCCCGTCCGATGCCGACGCCGTGCGCGGCGCCCCGCGCGATCGCGTCGTTGAGGGCGGTGGCGGTCTCCTCGACCATTCCGAACCTGCCGTCGTCCAGCTCGGCCGCGACATCTTCGGAGGTCTGGCCGACGAAGGCCAGCTCGAAGTCGTGGATAATCCCCGCGCCGTTGAGGGCAATCGCGGAAATAATGCCCCGCTCCATCAGTTGGATCAACAGCGGATTCAGGCCGACTTTGATGACGTGCGCGCCCAACGCCAGCACGATGGGTCGCCGCGCGCGATGGGCCGTCGCCGCAGCCTGGATCACGGCACGGAGGTCCCTCGCGCCCAGAATGTCCGGAAGGGCCGCGAAGAACCCGCGCAGACCCATGTCGGCGGCAATCGGTTTGACCAGCGCTTCCAAATGCACCTTGCTGGGCCGATCCCGAATGGAATAGGTCTTGATTCGATTCCAGGGGAGTCCCGCAGACGGCGACGCGCCCCGCTCACCCACCCCAGCCTCCATTCAAGTCAAGGTGAAGTCTCATGGGATCGGCAGAAGGCGTTCGGTTTTTGCGACGTAGATGGAGTCGGGGTACCGGCTGGCGAGACGCGAAAGGGCCTCCCTCGCCGCCTCGTCCTGCCCCAGGCGATGGTAGGTCTGCGCCAGATAGTAGAGGCTCTTCGGGGCCACCGGTTCTGTCTGGGTCAGCGTAAGCGCCGCCTCGAAACGGGCGACCGCCGCCGGATAGGCCTTCTTTTTATAGTAAAACAGCGCGACCTGATACTGATGCTCCGCCTTCTTTTCGGTTAATGCCGCAATCCGGCTGCGCGCTGCGTCCGCATAGAGACTCTGCGGGAAGTCGGAGAGAATTTTTCCAAACGCCAGGAGGGCCTCCTGCATCGGGCCGGGGTCGCGGTCGGGGCTGTTGACCTGGTGTTCGAGGCTTTGGGCCAGGCGATACTGGGCGAATGCGGCCATTCGATGTTGTGGGTGCAATGTCAGGAAACGACGATAATCCGCAACCGCCACAATCCAGTCTTCGCTCACGTAAGCGGCCTCCGCCCAGGAGAGGAGCGTCAGGGCGTCGTAGGTGTTGTCAACGTCCTGATCGGATGCGCGCACCTCTTCCGGTGTCGTGCCCAGAAGATCGAGCAGGTCCGAACGCTCTTTGCGACCCGCGCAGCCGGACACAACCAAGACCAGTATGAATATGATCTGAAACTTTGAAAACCGCACGATCCACCCGTTCTATAAAAACGCCGTTCAGCCACGGTGCCCTTCAGGCTTCAGAAAACCGCCAGACTATAGCACATGGAGCCAGAAAGAGGAAGAAACCCGGCTTCAAGCGCCCTGACATATCCGCAGCCCATATGTTATATTTCGCCCATCGGCGAGGTTGCCATGTCCACGATTCGCGTTCGGTTTGCCCCCAGTCCCACCGGTTTTTTGCACATCGGCGGGGCGCGCACGGCCCTGTTCAACTGGCTCTTTGCGCGCCATGACGGCGGAAAGTTCTTCTTGCGGATCGAGGACACCGACCGCTCCCGCTCCACCGACGTGGCCATCGAGGCAATCCTGGACGGCCTGCACTGGCTGGGCCTGGACTGGGACGCTTGGGGAGACACCGACATCGTCCGCCAAACCGACCGTCTGGATCGCTATCGCGCGGAGATCGAACGGCTCCTTGCGCGTGGGGCGGCCTATCGCTGCGACTGTCCCGCCGACGCATTGGAGGCGCGCCGGAAGGAGGCCATGGCGGCGGGGCGGCCGCCCCGGTACGACGGGCGCTGCCGCCATCGGACCGACCCGCCCCGGCAGCCTTTTGTCATCCGGTTTGCCGCCTCTTCGGAAGGGGAGATTGTCGTGGACGATCTGGTGAAGGGGAAGGTCGTCTTCGAGGCCGGGACCGTGGACGATTTCGTCATCCTGCGTGCGGACGGCACGCCGACCTACAACTTTTGCGTGGTGGTGGACGACACCGACATGCAGATCTCGCACGTCATCCGCGGCGACGACCATCTCAACAATACCCCCAAGCAGATTCAGATTTACCGCGCCCTCGGCCACCCCACGCCACGGTTCGGCCACCTTCCGATGATCCTGGGGAGCGACCGTGCGCGCCTCTCCAAACGCCACGGCGCCACGGCGGTGCAGCAATATCGGGACGAAGGTTATCTCCCCGACGCGATGCTCAATTATCTGGCGCGACTGGGCTGGTCGCATCGGGACCAGGAACTGTTCACGCGGGAGGAACTGGTCGAGAAATTTGCGCTGGGCGCCGTGGGAGCCTCTGCGGCCGTCTTCAATCCGGAAAAGCTCCTCTGGGTCAACGCGCATCAGATCAAGACGGGCGATCCGAGCCGGCTGATGCCGCAACTTGTGCCGCATCTTGCGCGGCGGGGCGTGGCCGCCCCGGATCCCGGTCGTCTCTCGAAGGTGATCCTGGCGCTGCGCGAGCGGTCCCGGACGTTGGTGGAGATGGCGGAGTCGGCGGCCTGTTACTTCCTTTCCGATATCCCCCTGGATGAAAAGGCGCAAAAATGCCTCACGGCGGAGGCCATGCCGATCCTGACCGCAATCCGCGCGGCGCTTTCGGACGTTCCGTTCGAACAGGCACCCCTTGCGGCGGCGTTCAAGGCGGTGGGGGATGCGCTGGGGTTGAAACTTTCGCAGGTGGCGCAACCGGTGCGCGCGGCGGTGACGGGGAAAACCGTCAGTCCCGGCATCTTCGAGGTATTGGAAATTCTGGGCCGCGACAAAACGCTCGATCGCCTGGGGCGCGCGATGATGCGTCCGGAGGACATAAAATGACTCCATTCGGTTCGCCACGAGGTGGCGGGGCGCCTGGCCCATAAGGCGGGACCTACCACGGGGCGGAGGAACGACGCGGCGGTGAGCGGCGCGCGCTTTTTGTACGTCCGCACTCTCGTACTCATCCCCGCTCAGACCTTACAAGAATGGCAGAAAAAGAAACCGGAACGCTTCTCTAGCAAGGCATATAACCGCACGGGATTTGGCACTGTTGTAGTCCCAAAGCGATGGTGTCCGATTCTGCCAAAGTTAGGACTGTTTTGACTTGACACGCCCGCGATGTCTGTTTGACTTGGTTTTGCCCACTTTGATACCCTCTGCCCATGCAGCGCACCCCAGTCGAACGGCTTCAGGCAGATGCCCTGGCACTGCGGCGTGAGATCGTAACAATGATTGCCGCCGCCCAGTCCGGTCACCCCGGTGGATCGCTCTCCGCAACCG
>CAZOFZ010000010.1:13320-25987 GCA_964579175.1 uncultured Nitrospirota bacterium | reverse complement strand
ATCCCACCCGGACCCCAAGCTCCGCCAGACCCGCCCCCCTGCATCTGTCCAACCGTCTGGGGAAACTGATAGGCCTGCGGCGGCTCAAGCAAGCTATTGATCACCGGGCGAATCACAAGGAGGAGAAGCAGCAGGGCCAGAATCAGACCGATCGCATATCGCGCGATCGAAGACCAGTTCTCGGCCAGGAACTTGCTGGCTTCCGCGACCTCTGCCTCTTCGGCAGGCACCTGCGGCTGATCGAACGGCACCTCGTGCACGGTCAGGACATCTTTTCGCTCCTCGGAGAAGCCCATCGCCTTTTTGACCAGCTCCTCCAGCTTTTTCTTATCGTCTTCGGAGCGCGGCGTATATTTTTGCGTGACCTTTCCATCCGCACCCGTCGTGCTTTCCCGAATTCCATCCAACAACACCGCCACGGACAACTGCTTGATGGTGCCGATCGGATGAATCGTGCGGCTCACCTTTTTTCCGATTTCAAAGTTGATCAGCTCCGTCTTCTTCTGCCCGTTACTGCTGCTGCTCGGCCCCCCCGCCGCAGCCCCGGCACCTCCGGGCACATTGCCCCCAACACCCGGCACACCCGACGGGTTCGTGGCGCTACCGGACGACTTTTCTTCCGAACGCTGTTCGCTCCGCGGGATCTGCTGTTCCGGGTTGAACTGCTCCTCCGTCTCCTCGACCCGCTTCAGGTCGAGCACGGCGGAAACACGAACGGTCGCCTTATCCCGCCCCACGACCCGCTCCAGCATCGTCTCGATCTTGTTCTGCAGACCCTCTTCCACACTCCGCTGAAAATCCATCTGGGAGCTGGTCATCTGGGTCTTGGCCGCTTCGTCGGTGGGACTCGAGAGGATATTCCCGTTGTTGTCAATCACCGTAACCGACTGCGGCGACAAGCCCTCGACCCCGCTGGCCACCAAGTGTACGATCCCCTGGACTTGCCCGGACGTCAGCACGCGCCCCCCGCGCAGCGTGACGATCACGGAGGCCCGCACCGGCTCCTGTCGCTCCGAGAAAACGGAGCGCTCCGGCACAACAATGTGGACACGCGCCTTGCTGACCTCGGACAACTGTCCAATGGAGCGCGCCATTTCGCCCTGAAGCGCCCTTCGGTAGTTGACCTTCTGCGCAAACTCGGTGCTCCCGATCATCGTCTTGTCGAAGATTTCAAACCCGACCCCTCCCGTTTGCGGAAGCCCCTGACCGGCCAATTGCATTCGGAGCCCGGACACCTGGTCGCCCGGCACAAAGACCGCGTTCCCGTCCATCTCGAAGGGGACATTGGCTTCCCGGAGTTTGCCGGCCACCGCAGCGGCATCTTCCGGCGTCAGATTCGAATAGAGCAGTTGGAGCGCCGGCTTCTGCGTCCAACTCCAGACCCCATAAATTCCGGCCAGGGCCACCGCAAGTACGATCAGCAGCGTCACCTTCTTGATCATCGTTGCACTGGCCATCTGTTCACCCATCTGCGTCATAAAATCGTCGGCCATGAATTTCTCCCTCTGGGTATCACGGGTGCTCTACGCAATCCGTTCCGTTCTTACCTGTGTCTCTCTTGTGGCACTACGCCACCCCCTGATGCATCAGATTCACAACTGCATCCTGAAGACTTCCTCGTAGGCGGTTACAATTTTGTTTCGAATCTGCATCATCAACTGGAAAGACAACTCCGCCTGTTCCATCGCAATCATCGTTTGATGGAGACTTTGCTGCTGTCCCGTTACCATCTCCGTAACGGCCCTGTCCGCCTCTCTTTGGGCCTGGTCCACCTTTTGAATGGACGCCTTCAAGGCCTCGGTGAAAGAGACATCCACCTGTTGCGGCGCACCCACGGACTGAAACATCTTCTCGCTGATCGCACTGTACCCGATTTGCTGAATATCCATGTTTATCTCCCCGACTCCGTTTCCTTAATCTTGTTCCCCGATCAAGAGCCTCCAAAGCGACCCTATCGCCCAATCTCCAAGGCTTTCAAGGCCATACTTTTTGTGGCGTTCAGGGCGGTCACGTTGGCTTCATAAGCACGCAGTGCGGACATCATATTGACCGTCTCTTCCAACGGGTTGACATTCGGATAGAGGACATATCCGTCCGCATTCGCATCCGGGTGCTGCGGCTCATAAGCGGCCCGCAACTCTCTCGGATCCAAGACCACATCCGTCACCTGTACCCCCTGAAAGAACTCGGTCGCCTTCGGGGCCGAAAGCTCCTCAAGCGCGCTTTTAAATGGCGTGGTCGTAAAAACGACATCCCGTCTCCGATAGGGACCCCCTTCCGGCGTGCGCGTTGACTCCGCGTTTGCGATATTACTGGAGATCAGATTCAAACGGGACCGCTGCGCGTCAAGCGCGGACGCGGACACCCAAAATGCCTGCTCTATATCCATCGGAAAACGCTCCTAATTTTCAGGTGCCCTCTAGTCTCCACCCCGGATGGCATTCCGCACCGCCCGAAATTTTGCGGACAGGATTTCCGCCGTCGCGTTGTACATCAAACTGTTCTGGGAAAGCTTCGCCATCTCCATCTCCGCATTCACGCTATTTCCGTCCAGCCGGTTGGAGCGCATTACCCTTTCGAGGACGGCCCCGGATGGAAAATCGGGGGGAGGCCCGCCGATCGCGATATGTCCGGGATGCGTTACCGCCACGGGCAAACTCCCCGCCTCGGAGGCGGTGGCATTCTTCAGGGCCTGCGTGAAATTCACCTCGACTGCTTTATATCCGGGGGTATCCTGATTGGCGATATTCGACACGATCGCCCGGTGTCGCTCACCCTGGAGCTCCAGCATCTGTCCCAATAAAAGCGTCGTCCGATCGGAGATCTGAATGTCCATCCCGCAACCCCCTCATCCACCGCATGCGTTATCTGCGATTCCCATCCCGGCGGGCACATCCCGACCCACAGGGACCCGGTATTCTCGAAGCTTATTGCGAAGGGTTCGAATACTAATCCCCAGAATGCCCGCCGCCCGGGTCCGGTTCCCATCCACCCGGCCCAATGTCCTCAGGATAAGCTCCCGCTCCGAATCCCGAACCGTCGTTTCGTTGGAGGACACGGGAGCCTCATCGGACTCATCCAATATCAGATGCGCGAGACCGATTACCCCATTCCCTGCAAGCAACACGGCCCGTTCGACCACATTCTCAAGTTCACGGACATTCCCCCACCACATCCGCGTCGTCAGGACCGACAGGGCTTCCGGGGAAAGCGACGGAACCGACCTCTTGTTGCGGATTGCGGAGACTGCAATAAAGTGTTTCGCTAGGAGGGGAATATCGGCGCGACGCACCCTGAGCGGAGGCAGGCGGAACGGGAAGACATTCAATCGGTAGTAGAGATCCTCCCGGAACCGTCCCACGCGAACCTCTTCCCGAAGCGGGCGGTTGGAGGTGGCGATCACACGCACATCCAAGGAGAGCGACTCCGTACTTCCCAGCGGGTCTATCTCCCGTTCCTGCAGTACCCGGAGGAGCTTCGCCTGCGCGGGGACGCTCATTTCGCTCACTTCGTCCAACAGAATCGTCCCCTTTTGAGCCTGCTCGAAACGACCCGGCCTTCTTGAAATCGCCCCGGTGAAGGCCCCCTTTTCGTAACCGAACAACTCGCTTTCTAAAAGCCCCTCTGGAATCGCGGCACAATTGACGGCCACAAACGGATATCCCGCGCGCGGACTCCGCGCATGAATGAAGCGGGCCACCCGCTCCTTCCCCGTCCCACTCTCTCCCTCGATCAGAACGGACACATCGCTTGTGGCAACCATTTCGGCCGTTCGGATCAGCTCCCGCATCGCGGGATCGCACGACAGAACAGCCCTCTCCGGCGCAGTCCCCTGCAGCCCCTCGACTGACACGGACGGCAGAGCCCTCACACCGCTTACCGTCTCGCCTCCGACGTACCCTGCCACTTCCCTTGTCCCGGCAACTTCAGATCTTAATCGCTTAAGTTGCCCTTCAAGACGACGATAGCTCCGCTCCAAGTCCATCGAAGCCGTACTGAACCGCGCAAACGCTTGCTGCAAGACCGCAATGCGCCCCGCCGAGACATCTCCCTGTGTACGACTCGGCATTTCCGTATTCACCCGACACTCGGACATGACAACCCCCTACCGCAACATCCGTGCTTTTTCTGCGGCCAGATGCCGAATAATGGGGTCTTCCGACTGTTTTTCCAACTGCGTGAAAATGGCCTGTCCCTTTTCAACTTGACCGATGGCCCGATAGCTGTTTGCGATCTGAAGATTGACCCAACCGGCATACTTAAACCGAGGGTCCGCCTTCAGCGCCAACTCGTAATATGCGATCGCATCTTTGTAGCGCCCCAGACGATAATAAACATCCGCCCCGCGCGCATATGTCTCCGGCGCTTGACGCTCCGAACTTCCCAAGAGGTCCCCATAAACGACGGAGGCCGCATCCATATCTCCCATTTTCACATGGGCCTCGGCCAGAGCCGACATCACGGCAGTACGATCCGCGTGTCCGGGATACCTGGCCAACCAGTCCCGATACTGTTCGATTGCGGCGTCCACACGCCCCTCTTCCGCAAGCAGATCGCCGAAAATGCGCTTCATCTCCTCGGATCGTTCCCCCAACGGATAGCCCGACAGAAACCGAACGATATTCTGGCGTGAATCGGCGTGGGCCCCCTTCTTAAGGTTGATCTTCCCAAGACGGGCCAACGCCTCCTCGGACATCGGATTCACGGCACTTTCGGAGATCGGCCCATAGATCGCGGCGGCCTCGGACAGCAGCCCCATCTCATCAAGGCCCTCCGCCACCTGCATTCCCGTCGCACCTGCACGCATATCGTCGCTAAACGCGGCAGGATAGAGATAGTAGAGATTCAGTACCGTAAAATAGTCCCGTTCCCCTGCACGCTCGGAAATCGCCTCCCGCATCGTCTCCTGGAACGTAGCCCGCACCCGCTTTCTGAACGGAGTCTCCTCCATTTTGCGCCCGGACAACAAAAGTCTGTGCTCAATGGCCAAGGGGGCATCCAGATATCCATGCCCACGCAGAACCTTTGCGGCGGAATACAGGATATCCTGAACGACCGTCGGCAATACCTCTTCCTGGATCAGGCCGTATGACAGATCGATCACCTCTCGCACGGACAGCGGTGGCAGGGCCTCCGCGGGTTTCTCTGTTCCCTGCGGTACGGGGACACACCCGGAGGGCCGAATCTGTGGAAGCGCCAAAACGCACTCCCGCTTCTGGGCGAGGCTCCCTAAGGCGCTTAGCAGCCGACCCGCCCTCTGCTCGATCGTCTCCGCCTCGGCGAGAAGCATTGCGTTCCGAATGGCATCGAAACTCTCCACCGCCCCTTTCGTTTTTTTATCGGTGCGCCAGGCCTCTCCCACCCGCGCCAGGGCAATCGTCGCCAAGGGGTCTTTCGGATAGATAGTATGAAACGCCTGGAACACCTCTCGCGCCTTTCCAAGGTGCCCCGATTGATAGGCCGACTCCCCATATTGGAACAAGACCCCGCGATCCATGTGCACATAGTTTTCCGGCACGAAACCCATCTTGCTGTATTTCCGATAGGCGCCCTCCGAATCGCCCGTTTGGTAGGCCATATCGGCCACCGCAAGATTCAGCGCCTTGCGGTCCGCAGGGGAGAGCCGCAGCATCCCCACCTTTTCGAAGGCCGCCGCAGCCGACTTCAACTTCCCCCATGCCAAATAGGTCTGGGCAATGCCCAGCCTGGACTTGACGGAGAAAGGACTCTTCGGATGCCGCGTCAACACACGCCGAAAACTGGCTACCGACTCCGGATAGAGCGCAAGCTCCTTGTACGTCTGCCCCATGCGGAATAAGCCTCTCACCGCATTTTCAGAATCGGGATACCGAACAACCCCCTCTTGGAATGCGGACAGGGCATCGTTTAACCGCTCGTTACGCAACGCTCCGGACGCCTGTGTGTCGAGTGCCCACCTCAAATAAAGATCGCCCAAAAGAAAAGCCGCCGTTTCCGCCGTGGGACCGGGCGGGAGGGTCTCCTTTAACCGTTGCGTTTCCTGAATCGCAAGGAGAGAATCCCCGGCATGATAGGCATCCATCGCCAGCCGAAACGGGTCTTCGCCCGCTTCGCCCGTTTCGGTAGACGGGTCGGGCGAGAAAAATGGAAGCTCCGTGCCATCTAGATCGGAGGCAAGTTGAGCGGCCTGAGCGGCCTGCCGAAGGAAGGTCGGTCCGACGACAAACAATGCCAAGAGGAGGCAGAACAGGCCAGCCAAGGGACCAAACAGGGGACCAGACAGGGGAAAAGAGCGCATCGGAGCGGACATGCCACCCTTCTTAAAATCCAGCCTCACTTCCCCACCAGACGCCGTTACTCGCATAGAGACTGCCTCGTCCCTTTCATGGAGAATTTACAACGCAGACATCCGTTTTACAGCCACAAAGGCGAGATGCAGTGCCACAGTGCCACCATTGAGCCCGGAAATAACGCGGCATCATATGCACATTTTTAAATTCTGTCAAGCAATTTTTTATGTCAAAACTGACAGGCTCGGACACCCCGCAAATTTGACAGGATGGGGCACCGCTGGTAGCTTTGAGCAAGATGATTTTAAACACAAATCATAATACCCACAACGGTAAAACAGGGGGTCCATGCGCCCGATTGTCCTCATCGGCACTTTTTTTGTCTTTTTTCTGTCAACGCGCTGCGGGTTTGCGACGGAGATATTCCGGTTCGTTGACGAGGCGGGAGGGGTCCATTTTTCCGACACCCCGATGGACATCCGCTATCGCCCCTTTGCCGAATATGGGGCACCCAAAAAGAAACTGCAGCGGGGCCGGTTCGACGATCTCATCGAAAAAGAGGCCGACGGATACGGCCTGGACCAGGCCCTCGTCAAAGCCGTTGTGCGCGTCGAATCCGATTTTAACGACCGCGCCGTCTCGCCCGCCGGTGCCATGGGACTGATGCAGCTGATGCCACAAACCGCCTCCGATCTGGGCGTGACCAACCCTTTTAGTCCGGAAGAGAACGTCCGGGGTGGCGTTCGATACCTCCGATCCCTGTTGGACGTCCTCCATAATGACTTGAAGCTGGCCCTGGCCGCCTACAACGCGGGCCTCCAGCGTGTCTTGCGGCATGGCACAATCCCGCCCATTCGGGAGACGGAACGGTACGTCGAAAAAGTCCTGCATTTTTACCGCCTCTATATCGACATAGATCGCCGGTCAACATAAATCGCTGGGCACCTCACCGGGAGCCATCCACCGATCGCGCAACGCGGCCAACGTCAGGGTGGTATGCCCGGTGGGGTGGGGTGCGTGCGCCGGGGTGTCCGTGCGGGTATGCGCTCCCAGACTCTCTTTCCGCAAAGCCGCCGATGCGATCATGGCCGCCGAGACCAGCAGCATATTCGCCGTCTCCAGCGCCAGCCGAGTCGCGGCCGGCCGCATCGCCAACGCCGTCCACTTCGCCCATTGCACCCGCGCCCTCTCCAGAGAGTCTCCGCTCCGTAAAACGCCCACCTCGTCCCACATCATTTCACGCAATTCCTTCTGCGTGGATACATAGACGTGGGCGGGAGCGGGAGTGGCATATTGTGGTGTCGTCATGGGGTCCGTCGTCCGTGGCCCATCGTCCAGCTTTGCGACCGCCTCCCCCGCGCGCGCGCCGAACACCAGGCCTTCCAAGAGGGCGTTGCTGGCCAGCCGATTGGCCCCATGCACACCGGTACAGGCCGCCTCTCCGACGGCCCAGAGACGCGGGAGGGTCGTCTCTCCAGACAGCGACGTCTTCACCCCCCCCATCGAATAGTGGGCGCTGGGGGCCACGGGGATTTTCTCCCGCGTAATGTCAACGCCATATTGTAGACAGGTTGCATAAATCCGGGGAAATCTCTCGGGGATAAACGCCGCCCCCAAATGCGTAATGTCCAGATAGACCGTCCGACCCTGCCGCATCTCCTCCCAAATCGCGCGGGTCACGATGTCGCGCGGCGCCATCTCGCCGTCCGGGTGATAACGGTGCGCAAAGCGCCCGCCGTCCGCATGGCACAGGATGGCCCCCTCCCCACGCATCGCCTCGGACAGTAAAAAAGAGGGCGCAGACGGAAGCGACAGCGCGGTGGGGTGAAACTGGACCAGCTCCATGTCCTCCACGACGGCGCCGGCCCGCAACGCCATGGCAATGCCATCCCCCGTTGCCACCTCCGGATTCGTCGTCCGCCGGTAGACCTGTCCCGCACCCCCCGTCGCCAGGATCACTCCCTTCGCCAGATACCGTTTCAGTTGTCCGGTCTGCTCGTCCAACACCCAGACCCCCCGGCAAACCCCGGAGTCCATCAGCAAATCGGCGGCAAAGTGGCCCGCCTGAAACGTCACGCGGGGGTTGTCCCGCAGGATTCGGAACAAGGTTCGGACAATTTCATAGCCGGTGGCATCCCCCCGTGCGCGCAGAATCCGACGATGCCGATGCGCCCCCTCCGTGGCGAGTGCAAAGTCCCCTCCGGCTCGGTCGAACTCCGCTCCCCATGCAATCAGTTCCTGCACCCGGAGCAGGCCCTCCTCCACCAACACCTGCACGGCCTCCGGACGGCAGAGGCCGCATCCGGCATCCAGGGTGTCCCGTCGGTGCGACGCGATCGCCTCTTCGTCCGCGTTGAGCGCCGCCGCAATCCCCCCCTGCGCAAACTCCGAACTCGACGCGTACAGCGCGCCCTTGTTGAGGATGATGACCCGCCCGTGGCGGGAGGCCTCGATCGCGGCGCGCAGTCCCGCAACGCCACCGCCAACGATCAGAAAATCGGTTTGAACGTCCAACATCGCTATTTTTTCCGGGCCATCAGCATGAAATTGAAACCCAATCGCCGGAAGGGGGCGATCCCGGAGAGTTTTAAGTCCAGCCTCCCCAGCGCCAGGGCCAGCCGTCCGATCCCGCTCCGTTCCGTCTCCAGCAGATAGCGATCCGGAATCAGCGATGCCAGGATATTGTGCCCCCTGCAGGAGAGGATTTCGAAACCGTTTTCCTCAAGCAGGCCAGTCAGCTCGCCGTAGGTGAACGTCTTAAACCGCATCCCCTCCCACATCCGCGTGGCGTGGCCCCGTCCCCGTACCCGCAGGGCATCGGCGCACTCCGAGGGGTGGTACAACATCCCGAAATTCCATTTCGTGTCGGCCTCCAGCGTCAGCAGGGCCCCTGGCCTTGCCACCCGCGCCATCTCGGAGACCGCCCGTTCGTACCCATCCACGATATGGCTGAGCACGTCCCCGTAAGAGACGATACCGTCAAAGCTGGCATCGGGAAAAGGGAGCCGACAGGCGTCGGCCACCTGAAAATGGGTGTTGGGATGGGCCGCACAGCGCGCCTTCGCAATGCGGATCAGCTCGATGGAGAGGTCAATCCCAACGACCTCCTCCGCATGATCGCCCAGGCGGACCGACTGGAGCCCGCTTCCACACCCAATATCCAACAGACGCGAAAACCGTCGTCCCGCCGTCAGCTCCTCAAGGCAGCGGGCGTAGAGCAGATAACAATTGATGAGGAACGGCGTGACGCGCACCAGCGCATCGTACCCATCCCCCAAATCGTTATACCGTTTCAGAACCGATTCGGAAGAGAGAGACATCGGTCTCTCATAACATGACGGGGGGGTTATTGTGAATAAGGGATCACATCATCGCGCTGTCTGGACCTTGAACGTCGCCTGTCCGTTTTGTCGTCTGTATCCATTCCGAAGCAACCTTCGCTGTCATGATTCCGTAATCGGGTATCAACGAAGCCTGCTTCGCTTCATCCCTTAAAAGTCCCGCTAACAGCCCGTTTAAAAGCCTGTTCGTGGTTCGACAGACCCACCACGAACTGAAATAAGTCAATGATTTAAATTATTTAACAATCCATCCTGCGCTTTTAGAAAAGCGTGCTGATGGTTTTTAAACGGCCTGTTAATTCTGGCATGAACTTTGCGTTCAGCTATGGGTGAGGGTCGGCAGCGATGTTTTAAAAACGTCGCAGATTATCAATTAGATAACCAAGGAGGAAACAATGCACAACATTGATCGTACACAGGGAGAATATCAGCCGGAGGTTGATGCGCTTGAAGCCAATTCGTTTGAATTTGAAACGGATGAGTGGGAAGCGAGGGCTGATATAGAGGGTGAAAGCCCCTTCAACGAAGTCGAAGAGATGGAATTGGCGGCAGAGTTGCTCGAAATAACGGACGAGGCCGAACTCGATCAGTTTCTCGGAAAGCTGATTAAAAAGGCGGGGCAAGCCATTGGCAAATTTGCGAAGTCCTCCGCCGGCAAGGCGTTAGGAGGAATCCTGAAGGGGGCGGCCAAAGCGGCCCTTCCGATTTTGGGAACTGCTGCCGGGGGATTCTTTGGGGGACCTGCCGGAGCAGCCATTGGCGGTAAGCCGGCTTCGGGTGCAGGGAAGCTCTTCGGGTTGGAACTGGAAGGGATGAGCTATGAAGATCAGGAATTCGAGGTCGCCAAACGGTTTGTCCGATTTGCCGGGACCGCTGCACAAAAGGCGAGTGTCGCTCCACCCACCGCTGATCCCCGTGTTGCAGCCAAGTCGGCTGTGGTTGCGGCGGCACGGCGTCATGCGCCGGGGCTGATCCGTGGAGGGGCGATGCCTCCGCCCCCTGCGGTGGCGGCTGGTTCCAGGTGTAGCGGGCGGTGGATTCGGGCCGGACGAAAAATCGTTCTGTTGGGAGTTTAACGTGGTAGTCGTCGATTCCCTTGCTTCGTGGATGCTAGTGCAGGAAGCCCGCGCCCTTCTTGTGCGCTTGGAGCTGGTTAAGCCGTTTGTACTCCAGGAGTCGATGGTGCCGGCGGCGGCCGCTTCTCCTTTAACACAGATTGCCATTGAACGGTATCTGGCGCGGGGGAGACAGGTCTTACACAATCAAGTTCATCGGTATCTGAGATGGCTTGATGGCCCGGAAGGACAACAGGCATCTCCGGCCGAGATGCAGCGCCGCTTCACCTTCCTGCGGCTTCGGTTTAACGCCGTCCTCTCGCAGTTCGATATCTTTGCCGATGCGCTAACGCAACGAAGCGAGCATGGCACGGGGGTCTGGCTTTCTGGTCTTGACGCCGTAGCGGCCGATGCCCTTGCTCTCCCGAGCGATTATTTCGAGGCGCCGCCGGTTCTCTGCTATCTGGAACGGGGACATGGGGCAGCGATCCGGAGGGTGAGGACGCGGTTGCCCGGCGGGGGAGAGAATCCGGTGGCCATTATTCGAATACCGCGAGAACGGATGGTTGGGAGCGGGATTGCTTCCTCTCTGGTTCATGAAGTGGGTCACCAAGGAGCGGCGCTCCTCGATCTGGTGAATTCGATCCGGCCGCTGCTGCGAGGGCTTCAAAACGGGAAGGATCGGATCGTCTGGAGTTGCTGGGAGCGATGGATTTCGGAGATCGTGGCCGACTTCTGGTCGGTCGCAAAGGTGGGGGTGGCGTCTACACTGGGGCTGATCGGCGTGGTGAGTCTGCCGCGATCGTTTGTCTTCCGAACGGGGCTGGATGACCCGCATCCGTTTCCCTGGATACGGGTCAAGCTGAGCTGCGCGATGGGACAAATGCTCTATCCACACCCGCAATGGGAACGCCTCGCCAAGCTCTGGGAGTCGTTCTATCCGATGTCCCCCCTGGATCGGGAAAGGAGGAATCTGATTGCCGCATTGGGAGGAAGTCTGCCGGGTTTTGTCGGCCTGCTGGCGCATCATCGCCCGAAAAAATTGCGCGGCCGGTCATTGATGGAGGCGATGTCGGTCGCCGAACGGCAGCCCGACCGACTTGCAGAGACCTTCGACGCATGGCGTGCTTCCCCGATGCAAATGCGGGGTGCCCCACCGACACTTGCATTCGCCGTCATCGGTCAGGCCCGGGCCGATGGGAGGATGAGCCCTGAAGCGGAGGGCCGCGTGGTGGGCGACCTGCTCACACATTGGGCACTGCGGGGCGCGCTTGGCACGTTGGCAATCTGTGCGTGCGGTGCGACAAAGGGTACATGTAACTGTGCCAGTAACATAAAACAGCTTTGAACGGATCACTTTAAACATTTAAATATAAGGAGGAGACCATGCCTAAAGATAAGACAACGACAGGAGGCGGCGCTGGAGACCCATGCCCGCCGATGGGGGAGACCACACCTAATCCGACACCAGCGGGAGAAGGGGGAACACCCCAAAAGCTTGAAGAAATCAAGCGGGTGATCGTTGACTCGACAACCAGATTGGTAGACGCCTCATCCGCAGTCAAGAAAGTCACTTTAACAAAAACGGCAACGGAGCCGACGGATGACCAGGCCCTTTGGGTAGCGATCCGCAATCGGTCGCAGGCCGTCAGTTTCAAACGCTACGATGCGTTCATCAATGCGGTGTTTTGTGAAACGCCTGGCAAGGACGTGATGCAGGAATGGAGGGGCAAATTACAGACAAAGCTGGGAGAACGGAGCCTCGACCCTCGAGATCTGGTGGATGCCCGTCTGAGCATTCACGCCGTGGATGCGTACAACGTGCTTAAACTTGCGACCGAGATATTCCTGCTTCTGGAGTGCGGCGTCGTCAAGAAGGTGGGCGATTCAAAGGTCACTCTCCTGAGTCCCGATCTGTTCGAACCTGGCACAGAGAGTGAACGGATGGGAGAGGATGTGACCCTTGGTGACATTGAAAACCGTCTGACGCAATACTTCGGCG
>CAZOFZ010000010.1:0-13220 GCA_964579175.1 uncultured Nitrospirota bacterium | reverse complement strand
GGAGAGGATGTGACCCTTGGTGACATTGAAAACCGTCTGACGCAATACTTCGGCGGGGCAACGGATAAACTCCCCTATCTCAGTCGCATCCTGAATGCCTTGCTTGGGCTGCAACCAGATGAAGTAGAGGAGAACCTTCCTTACCGCAATGCAGTCCTTCAGTATCGCTTCAACTGTCCAAGCCTGATTGAGCTGATCTGGTCCTACTGGCATGAAGAGGGAATGCTGGTGCAAACCCTGAATACCATCGCCCTTCGTTTCCAAAATAAGCGCGGGCCGTCTGAAAGGGATCCGCTTGCCAACCTCGAGATTGATCCCTTGCGGCCGCTGAATAATCTTCTCTGGGGCTACATCCAGAATGAGCATAATCGGCTAAGCCTATCGCGTCGGGCGTATGAATATGACCACCACTATGGCATTACGCTCTACGGAAAGGCGGTGCCCAAGCTGCGTTCTGCGGATAGTCGCTCGAAGTTCCTGGAGGGTTTTCACAACCTGCTTTATCGCACGTCTGTCTTCTACCGCGAAGATGCCGATACCACGGTGGTGGCTGACGGCTTCCCGCTGCTGAACACACTGAAAGAGGTGCATCTCTCCCTCGCGGAGGGGGCCCACAATCAGTTTGGCGACCTTCCCTGGACGGCCCGCGTGGAGATGCTGATCGAGCAGTGGTTGCTGGCGCGGTCGGAGATGAAAGAGTTTCTGCGCGGGCGGGCGATGGTTCCATACCACGAGTCTTGGATGGGGCAGGTCGATACGATGAAGAAGCTGCAGGGCTGGACCGATACGACCATCACCCATTTTAACGAGCTGGCCATTTTCGGAGAACAGATTCTCCTCTCGATCCGCTACGCAGACTGGTCCGATCTCAACAACAACCAGAACCAGGCCAAGAACTGGGCACGCTACTGGAAACAGGAGATTCAGAGCTACATCCATTCCTATCGTGCCGTCACCGGTGTTGACCTGACTGCGCAGGCGGTGGATGCCACACGCGTGGACGCCACGCCGCCGGGGATTCATTTGCAGAGGCGACTGGAACAACAGAAGAGGGCAGTCGGTGCGTAAAGCGGGTTGCACGTGTCCGAGTTTATCGCCGTGTTCCGCCCGGGCCTGCGGCTGTTCCGATCTCTCTCGGAACAGCCGGAAGGGATCGGTCTTTCCGACAAAGGGAAGAAGTCCAAATTTTAGCAATAGCCATGGAGGTGGAAAAATGGAAGAGCTACTTAATTTTGAGGTAGAGCAGTTTGAAGACGAATACCAAGAGGAGCAAGCAAAACCGTCCTGTGGATGTCACCCGATTGCCCGTGAGTCTGAAGAATACGAAGCGGGGCGGAGTTACGGGGACCTTTTGTTAGAGGAAGGGGCGGCTGACGAGTTCGAGACGGGGCGCCGTTTTGGTGACCTTGATTTTGAAGTATCTGATCTGCCCCAGCAGGGTGAATATGAAATAATCGGTGGCGATTCGCGACGGCGGGTAAAGAAAACCACGGATGCACCTTTTCGGTATATCTGCAATCTTGAATATGATGTACCGGGTGCGGGACGACGCTCCATCTGTACCGGAACATTGGTTGGGCCACGCACGATACTCACAGCGGGGCATTGCTTGTCGGGTTTGTCGCCCTCAAAAATGCGGGTCATTCCGGGAAGAGATGGAACATTGGAGCCATTGCCGGCGACTGCAGCCACAAAGTTTATTCTGCCTAATAGCTATCAGGGGGCATCCTCCACTGATTACGGCATCATACATCTTGCTAACCCAATAGGTAATGCTATTGGCTACTGGAGTCAAACACACAAGACTTGGCCTAAAGATTGCATTGGTACAAGTATCCTGTCTGTTGAAACATTGCCTAAGCCATTGGGAAAGTTGAAAGTAAACCTTTCGGGCTATCCTGCAGACAAGCCGTTCGGAAAAAAATTCGGTTGTACTGATCCAGTCCAGCCACGTAAGCGTTGTCGGCATAGTAAATTGAGCAATCCGAAAAGAGACTTGCTATGCGGTACATACCAGTATAAGGCCTATGGTAAGACCGTTCTGCTGAAGGAAGGGATGCTTCACTACCTCAACGATACCTGTCCAGGGCATAGTGGAAGCCCGGTTTGGGTAAAACGGCATTCGAGCATGGGTGGACGAGTTCTTGTTGCGGTCCATGTGGCGGGCGATGACGGCCAAGGCACTGTGGCAAACCGATCGGTGTTCATTACGCCAGAGGTGCGACGATTTATCGTTGCCAACACGATCTAAACTGCTTGTCGTAGTAGATTGAATTTCGGATTACAGGTGAAAACGGGGCGCGAAACGGATGATTATCGACTGCCACTGTCACGCCGGAAAGGGAGACGGCCTTACGGGGCCGTGGGATACGGCAGCGCCGCTTACGGATTACCTGCGTCGGGCGGCGCGGGTGGGGATTGGGCGTACTGTGCTGCTGGCTGCGTTCCATTCGGATTATGCCATCGCCAACCGGCAGGTGGCGCGGATCGTGGCCATTCGTCCCGATCGGTTCTATGGGTTGGCCTTTGTCCACCCGGTGCGGGATCGTGGAAGGGTTGGCGCGTTGGTGAAAGAAGCGGTGGAGGAGCACCGGTTTGTCGGCATCAAGGTTCACCGCCACGACGGGCGGATCACAAGGGAGATTTGCGAAGTGGCGCGCGCCTTCTCTTTGCCGGTTCTCTATGACGTCATGGGAGAGGTCTCCATCTGTGAATTGCTGGCCACGGAATATCCCGATGTGCCCTTCATCATTCCCCATCTGTCGAGTTTTTCAGACGATTGGCAGGCGCAACGCGCCTTTATTGACCCGCTGGCGCGTCACCCCAATATTTATACCGATACGTCGGGCGTCCGCCGCTTCGACCTCCTGGAGGAGGCGGTGCGGAGGGCGGGGGCGGGAAAGATTCTGTTCGGCTCCGATGGCCCCTGGCTCCATCCCGGCGTGGAGCTGGCCAAGGTGCGCGCCCTGGGTCTCCCGCCATCGGAAGAACAACGCGTGCTGGGGGGGAACTTTCTTCGACTCATCAAACCGGTTCATTCCGGGCGGAGTCGCTACCGGACGCGGTTTTTTGGAACAGCGGCCCCGCAACCGGAACGGGGCGATCCCTGGGCGGAACGTCTGTCCGCGTGATGTGATTCACCCTTTTTTTAGAGGGGTGCTTCGTCTGTTTTCTGCGATGTTCCGTTCTGGCGGCGGGAGGCCCGGCGCATTTGCAATGCCCGGTCGGTGATGCCGAGACGGGAAGCCGCCCGTTGCAGGTTACCTTCTTCATCCTGTACGGCAATCCGTTCAGCGGTTTCTTCTGCAGCGCGGCCGATTTCCTTTAATCCGATACCCAGCGAGAGGGCCCGACGCAGGGTTTGCTCGAAGGCTGTATCGCGCCAGCCACCCTCTTTGGATTCGAACGGAGGACGCTCCTCTTCAGGGAGGTCGCCGAGGGTGATCGGCCCAGGGCCGACATGGCGATGGAAAATCCGGGAAAGGAGTTGTCTGAGGTCCCGTATATTACCCGGGTAGTCTCGCTGAAGAAGATACGCACGAACCAGTTCGTCCATCTCGATGGCTTTTTCTTGTGGTTCTTGATCTTTCCGGAATTCCTTCAGGAAGTGCATGGAGAGGGGGATGACGTCATCCACCCTTTCGCGCAGCGGCGGGAGTTTACAGAGCCAGTTGGCAATTCGGTAATAGAGATCGGAGCGGAAGCGTCCCGCTTCGACCTCTTTTAACAGGTCCCGGTTCGTGGCGCAGACAAGGCGGAAATCGGTCTTCAGCCACGTGCTTCCTCCCACCCGTTTATAGGTCCGCTCCTGAATGACCCTCAGAAGCTGGGCCTGTAGCGTCAGGGGAAGCTCCCCAACCTCATCGAGGAAGAGCGTCCCCTGATCGGCCATCGCAAAGGCGCCGTCGCGAGAGGTGACCGCGCCGGTAAACGCCCCCCGTTCATGACCGAAAAACTCCGACCCGGACAGCTCCGACACGATCGTCGTGCAGTCCAGTACGATCAGGTCCCGTTTGTCGGGGCGTCTGTCCAGGGTATGGATCAGGCGCGCCACCAATTCCTTCCCCGTTCCGGTCTCGCCCATGATCAGGGCGGAGGCGTCGGTAAAGCGGGCGACCTCCACGATCTGGCGCAGCAGCGACCGCCAGCGGGGATTTTGCCCAACGAGGTTGTCCCGAACCAGCGGCAAGTCTACGAACCGGTCAACCTCCTCCCAGCGGACCAGTCGCGCGGCAATTTCTTCCGCAGGGGTGCTGGAATGATCCCAGGCAAAGACATCGGTCGCACCCGCCCTCACCAAGGCCCACACTTCTCCATGAGCCAGGACAGAAGAGGAGAAAGCCACAGCCAGGAGCCGGTTGATCCCCCCTCGAGTCGCCTCTTTGACGAAATCGCAGAGCCGCCGGGTCACCTGATCGAAGAAGATGATTCCCTGTGTGCCGTTCGCCTCCGTCGGAAGCGCGTAGGTATCGATCTCCACACGCGCCAGCGCTTCCTCGATACTGCTTCGGAGTGAACCGCCATCTTCACAAAAGAAATCGAGCCAAACCCTGACCACTCTGTTCCCTCCAGAGGACGGGCGGTGTCTTTTGGGGGCCTAAAAAAGATTGCGGGTGGGCCGAGTGTAAGGCGCGAGGCGTGCAGGAACCTCAATGGCAGCATTGTTTTGCAGCGGCAGGCCTGCACGCCGGCCCCTGACAGCAGTAGAGTCGCGAGCGACGGCCTTGCTGAGTAAGAGCAGCAGTTTTTCGCTCCACCCAGCAAGGCCGTCCGTCTCCAGTGTCTGGTTGTCCCTCCGTCCGCGAAGGTGTAGCGGCTGGTTGGGCAAGCAAGTATCCCTCATCAACCGTGGCAGAACGCCACTGTTTATGTTTATTTCCGGAGTTTCTTCTGTTCCAGTCTATTTTTGTCGTCTATGACAATCACCCCCGCAGCCTCAACCTTATTCTGGTCTTTGTCGATCCCGGTCAAGGCGGTCTTGTGTTTGCCTTCGGACAGGGTTTGAGTGTCTATCTGTAGCGTACGGCCTGTTCCGAGTCGTTTCCCATCGATTTCCCACTGGAGGGACTCCTCTGGCAGGAACCCATCCTCCGGGTCATATCCTTGTCCTACCAGAATGAGTGCCGTGCCTTTGCGAATCGTTGCCGATTCACCCGTTATTGAAGAGATCGGCTTCAGTATTTGGACCGTCGGTTTCTTGCCAGACACGGAAATCCGATTGACTTCCGCTATCGTGGTGTTAAGTCCATCGGTCGCAATGAGGCGTATAAGCCCTGCCTCTCCACGGCTGCCAGGAATGTGGGACATGGAGAAGACAAACTCATTGCCGGTCAAATTAACCGCGAGTGGGACGAAGGTCTTGCCCCCATCTGGGCTATATTGCAGGGAAAAGCGTAGGTCGTCGCCGTCCTTGTCTGTCGCCTCCCACTGAACGAGCCCCTTCTCTTTTAGGGTTTCGCCCTGCTTGGGAGAGAGGAGGCGGATTGTCGGTGGGTTGGGAGACCGAACCTGTCGGGCTACTTCCTTTCCGTCGGAGAAGAGAACAACCTGATGGACGTTCTTGACTTTCGGGAGTAGCAGGGTAGACGGAGCCACATTGGCTGGTCTTTCCGAGTCCGTGGTTTCAAATGAGACCTCGAAATTTTGGCCAAGGAGCAGTTTGCCATCGGGGTCTTGCAGCTCGATTCGTCGCGTGCCGTTTTTGTTCTCGCGCGTGAACTCAACGGGACCGTTTAATTCATAGATGTGTCTTAGAATCCCAGGAGGACCGGGGCACCACGGACAACAATCGACCACTTCACACCCCGGACGAACAAACTCTACCGGAATGGTGAGAAACTCGTGAAGCTCACGGGGCGGGAACCTGACTGAGCAGGCCGAGCTTTGAACCAACGCATGCCCTGCAATAAAGTCATAGGTAACCGGATCAATCCATGCGGCCGTAGTGAGTTGTCCGGCAAACATGAAATCTTTCAAGGCGCGACACTTAGTCCCTTGAACACCCGCTGCATCACAGTCATCCGTTGCGGTGACCTCCATGCCGGGGAAGCCGCCATCGAAACCGACTTCTGGGTCTAACAATCGGCTGTTATGGGAAAGTCCCAACAGATGACCAATCTCATGCGCGAACGTCCGCTGATACCGGTTGGGGAAGTTCTGGGTATTGCCAAATGCGGCATTCCCGGTTCCAATCCCCGCAGCCTGTCCGTTCCCGAAGAAGGGATTCCCGGGTAGCCAACCGTAAATGTAATCGGGTTGCGGAACAAGCAGGACACGAGTGGCCTCAAGGTCGTTGAGCAATGTGCCGCTGGTCGTGTCCACGTTGGTCGAAAAGTTGAGAGGGGGAACGGCGGCCGCGTAATAGTTGGGAGGATCCGGAATCGGATAGGTGTGCCAGATGAAATCGTCGCCGATTCCAGGGAGCATCCTTACATTCAGAGGAAGCCCCATGTTCGTAGGGTCAGGTTCAGCAAAGGTATAGTTGATTGGTACATACGCGATGCTGGGGCTCCGGCGACACTCAAAACTGAGATGCTCAAGTGTCATTGCATTGTTCCCTTCATCCGATTCGGCGATTACTCCGGCAGTGTCTACAGTTCCAATCAGGGTTACATCGGATGTCGCCGGACCGATCCCGCTCTCCGGAATTTCGAATTCAAAATTCAGGGTATGGCTTGTCTCTTCCCGATCGGTCGGTGCAAGGGGTGCCGTAATCGGACCATTCTCTGAACTGAAGGGTGAACCGGTAATGGGAATACCATCCTTGAGCACCTCAAGCTGACCATCGACCCCGGCAACCGCGCTTCTACCAGAAACACCGACATGTATCCGGACGGTTGTCCGCCGACCCCGCACTAAGGTGAGGCTGTTATCGGCATGCGCGGGATTACCCAAGTACTGAATTGACGGGTTCACCTCCAAATTTGCAACGCTGAGGTCACGGGCACACCCAGACACCATCAACGCAAATAGGACACTACCCAGAACACAAACAGACCTAACCAATGTCATTGTCTTCATCGCCATGCCTTCCGTTGTTTTGTTAACGCAACACTCGCACTTCTCATCATTTCCTTTTTAAAGTACACGGGGCGGATAACGTGGGCGACAGGCACCCAGATAAAACCGGCCACCCACAGCGTCGGTGAGTGGCGGCCTCTGGGCAGAGCAGCGGTTTCCTGCTCTCATTCAGAGGCGCACCCGGCGTCAGGATGCGTTGTGTCCGACACCACGCCAAATATATAGAGCAATATCCGTGCCAAATATGATACGTCGGACTATTTTAAAAATGTCATTAAAAATCAGGTCGCTACTGTGATCTGGAAGGAAAGGACGGTATTGATCGGCGCACGGGTGTATCTTTTTGTATACACCTGTGTGGCATTCTGCCACACTTTCTGCCCCATGATGTGGCGAGAGGCTGCTGGATGGGTGGCTGTGGATGCGGATGGAAATGGCGCGTTGACTCGCCATCCGACATGGCCGGGGCCTGGTCAGATTCTGGATAACAGGCAATCGGGGATGTTATTTAGCGGTGCCCTTCACATTGTTTTTCCAATGTGATTCAATGACTTCAACGCCTCCTCCGCCAGTCGGGACAGCAAGGCATCGTGTTCATGGCTAAGCGCGAAGATGCGGCATTGGATCAGTTCTGCGGGGAGGGTGGCCACATATTCCGATAAGGCTTCATTGGAAACGTCCCCCCTGGAAGGATCGTAGATGTAGAGCTGCCGCTCCCCCATCCTCCGTAGGTCCAGGGGACGGGGATCCTGGCTGGCCAAATCCACGCGGAAGGGGAGGTTTTGCAACGCTGGGGGGAGTCCGCTCCGAATCCGTTCTTCCAGTATGGGGGCGGTTTCCAGGTTCACATCCCTGAGGGTCACCTCGTAGGCCATTTTCCACTTGATCTCCCGCAGCAGAATTTTTCCCCATTCGCGCAGAATCGGTTTTTCCTGCCGGGATTGCACGGCCAGCAACAGAGACCAGTCGGTCAAGCCCAGATAGGCATCCAACCGCTCGATGGGATTATAAGGGAAAATTTCCGACACCGTTTCGCGGAAGATGTCCCGCAGGTGCATGTCCAGCGCGCGGGTGGTCCGGTGATAATAGACATTGGAATACAGATAGGAGCGGACGTTTAGAAACATGGTCAGCGCGGGGAGTCCGGCGCGATGGAGCGTCAGTCCGTTGGGCGTGAAGGAGGTATAAAAGATGATCCGATCCGGGTCCACGGGGCCGATCGCCACACCGCACATATAGGCATCGCGCAGGACATAATCCAGATTGTCCGCAGTGCAGAGACCCCAGAACAGCGGCTTGAGCATGACCAGCCAGCGGGGATATTCCAGGGGCGTCTTGTAGGCTTGATCCTTGTGCATCAGAAAGGCGATCTGTTCGGGCAAAAGGCGCTCTTCCGCCGCGAAGAATCCGCTTGGACTGCGTCGTATCCGTTGAATGAGGTCGCCCAGTTCGTGCTGCACGATGGCCTGGCCCAGTTTCTCATGGGTCAGGTGAAATTGGTCCAGAAAGTGATGGTCGAAAAAGTGACAGAAAGGCCCGTGCCCGATGTCGTGAACCAGCGCCGCAATACGCAACAGCGACTCGATAAAGGGGGCGGAAGGACAATCCGGATTGACTTCGGCCAGCGAAGGATACAAGTGGCGCGCGAGGCGCCCCGCCAGGTGCATCGCACCGAGGGAATGGACGAACCGGGAATGTTCCGCAGACGGGTAGACCCACCGCGCCGACTGAAGCTGATAGATATACCGGAGCCGCTGCACCCAGGGCGAGTCGATCAGCGCCTTTTCGGTGACCTCTTCATGAGACCCGATGGGGGAGGTAAAGGGGATGTAGCCGTGAAGGGGGTCGGCCATCAGCGACAACCCTTCGTAGAGCATCTGCCGGCTGGTCCACTGGGTCATCGGGGGATCCGGATGTGAACCGGGGCGGTCTTCGAGGAAGGCGTCAAGGGGGTCGGGGCGCGCCTGGAATCCGCCCCGGCCACCCCACTTTTACTTCGGCTGCGCCACCGTCCGCAGATAGGGCTTGTGCGTCTTGAAGCCCATCGGATATTTCCGTGCGGCCTCCTCGTTCGAGACCGACGTGGGAATGATCACGTCCTGGCCGACCTTCCAGTTCACCGGCGTTGCGACGGTGTGCCGGGCGGTCAGTTGGATCGAGTCGAGCAGCCGCAGCACCTCGTCGAAGTTGCGGCCGGTGCTCATCGGATAGGCGAACATCGCCTTCACCTTTTTGTCCGGGCCGATGACGAACACCGAACGGACCGTGGCATTATCCGCGGCGGTGCGCGCGCCTCCCACCGCCTCGGCCGGAAGCATGTCGTAGAGCTTGGCCACCCTGAGGTCCGCGTCGCCGATCAGGGGATAGTTGACGGCGTAGCCCTGCGTTTCCTGAATGTCGCCCATCCACTTTTTGTGGTCGCTCACCGGGTCTGCGGACAGACCGATGACCTTCGTGTTGCGCAAATCGAACTCGGGCTTCAGGCGTGCCATGTAGCCCAGTTCCGTGGTACAAACGGGCGTGAAATCCTTCGGGTGTGAAAACAAAACGGCCCACTGATCCCCAATCCACTGGTGGAATTGGACCGTCCCTTCCGTTGTATCCGCCGTGAAATCGGGCGCGATATCGCCAATACGTACCGCCATTTTCGTCCCTCCTCGTCTTTGTCCTTACTTGTTTCCGCGAACCATCATCGCCGGTCTCTTTCCTGTCACAAGCCCCCTCCGCCGGCATCCAACGCCGGGGGCCTTCCCACGTGGGCATTGTAGTCTCAACGGCCCACAGATTTCAATCGCGCCTGCAACACGAAATCTCTGCAACAACGTGGACACCCTTCCCGTGGAACTGATACAATGCCGTCCGTGTCTTCGCGGTTCACGCAAGACATTTCCCTTCACGGGGCCGGCGCGACCCCATTCCAAGAGAGGAGAGAAAAGAGATGTTAAAGATGGTGCTGGCGGTTTTGCTTGCGGTGGTGCCCGTTTCGATGGCACAGGCCCAATCCGGCGACATCCAGAAAGAGCTCAGCGAAATCCGGGAAGGGCAACGGGCCTTGCAAAAGGACATACAGGAGATCAAGGCCCTTCTGCAGAGCCGGGCCCCTTCGGCCCCGATCGAAAACAAAAACGTCGTCATCCAGATTGGGGGAGACCCGTTCAAAGGCCCCCAGAATGCGCCGCTGACATTGGTGGAGTTCTCCGATTATCAATGTCCGTTCTGCGCCCGTCATACCCGCGATACCCTACCTCAACTCGAGAAGGAGTATATCAGTACGGGAAAGCTCCGATATGTCTTCCGCGATTCTCCGATCGAATCCATCCACAAAGATGCGTTCAAGGCCGCCGAAGCGGCCCATTGCGCGGGTGAGCAGGGCAAGTACTGGGAAATGCACGACAGCCTCTTTACGAATCAAAAGGCACTCGCCAAGGAAGAGTTGCCCAAGTATGCCGAGGCGCTTGGGGTGGCACGCGCGCCGTTCCTGGCCTGTATGGAGAGCGGGCGATACGCGGAGGGGATCCGAAAAGATATGGCGGAGGCGCAGCAGTTGGGCGTCTCCGGAACGCCCACGTTCTTTTTGGGGTATACGGACCCGTCCGGGACCAGCGTGAAGACCGTCAAGGCCATGCGCGGCGCGCAACCCTATTCGGCGTTCAAAGAAGCGATCACGGCCCTTTTAACCCCACCCAGCCCCACGCCGTAATAATGTTTGGAAGGTTTCTAACAGCGTTATTTGGCAGCCACAACGACCGCGAGTTAAAGCGTCTGTGGCCCCGTGTCGAGCAGGTCAATGCCCACGCGGCGGCGCTTTCGGCGCTCTCCGACGCGGCACTGCGCGAGAAGACGGAAGCCTTCCGGAAGCAGCTCTCCGACGGATCGCCCGACGACCTCGAATTGGCACAACGGATGTCCGCCCTCCTCCCCGAGGCCTTTGCCGTTGTGCGGGAGGCCTCCGGACGGGTGCTGGGAATGCGCCATTTCGACGTGCAGTTGCTGGGTGGCATGGCCCTGCACGAAGGCAAGATCGCGGAGATGCGGACGGGCGAAGGGAAAACGCTCGTGGCCACGCTGCCGGTCTATCTCAATGCCCTGGCGGGACGGGGGGTGCACGTCATCACGGTCAACGACTACCTGGCCCGTCGGGATGCCCAGTGGATGGGGGAGCTCTATCGTTTCTTAGGTCTCTCCGTGGGCCTGATTCAACACGACCTCCCCGATCGGGAACGGCAGATCGCCTACGGTTCCGATGTCACCTACGGCACCAATAACGAATTCGGATTCGATTATCTGCGCGACAACATGAAGTTCGATCCGTCCCGTTTTGTGCAACGGGAGTTGTTCTATGCCATCGTGGACGAGGTGGACAGCATCCTCATTGACGAGGCCCGAACGCCGTTGATCATCTCCGGGCCGGCGGAAGAGTCCACCGACTTGTACTACCGGATCAACCGCATCATCCCCTCTCTCAAACGGGACGCGGACTACACGGTCGAGGAAAAGAGCAAAACCGTCGCCCTGACCGACGAGGGGAACGCCAGGGTGGAATCGCTCCTGGGCGTCCAAAACCTCTACGACCTCTCCAATATCACCCTCGTCCATCATACCCTGCAGGCCCTGCGGGCCCACACCCTCTACAAGCTGGACGTGGACTACATGGTCAAGGACGGCGAGGTCATTATTGTGGATGAGTTTACCGGGCGCCTGATGCCGGGCCGGAGATGGAGCGACGGGCTGCATCAGGCGGTGGAGGCCAAGGAGGGGGTCCGGATCGCCAACGAAAATCAGACCCTGGCCTCGATTACCTTTCAGAACTACTTCAGGCTCTACAAAAAACTCTCCGGCATGACCGGCACCGCCGACACGGAGGCGACGGAGTTCTCGAAAATCTACGGCCTGGAAGTCCTGGTCGTCCCTCCCAACCGGAAGATGATCCGCACCGACGAGGCCGACGTGATCTACCGCACGGCCAGGGAAAAGGTGGCGGCCATCGTGGAGGAGGCGATCGAACTGCATCGGCGGGGACAGCCGGTGCTGGTGGGCACCATCTCGATCGAAAAGTCGGAACAGCTCTCCCTCCAGTTGAAACGACGGGGCATTCCCCACACGGTGCTCAACGCGAAGTACCACGAACGGGAAGCGGAGATCATTGCCCAGGCCGGACGCAAAGGGGCCGTCACGATCGCCACCAATATGGCCGGACGGGGCACCGACATCCTGCTGGGCGGCAACCCCGATTTCCTGTTCAGGCAATACCAGGCGCAGCATCCCGACGCGGAGGAGGTGGCGTTCGCGGCCGCCCGGGCCCGGATCGTGGCCGCCTGCGAGGCCGAAAAATCGGAGGTCATCGCGCTGGGGGGGCTGCACATCATCGGCACGGAACGGCACGAATCCCGGCGGATCGACAACCAGTTGCGTGGCCGATCGGGCCGCCAGGGCGATCCCGGATCGTCTCGGTTCTATCTTTCGATGGAAGACGACCTGCTGCGGATTTTCGGCTCCGAACGGATTTCCAACCTGATGGCCCGGATGGGGATGGAGGAGGGGGAGCCGATTGTCCACCGGATGGTGACGCGCGCGATCGAAAATGCGCAGAAAAAGGTGGAGGCGCACAACTTCGATATCCGCAAGCAGCTCCTGGAATATGACGACGTGATGAACAAACAGCGGATCGTCATCTACGACCGCCGGCGCGAAGTCCTCTCCAGCGAAACGGTGGAGGAGGATATACGCGGGTTTATCGCGGAGCAGGTGGAGGCGATTCTGGATGTCTACTGTCCGGAGGGGAGCTACTCGGAGGGGTGGGACGCGGAGGGTCTGGTGGAGTCGCTGGGCCATCAACTGTCGCTCCACCTCTCGAAGGAAGCGCTCGGCTTCCCGTCGGTCGGGCGCGAAGTCCTCAAGGAAACGCTCCTGGAGCAGGTTTGGGCGGCCTACCGGAAGAAGGAGGCCGAGTTTGGCGCGCCGATCCTCCGACAGATGGAGCGGCAGATTTTCCTGCGGACGATTGACAGCCACTGGAAGGATCATCTGCTGGCGATGGATCAGCTCAAGGAAGGGATCGGCCTGCGCGGCTACGGTCAGAAGGAGCCGTTGACGGAATACAAACGCGAAGGCTACGACATGTTCGAGGCGATGATTGATCGGATCAAATCCGACACCGTCGCCACGCTGCTCCGCGTTCAGATGGTCAAACAAGCACCCGC